>JAZQBJ010000188.1:0-4861 GCA_045545715.1 Oscillospiraceae bacterium
ATCGGAAAGCTCGCAAAAAACTTTATGGACGAAGGCAAAAAAGTTGTTGTTGCCGCGGCGGATACCTTCCGTGCTGCCGCAATTGACCAGCTTGAAGTCTGGACCGAAAGATGCGGTGCGGAACTTATAAAACATTCCGAAGGTTCCGATCCGGCCGCGGTCGTTTTTGACGCAATTGCCGCAGGCAAGGCAAGAAAAGCCGACGTTATAATCTGCGACACCGCAGGAAGACTTCAGAACAAAAAAGGTCTTATGGACGAGCTTGCAAAGATCGGCAGAGTTATCGAAAGAGAAGCTCCGGAATCTTCCGTTGAGACCCTTCTTGTTCTTGACGGAACCACCGGCCAGAACGCTCTTAACCAGGCAAGGGAATTCGGAAACGCCTGCCCCATAACCGGAATCGTTCTTACGAAACTCGACGGAACCGCCAGAGGAGGCGTTGTTATTGGAATCAGAAAAGAACTTGATATTCCGATAAAATTCATCGGAGTGGGCGAAAAGGCGGAAGATCTTCAGCCCTTCGACCCGGAAGCCTTTGCAAAGGCAATTTTTGACTGAAACACGAAAACCACAAAAAGTTAATATATAATAAGGAGAAACATCAATGATCACTACCAAACAGCGCGCTTATCTTCGCTCTCTTGCAAACGGAATCCCTTCCATTCTTCAGGTTGGCAAAGAAGGCGTTACCGAAGCACTTATTAAAAACGTTGACGAAGCTCTTGATGCAAGAGAGATCGTAAAAGTTTCCGTTCTTGAAACTTCCCCCGTTTCCTCAAAGGAAGCAATCGAACTTGTTATGAACGGAATCAGAGGCTGCGAGGCCGTCCAGGTAATCGGCAGAAAATTTGTCGTTTATAAACGCAACCTTAAAGAACCCAAAATCATTCTTCCCTAAGGAGAAACTATGAAAATCGGTATTTACGGAGGAAGTTTCGATCCCGTTCACGTCGGCCATGTAAACGCCGCCCTTACCTTTAAAGAAGAACTTTCTCTTGATAAAATCATTGTTATCCCGGCTTACCAGCCTCCCCATAAAAAAGGACTTGCCATGACTCCTTCGGAGCACAGAATGAACATGTGCAACCTTGCTTTCGGAAAACTCGAGGGCTTTGAGGTTTCCGACATTGAAATAAAGCGCGAGGACGAAGGATATATGGCGGATACCATTTCCCAACTCAGGGAAATTTATCCGGATGACGAATTTTTCCTTCTCATGGGCGGTGATATGCTGCTTTACTTCCAGCGCTGGTATGCCTGGCACAAAATTACCGACGAAGCTGTTCTTGCGGTTGCCGCAAGAAACTGGGAAGATGATTCCGCCCTTGAGGCGGAAGCCGCCGTTCTTCGCAGTTACGGCGCAGAAGTAAAGATAGTTCCCATCGACGTAAAAGATATTTCCTCAACTTCCGTCCGGGAAACGGTTCGCCGTTCCGACGATATTTCGTCAATGGTTCCGGAAGGCGTTGATGATTACATCTGGGATCATTATCTTTACTATAACTGATTCAGGAGGCAAAAAATGCTTAAAAAAACAATCATACTTTCAGTATTGACGGCAGTTTTTATGATGCTTTGTCTTACCGCATGTTCCGGCGGCTGGAAGGAAAGCTATGAAACTTTTCTTGATGACCTTGTCGGAAAAGTTGATGTAAGCCGCGAACTTGAAAGCATCGACACCGAAGAGGTCATCCGCGACAAACTCGGCGAATACAGCGAAGGCCAGACAGTCTGGTTCCAGTTCGACGATTTTGACGGCGACGGAACTTTTGAGGCTTTTGCTTTTTGCGGAAAAGCCGGAGCGGAATATCTTGAAGGCGTTATCTGGTATGTAAATGAAAACTATGCCGCGGAACTTAACGAAAGCGGAAAATGGCAGAACCCGGAACTTGTTGTTGTTGACGGAACCACCTTCCTCTTTGCGGAAAATTATGACGACGGTCTTACTTATGTTTTCGGAATTGAAAACAGCAAGGTTTACGAAACCGCCGTTTCCGGAATGTTCTCGAACCTTGAGTATCAGGGCGGGGTCGATTTTACCGCCGAATTCACTTCCTATGATTATTATGAAGAAGAGGAACTTGCAAAAGCCGAAGAACCCACAACCAAAAAATACTGGTTCTATCTTGAAAACGGAGAGTTTTACGAATACGGCGCAGACGATTCCCTTCGCCGCGCAGACCTTCGCAAATATGAAGCCGGTTCCGACGTTATCGATATAATCTATAAACAGGGACTTACCGATGAGCTTCTTGCAAAATATTACCCCGACGCAACCGAAGAAGAACTTGAATTCATCGCGGAAGAAGCCGGATATTTCCACAGCATCATGCTCCGCGAAAACGGAATCATAAACCTCAACTTCTATGGTGCTTATGAAGATTGCTTCTATATCACTTTTGCTGTTTCCGAAACCGATTCCAGAGTTATCGACAGCGGCCGCGGATTCTATCTTCCCGCAGCGGTGGAAGCAATAGCGACCTATCCTCCGGAAGAGGAACCGACAGAATGATGGATACTCTGAAATTCTGCAACCTTACGGAAGAAGAACTTAAATCGGTGCTCAAGTCGCGAATGAATGAGCACCGATACATTCATTCCCTTAATGTTGCAAAAAGAGCCGTTTTTCTTGCCGAAAAATATGGTGCAGATCCGGAAAAAGCCGAATTTGCCGGTCTTATCCATGATATCTGCAAGGGAATCACAAACGAGGAACAGCTTTTGATAATAAAAAACGCCGGAATTGAGCTTGATGAAGACACCATGAAATCTCCTGCTTTATGGCATTCAATTGCCGGAGCTGTTTATTCCGAGCACGATCTCGGAGTCACAGACAAAGACGTGCTCAACGCAGTCCGGTATCACACTTCCGGCCGCGGCAAAATGAGCATCCTTGAAAAAGTCATCTATATGGCTGACCTTACAAGCGCAGAAAGAAACTATCCCGATGCGGAATATACACGAAATCTCACCGATTATAACCTTGATGAGGGAATCGCTTATGGAGTACGCTGGATTGCCGGCGACCTTGAAAGGCGCGGTTTTCCGAAAGGAAAGGATACCGAAGCGCTTTTGGAAGAATATAAAAACGTTAACATAACTATGTGAAAGGAAAAATGATCTATGGAATCCAGAGAACTTGCACTTAAAATCGCAAAAATCCTTGACAGCAAAAAAGCAATCGGACTTCGCGTGCTCAAAATCGGCGAAATCAGCAGCATCGGCGATTATTTTGTAATTGCTTCCGCAACCAACAAAAGCCACGTCCAGTCCCTTTCCGACGATATCGATTTCGCTCTCGGCCATGAAGACGGAATCGCTCCCCAGAGAGTTGAAGGCTATGCTTCCGCAAGCTGGATCCTCATGGACTATGCAAGCGTAATCGTCCATATCTTCAACGACGAAGTCCGCGAATTCTATTCCCTTGAAAGACTTTGGTCCGACGCAAAAATCGAGGAAATCAACTTCGAGGAAGAATAATTGCCTCCCTTGTCTAAAGGGAGGGGGACCGTTGCCGTATGGCACGGTGGAGGGATTCTTTTAGCAAATTCTTTGCAAAAAGCCAAAAATCCCTTGACAAAGCCCGTTTAATCTTGTTATTATAACTTTAATGTGTTTAAATAGCTTAAATGCTTTGACAAAGAACAAGTAATCTGTTTTGCTGTTCAAAGAGAGCCGCCGTTTTGGTGAAAGGCGGAAACGGAAAAACAGATGAACTCACTTTCGAGCAGCCGGAGGAAATTGCGGTTTTCCGCAAAAGTAAAACCGGACGGTTTTCACCGTTATATGATTCCAAGCCGGGCGCGTTTTTGCGCGCCAAAGAAAGTGGTACCGCGGGTAAAATTATGTTCCCGTCTTTCGTTTTTGCGAAAGACGGGATTTTTTTATTGTCTCCCTTGTCTAAAAGGAGGGTGACCGTTGCGGTACGCACGGTGGAGGGATTCTGTAAAGATTTCCGCCACAACAAAAAGCTCAGCACAAAAAAAGAATCCCCTCGCCACCGCTTACGCGATGTGGCCCTCTCCCCTTTAATAAGGGGCGCATTTTAGTTAAACTGGAGGAACCGAAAAATGAAAGGCTATGATTATGCCGCAATTGAAAAGAAGTGGCAGGACATCTGGGACGAAAAGAAACCCTATGCCGCAACCACCGATTACACCAAGCCCAAATTCTACGGACTTGTTGAATTCCCCTATCCTTCCGGACAGGGACTTCATGTAGGACATCCCCGTTCCTACACCGCTTTGGATATTGTTTCCAGAAAAAAGAGAATGCAGGGCTATAACGTCCTTTATCCCATGGGCTGGGACGCTTTCGGTCTTCCCACCGAAAACTTTGCGATCAAAAACCATATCCACCCCGAAATCGTAACCAAAAACAACGTTGACCATTTTAAGGCCCAGCTCAAATCCCTCGGACTTTCCTTCGATTGGGACAGAGAAATCAACACCACCGACCCCAACTATTATAAATGGACCCAGTGGATCTTCATCCAGCTTTTCAAACGCGGCCTTGCTTATAAAAAAGAGGCAAACGTAAACTGGTGCACCGGCTGCAAAGTTGTTCTTGCGAACGAAGAAGTAGTAAACGGCGTTTGTGAACGCTGCGGAAGCGAAGTTGTCCATAAAGTCAAATCCCAGTGGATGCTCAAAATCACCGAATATGCCCAGCGCCTTATCGATGACCTTGACGAAGTCGATTATATCGAAAGAGTCAAAACTTCCCAGAAAAACTGGATTGGTCGCTCCACCGGCGCGGAAGTTAACTTCAACACCACCCTCGGCGACGTTCTCACCGTTTATACCACCCGCTGCGACACCCTTTTCGGCGCAACCTATATGGTAATGAGCCCCGAACACGC
>JAZQBJ010000189.1:0-2717 GCA_045545715.1 Oscillospiraceae bacterium
ATTATTCTTTCATTTGCGTCTTTTTCAGTTTTGAGGGTTTTCCTATGGTCTGCCTTTGAAATCCGCACCATTAGCTCAGTTGGTAGAGCAGCTGACTCTTAATCAGCGGGCCCCGGGTTCGAGTCCCTGATGGTGCACCAATCCGGCCCGATGGTCAAGTGGCCTAAGACTCCGGCCTCTCACGCCGGCAACGAGGGTTCGAATCCCTCTCGGGTCACCAATATATGCGGTGTTTATTACAGCGAGGATCCACCTGTTCCCATTCCGAACACAGTAGTTAAGCTCGTTTGTGCCGAAGATACTTGGAGGGCAGCCTCCCGGAAAAATAGGTCGATGCCGCAACAAAGCACACCAAATGGTGTGCTTTTTTTGTTGCAATTTTTTATATTTGATATATAATTGTGTTAGTAATTTAAGAAGGACAGATTTGATTGGAAGGCAAACTTCGCAATATGACGGCAATTTATCTTTCCCAAAACGGAAAAATGCTGATGCTTTATAGGGTTGGTTCAAGGGTTGTTGCGCCTTCATGGTGCGGAATAGGCGGACATTTTGAAAAAGATGAACTTAATGATGCTCGCTGTGCAATGTTTCGTGAAATGAGCGAAGAAATAGGAATTTCTGAACACGATATCGATAACCTTAAGTTCAAATATGTTACTCTCCGCAACAAAAACGGAGAAATCCGTCAGAATTATTACTTCTTTGCTGATTTGAAAGAAAATGTGCTGCTCAAAACCGATTGCGATGAAGGAAAACTTGAATGGGTGGATTACGATGACGTGCTCAAAAAGGATATGCCTTTTACTGCCAAGGGAATGCTTGAGCATTACATGAGCACGGGAAGATTTGATGACAAAATCTATGGTGGTGTTACAACTTCAAGCGGTGTTGTTTTTACGGAAATGGATGAATTTTAAAGAAATAAAAAAAGCCCGCAATGCGGGCTTTTTTTATATATTTTTTTGACTTTCTCAACAAATATTCCGAAAAAGAATATATTTATTCATAATTTTGCGCTATAATCTTTATAATACAAATTTTTTTGAAAAAAGTTTGTTTTTATGCAACAAAACTGCGATTTTCTCGCACTATTATAATGATAGCCATGATTGGTGGTGTGGTTATGAAAGTGAATATTGATTTGGTTATTAAAGCGTCAGAAGGTGACAGGGACGCTTTTTCCGATCTTTATTATTCCTGCTATAATGATCTTTATAAATTTGCTTTATATACTATCGGCGACGCGGAAGAAGCCGCGGACGTTGTTTCGGATACATTTGTTGAAATCTGGAAAGGGATCAGAAAACTCCGGGATCCTTCTTCTTTCGGTTCCTGGGCTTTCAGGATTCTGAGCGTAAGATGCAAGAAAGAAATTTCGGATGTTATAAAGCGAAGAGGAATATATAATTTTGATGATCTTATAGAAACCCCGTCACAGGGTTCGGAAAATATTGAAGAGGATATTTCGGAAAGCGCAAGTCTTGCTTCTGCGCTTTCAAAACTTGAGGGAGAAGAAAGAATGATCGTTGTTCTTTCGGTGCTCCATGGTTATACAAACAGGGAAATTGCCGAAATGATCGGAAAACCCCAGGGTACGGTAAGTTCAAAACTTCACCGTACATATGCAAAATTAAGAGAAATGTTAGGAGGTGAGAACAATGGCTGAGCATGACGAAAAAGCCTTTGAGCATATTTTGGAAGCGGAATTCAGGAAGCTTGATGAAAAAATTAAAATTCCGGAAATTCCCGATGCTCAAAGCATTTTTGAAAAAGCGGAAAAAGAAAAAGCAAACACGGTTCCTTTCAAAAAATATTCAAAATATATCGCGGCTGCGGCTGCCGTTGTTCTTATCTGTGTAAGCGTTCCTATTGCAGCAAACGCAATTTCGGGTGGAGTTCCGAGGGAAAACGCAGAGGCTCCGATGATGCTTGCTGACATTTTTAACAGCAAAAATCAGGATGCAGCCGAACCTGAACCGGAATGTGCCGTCGAAGCGGAAATGGATCCGAATTCTTCAGAGCAAAAGGAAAGAGCTGAAGAACCTGTACCGGAAGAAGCTCCGGAGGACGGAACCGTTCTTGATGAAAACGCGGTAGTCAATGCTCTGATGGATTATTTTACGGAATTTTCATTCACGGCAAAAGAGGAGCTTGACGATATTAAAGAACATATCGAAGTAAGTTCTTCCGTTGCAAGTTCTTCCGGGGCAGTCCCCTCTGCGGGAAATAACCCGAACACCGGCGGCGGAAACGATGACGTTGAATTTATCGAAGAACAGATAAACAAAAAACGCAGTATTGAAATAACCCTTGAAGAGGACTCGGTTTCTGTTGTTCTTTTCGATTGTTCTTCTGCCGAAAAAGAAATTCTCAACGCATTTTGGGTTGAGGGAGATTTTGAGGGGTGTTATACAAAAGACGATTACTATGTGATAAATCTTTCAAAAACCATTACCCCGGAAGATCTTAAATCCGGAGTTTATCTTCCAATGGCCGGGGACGCCCAAAACGGAAACTATACGATTCCGGCGGAAAGTGTTTTTATTTCCGAAAAGGTGACAAAAGGTATTATTTATCTTGCGGTTGAAATCGACGTCGGAACCGGAGAATATAAAATTTATGCGAGCCTTGTCTGATTTTTAAGAGGTGCAGCCGCCAAAAAAGGCGGGGGGATTTTTTGTTTTTAGGCGGGTCGGAGGCATGTCGGGCTGTGG
>JAZQBJ010000190.1:0-10105 GCA_045545715.1 Oscillospiraceae bacterium
CGACTTGGTTTGTTTTTTTGAGCACGGGGTTTTAAATCTTTTTCTGTGCTTCACAATAAGCGCAGCGGCAGATTCCGTTTTCTTTATCGGTGTAATGGAAAATATGAAGTCGGATCGTAGCCATGTCGTTCTGTGAGCCAAGGAGTTGAAAGGCAGAGTTGTCTTCCTAAGACCGCTTGGCCTCCGACTTGGTTTGTTTTTTTGAGCACGGGGTTTTAAATCTTTTTCTGTGCTTCGCAATAAGCGCAGCGGCAGATTCCGTTTTCTTTATCGGTGTAATGGAAAATATGGTCGATTTCCTGCTCAATGGAAGTTATGCAGCGGGGATTTTCGCAGAAAACTTTGTTGATGAGCATCTCTTCCTGCTCGGTTTCCGAATCTTCGGAAAGAAGCATCGGAGTTTCCGCAAGAAGCTTGAGGATAAGCGCCATTCTGATATATTTTCCGCAAAGAGCCTGGTCGAAATAGCAGGCTCTGGGGTCATTATCGACCTTGGTGGAAATTTCGTTGACTCTGGGGAGCGGATGCATTATGCAAAGATCGGGTTTTGCGTTTTCAAGTTTCGGAAGATCGAGCACGAAGGAATTTTTAAGTCTTTCATATTCTGCGGGATCCGCAAAACGCTCTCTCTGGATTCTGGTCATATAGAGGATATCCAGTTCCGGCATTGCTTCCTCAAGGGTACGGACTTCCTTATAAGGGATTCCTTTTTTATCAAGAGTTTCGGTCTTTACATATTCCGGAACGCAGAGTTCTTCCGGAGAGATGAGAACGAATTTGATTCCGGTATATCTTGCAAAAGCGGCAATAAGGGAATGAACGGTTCTTCCGAATTTAAGGTCGCCGCAAATACCTATGGTAAGGTCGTTGAGTCTGCCTTTATGGCGGCTGATGGTCAGAAGGTCGGTAAGAGTCTGGGTGGGGTGGAAATGTCCGCCGTCGCCCGCATTGATTATCGGAATTCGGGAAGCTTTTGCCGCAACAATGGGTGCGCCTTCCTTCGGATGGCGCATCGCGATTATATCCGCATAGCAGTTGACGGTGCGGATAGTGTCTGCGCAGCTTTCGCCTTTTGCGGTGGAAGAACTTCCGGCTTCGGAAAAGCCGAGAACGGATCCGCCGAGGCTGAGCATTGCAGATTCAAAACTCAGGCGGGTTCTGGTGGAAGGTTCGAAGAAAAGGGTCGCAAGGATTTTTCCTTCGCAGGCTTTTGCATATTTTCCGGGGTTTTCAATGATATCGTTTGCAACGGAAATAAGGTCGTCGATTTCTTCGACGGAAAGATCAAGAATATCAATAAGATTGCTCATTTATTTTGCTCCGTTAACTGCAAGATAGTTTTTGATTCTGGTTACGTTTTCTTCGTTTGCCGGGTCTTCTTCAAGGAATTCGATGATATCATAAACGTCAACAACGGAATATACCGGGAAGCCGAACTGTTCCGCAATTTCTTCCATTGCGCCTTTTTCGGTCTGGCCTTTTTCCTTGCGGTTTACCATGATGAAGGTTGCGATAACTTTGGTGCCTTCAAGCTGGCTGAGGATCTCCATGGATTCGCGGATTGCGGTTCCGGCGGTGATAACGTCTTCGATAATAACGATCTCTTCACCTGCCTGGGGAATATAACCTACGAAAGTGCCGCCTTCGCCGTGGTCTTTAACTTCCTTGCGGTTGAAGAAGAAAGGAACGTCAAGTCCGTTTTTGGAAAGAGCAACCGCTGCGGAAATGGAAAGCGGAATACCTTTATAGGCAGGACCATAGAGAACAGCTTCTTTTTTGCCGAGTTTGTCAAAATATGCTTTTGCGTAAAATTCGCCGAGTTTGGAAATCTGGTCGCCGGTTTTGATCATACCTGCGTTTACGAAATAGGGGATTTTTCTGCCGGATTTTGCGGTGAAATCACCGAATTTGAGAACTCCTGCGCTCTGGAGGAATTCGATAAATTCTCTTTTATAAGCTTCCATTTTTCTTTCTCCTTTTTATGTATCTGTTATCAGTCAACAAATTCTGCTACGCAGCGTTCATAAGCCGCAACCGGGTCTTCCGCAGCGGTGATAGGTCTTCCTACTACGATATAATCGGAACCGATCGCTTTTGCGTCAGCAGGGGTCATAACACGTTTCTGGTCGCCTTTGTCTCCGTCAGCAAAGCGAACGCCGGGAGTTACGGTGATGAATTCAGCGCCGCAGGAATCATGAACTTTTTTGGATTCGAGCGGGGAGCAAACAACACCGTCGAGACCTGCTTTTTTAGCATTCTGGGCATAGTGCATAACAACTTCCGGAAGGGGTTCTTTGATGAGAAGGTCGTTTTCCATTGCTTCCTGGTCGGTGGAAGTAAGCTGGGTTACCGCAATGAGAAGAGGTCTGGTGCCGTCGGGTCTGGTAAGGCCTTCGATTGCGGCTTCCATCATTCTGCAGGTTCCGCTTGCATGAAGGTTGGTCATATCAACGTCAAGACCGGAAAGAACAGCCATTGCTTTTTTAACGGTGTTGGGGATATCGTGGAGTTTGAGGTCGAGGAAGATTTTGTGACCTCTTGCTTTGATTTCTTTAACGATGGAAGGACCTTCCGCATAGAAAAGCTCCATTCCGATTTTTACAAAAGGTTTTTTGCCCTCGAATTTATCGAGGAACTCGAAAGTTTTTTCTGCGGAAGAAAAATCGCAGGCAATAATAACGTCTTTTCCCATTTTATTTAACTCCTCCTATAATTTCACTGAGATTATTGATTCCGTATTTATCCATGACTCTCGGAAGGTCATTGATTATATCTCTGCAGATATAAGGATCAACAAGGTTTGCGGCGCCGACCTGAACGGCGGTTGCGCCCGCGAGCATAAGTTCGATTACGTCTTCGGCGCAGGAAACGCCGCCCATTCCGACGATCGGGATTTTACCCGCCTGGGCAACCTGGTAAACCATTCTTACCGCAACCGGGAAGATTGCAGGGCCGGAAAAACCGCCCATTTTGTTCGCGATAACTGGCTTTTTGGTCTTGAGGTCGATTCTCATTCCCATAAGGGTGTTGATGAGGGAAAGACCGTCCGCGCCGGCTTCTTCACAGGCTTTTGCAATCGCAACGATATCGGTAACGTTCGGGGAAAGTTTTACGATAACGGGTTTTGTGGTAACGGCTTTTACCGCTTTAACAATGGTTGCGGCGGCTTCGGGCGAAGTTCCGAAGCTCATTCCGCCGCCATGTACGTTAGGGCAGCTGATGTTTACTTCAAGCCAGCCGACCTGGTCGCATTTATCGAGTTTTTCGCAGGTATAGGCATAATCCTCAACGGAAAAACCGGAAACGTTTGCCATAACCTTTTTATTGAAGCATTTTGCAAGTTTCGGAAGTTCTTCGCCGATAACTTTTTCAACGCCCGGATTCTGAAGACCAACGGCGTTTATCATTCCTGCGGTGCATTCCGCAATTCGCGGAGTGGGGTTTCCGAATCTCGGATCTTTTGTGGTTCCTTTGAAGGAGAAAGTTCCGAGCATATTGATATCATAAAGATCGGCAAATTCATAGCCATAGCCGAAAGTTCCGGAAGCGGGGATAATGGGGTTATCCATTTCGATTCCGCAAAGATTTACTTTTAATCTTTCCATAAAATCTCCTCCTTCATCATGATAGGGCCGTCCTTGCAGATTCGTTTGAAACCGGTGAGGGTCTTGCAGGAGCAGCCCATGCAGGCTCCGAAACCGCAGCCCATTCTTTCTTCAAAGCTGAGCTGGCCGGAAGTTTTTGAAGCGTTCCATACCGCTTTGAGCATGGGTTCCGGTCCGCAGGTGAAGAAATGGGTGTAATCGATTTCTTTCATCGCTTCGGTTACAAAGCCTTTGATTCCGTAGGAGCCGTCAACGGTGGTGACGTAAACTTCACAGCCGAGAGCCTTGAATTCTTCTTCATAGAAGATTTCTTCTTTTGTGTTGAATCCGAGAATTACGGAAACTTCCTTTCCCTCTTTGCGAAGTTCCTTCGCAAGCATATAAAGAGGAGGAACGCCGACTCCGCCGCCGATAAGAAGCGGTTTTTCGCCGGAGATGGAAGTATCGTATCCGTTTCCGAGGGAGGAAAGGATATCGAGAGTTCCTTCGGTCATATCTCTCATCTGTTCGGTGCCTTTTCCGACAACCTTATAGATAAGGGTGAGTTTTCCCTCTTCCGAATCACAGACGGAAATGGGGCGGCGGAGATAAAGTCCGTCGAGCTTGATATTAACGAACTGACCCGGACGGGTGATATCGGAAGTATCACCCGCAAGGACCATTTCCATAATGTCCTTTGTAAGGGGTCTGTTTTCTTTGATTTCAAAAAGCAGCTGTCTCATATTTCCTCCTTAAGCGTCGATGGTGGAGATGCAGAGGGTGGTTTCTTCAAGAACGTCGAGAAGAACTTTTACTGTATCGAGAGCGGTGAAAACGGAAACGTTGTTTTCGATAGCGTAGTTGCGGATAAGCTGGCCGTCGTTTTCCTGACCGACGGAACCGATATCGCGGGTGTTGATAACATAGGCGATATGTCCCTGGCGGAGAGAATCGCGGATTTCTTCGCTTCCGTCGCTGATTTTCTTAAGAACGTGGGTGCGGATTCCGTTTTCTTTAAGGAATTTTGCGGTACCGCCGGTTGCCTCAATGTTGAAGCCGAGGTTATAGAAGCGGGGGATAAGCGGAAGGGCTTCTTCTTTGTCTTTATCTGCAATGGTTGCAAAAACGGTTCCGTAATTCTGGAGATGCATTCCGGAAGCCTGGAGCGCTTTATAAAGTGCGCGGTTGAGTTTATCGTCATAGCCGATCGCTTCGCCGGTGGATTTCATTTCGGGAGAAAGATAAGCGTCAAGTCCGTGAATCTTGTTGAAGGAGAATACCGGAACTTTTACGTACCATCTCTTCTTTTCGTCCGGATAGATTCCGAAGATTCCCTGTTCCTTAAGGCTCTTTCCGAGGATTACTTCGGTTGCAATATCCGCAAGGCTGTAACCGGTTGCTTTGGAAAGGAACGGAACGGTTCTGGAAGAACGGGGGTTAACTTCGATGATATAAACGTCGTCGTGTTCGTCAACAATGAACTGGATGTTATAAAGACCGATGATGCCGATTCCGAGACCGAGTTTTTTCGCATACTGGAGAATGGTACCTTTAACTTTGTCGGAAATGCTGAAGGTGGGATATACGCTTATGGAGTCGCCGGAATGGATACCGGTTCTTTCAACAAGTTCCATAATTCCGGGTACGAAAACGTCGATTCCGTCGCAGATTGCATCGACTTCAACTTCTTTTCCGAAGATATATTTATCAACAAGAACCGGTTTGTCTTCGCCCAGTTCAACCGCGGTTTTAAGGTACTGGCGGAGCTGTGCTTCGGTTGCAACGATCTGCATTGCTCTTCCGCCGAGGACGAAGGAAGGACGGACGAGAACCGGATATCCGACTTCCGCCGCGGCTTTGCAGCCGTCTTCGATGTTGGTGACTGCTTTGCCCTTCGGCTGAGGAATATTGAGTTCCTCAAGAATTTTTTCAAAGCTGTCGCGGTTTTCGGCTCTTTCGATTGCGTCGCAATCGGTGCCGATGATTTTAACGCCTCTGTCGCGGAGAGGCTGTGCAAGGTTGATAGCGGTCTGGCCGCCGAGAGAAGCGATTACACCTTCGGGTTTTTCGAGCTCGATGATGTTCATAACATCTTCGGGAGTGAGCGGTTCAAAATAAAGCTTATCGCTGGTGGTATAGTCGGTGGAAACGGTTTCGGGGTTGTTGTTGATGATAATTGCCTCGTAACCGGATTTTTTAATGGTGGTTACCGCATGAACGGTGGAATAGTCGAATTCAACGCCCTGACCGATTCGGATAGGACCTGCGCCGAGAACGATTATCTTCTTTTTATCGGTTACTATGGAAGCGTTTTCGCCGGTATAGGAAGAATAGAAATAAGGGATATATGCTCCGCAGTGGAAGGTATCGACCATTCTGTAAACCGGGAACATGTTCTTTTCCTTGCGGAAATTGAAAACTTCGATTTCGCTGCAGTTCCAGAGTTTTGCAACAAATTCATCGCCGAAGCCCATTTTCTTCGCTTCGAGGAGAACTTCTTCATTTTTAACGTTCTCTTTTACTTTAACTTCCATCTTTACGATGTTTTCAACAGCTTTGAGGAAGAATTCGGTGATTTTGGTTACTTCGTGGAGTTTTGCGGTTGCTTCGCCGCGGCGAAGAAGTTCGGCAATTCCGAAGATGTTATCGTCGCGGAACTGTTCGATATATTTATAAATTTCCTCGGTGCTCATTCCGTCGAATTTTTTGAGATAAAGGTGGCAGACTCCGGTTTCAAGAGAGCGTACACCTTTGAGAAGGCATTCCTCAAGGTTGGAACCGATTCCCATGATTTCGCCGGTTGCTTTCATCTGGGTTCCGAGGGTGTTGGGTGCGGAAGCAAATTTATCGAAGGGGAAGCGCGGAAGTTTTGCGATTACGTAATCGAGAGAAGGTTCGGTTTTTGCGGTGGTTCCGGCAAGTTCGATTTCATCAAGAGTCATGCCGACAGCGATTTTTGCGGTAACTTTTGCAATGGGGAATCCGCTTGCTTTGGAAGCAAGAGCGGAAGAACGGGAAACGCGGGGGTTAACTTCGATGAGATAATATTCGCTGGAATCGGGGTTGAGAGCAAACTGGACGTTGCAGCCGCCTTCGATTTTAAGTTCGCGGATAAGTTTGATCGCAGAATCGTTGAGCATTTTCATATCATGGTCGGAAAGGGTCATGATAGGAGCAACAACGATGGAGTCGCCGGTATGAACGCCTACGGGATCGACGTTTTCCATTCCGCAGATGGTGATTGCGTTGTCTTCGCTGTCGCGCATTACCTCGAACTCGATTTCTTTATAGCCTTTAACGCTCTTTTCGATAAGTACCTGGTGAACGGGAGAAAGTTTGAATGCGTTGCGGCCGATTTCGATAAGTTCTTCTTCGTTGTTAGCAAAACCGCCGCCGGTTCCGCCAAGAGTGAATGCGGGACGGAGAACGATGGGATATCCGATGCGTTCTGCGGCTGCTTTTGCTTCGTCAAGATTATAGGTGATTTCGGAAGGAATTACCGGTTCGCCGATGGACTGGCAAAGTTCCTTGAAAAGTTCGCGGTCTTCCGCTCTTTCAATGCTTTCGCTGCTGGTTCCAAGAAGTTTTACTCGACATTCTTTGAGGATTCCTTTTTTCTCAAGCTGCATTGCAAGGTTAAGACCGGTCTGGCCGCCGATTCCGGGAACGATTGCATCGGGTCTTTCGTGGCGGATGATTTTTGCGATGTATTCAAGAGTAAGAGGCTCCATATAGACCTTATCTGCGATAAGGGTATCGGTCATAATGGTTGCGGGGTTGCTGTTGCAAAGAACAACCTCATAGCCTTCTTCTTTAAGTGCAAGGCAGGCCTGGGTTCCCGCATAGTCAAATTCCGCCGCCTGACCGATTACGATAGGGCCGGAGCCGATGATGAGGATTTTTTTGATGTCCGTTCTTTTTGCCATTCGTTTTCGCTCTCCTTCGTTTTTTATATCTGAAAATTATTTATAAACGATTTGTCCGTCTTTGACGGTAAGCATACATTTTCCGAAAAGTTCCCAGCCTTCAAAAGGCGTTGCTTTTCCCATTGAAATGAATTTTTCCGGCTCGACTTTTTCAAGGGTTTCAAGATCCCAAACGGTAAAATCGTTTCCGAGCTTTATTCCGAAACGTTTTCTCGGATTTATCGCAAGAAGCTCGATTGCCTTTTCAAGAGTGATTATTCCGGTTTTAACAAGTTTTGTATAAACCACCGGGAAGCAGGTTTCGATTCCGGTTATTCCGAAAGGCGATTTTTCAAGACCTCTGGATTTTTCCTCCGCGGAATGTGGCGCATGGTCGGTGGCGATCATATCAATGGTTCCGTCCTTTATTCCTTCAATAAGGGCTTCCCTGTCCGCTTTGCTCCGAAGCGGAGGATTCATTTTGAATCTTCCCTCTTCCTTAAGGTCGCTGTCGTCCATAACAAGATAATGCGGTCCGGTTTCGCAGGTTACGTTTACCCCTTCCGCCTTTGCTTTTCTTATGATATCAACGCTTTCCTTCGTGGAAATATGGCAGACGTGATAGGCGCATCCGGTTTCTTTCGCAAGGCGAAGGTCGCGCTCGATCTGCTTCCATTCGCTTTCGGAGCATATTCCCCGGTGACCGTGCTCTTTTGCATAATCGCCGTCATGGATATATCCGCCCCGGAGAAGTTCGTTAACTTCACAATGGGCAACTATCATCTTGCCGAGGGCTTTTGCTCTGAGCATTGCTTCGCGCATCATCTCTTCGCTCTGAACTCCCCTTCCGTCATCGGAAAAAGCAATTACCTTTTCCGCAAGGGATTCCATATCAACAAGCTCCTCGCCTTTTTCGCCGACGGTAATTGCGGCATAGGGCAAAACTTCGATAACCGCGTCGCGGTCGATTATATCTGTCTGCTCCTTAAGATGTTCCGGTGAATCCGGAACCGGATTCAGGTTAGGCATGGTGCAGACGGAAGTATATCCGCCCTTTGCGGAAGCCTTTGAACCGGTTTTTATGGTTTCCTTATAAGAAAACCCCGGCTCACGAAAATGCACATGCACATCGCAAAAACCGGGGAAAACAGCATATTTTGAAAAACCGCGAACAATGCCCTCTTCCGCAGGAGAAACTTCTGCAAAGAAAGCGTTTTCACAAAATTCGGATTTGAATTCAACTTTTTTGGTTTCGTAAGCACTCATTATTGAAAAATCCTTTCAAAACAAAAAATCCGCAGGCGAACAGAATTCGCCGGCGGAATGCATACAAAAATTACGGCACCGCAATTAATTATGCAAAGCGCCAAAACAACATATATACAATCTTGCCGATCTCTCTGTATCGTCTTTTAAAGATTTATTTTTTATATAATAACACAATATAAAAAGCGTGTCAAGGGAATCGCAGACGCAAAAACCGCCAAAAAAGCCCTTTATTTTTAACCGAAAACAGTAAGTTTCCCCCAACGGAATATGCAGGATTCCGTCTTTGTTATTTCAGATCATATTTCCATTCGCCGTCTTTTTTATAATAAAAAAATTCGCTGAGTTTTTCTTCCCGGAACACCCTTATCATGTCGTTCATATCAAGGGAAAGCTTTAAATTCGGAAGGTTTTCGATTTCTTCCCACCAAACTTTTCCCTCTTCGGAAGAACAAAGCTCCCCCTCGAATTCGTCGGTTTTATAAAAGAGAACGGCAAATCTGCATCCGTTCTCGTACCAGTCTTTTATTCCGCAAAGTTTCGGGAAGCGGATGTCAAGCCCTGTTTCTTCCTTAACTTCCCGGACAACGGCATCTGTAAAACTTTCTCCCTCTTCAACTTTTCCGCCGGGAAAGGTTATTCCCGGCCAGTCATTCTTTGTTCTTTCTATAACAACCGTTTTGTTTCCGTCGCATATCATGCACATATTCGTAAATTCGGTTTTTTCGAACATCGGGTCGCCCTCCCAAAAACAAATTTTCTTTTCAGATTATACCACCGGTTTTCAATACAAACAAGAACAGGCACAGCGTTTTTTTGCTGTGCCTGCTTTTGTTTTGTCAATCAAGTTCAAAAGCACCTGTATAAAGGCGGTAATAGGTTCCTTTTTGTTCGATAAGTTTATCGTGGCTTCCGCGTTCAATAATTCTTCCGTGATCAAGAACCATTATCACGTCGGAGTTCTGAACGGTTGAAAGGCGGTGTGCAATTACAAAAACCGTTCTTCCGTACATAAGAGCGTCCATTCCCCGCTGAACAATAGCTTCGGTTCGGGTATCGATGGATGACGTCGCTTCGTCAAGGATCATAACAGGAGGATCCGCAACCGCCGCTCTTGCAATGGAAATAAGCTGGCGCTGACCCTGAGAAAGTCCGCTTCCGTCCCCTTCGAGAACGGTGTTATAACCGTCGGGCAGCATGCGGATGAAAGAATCCGCATCAGCAAGCTGTGCCGCGGCAATACATTCTTCGTCGGTGGCGTCCGGTCTTCCGTAACGGTGCTTTTCCATAACCGTTCCCGTGAAGAGCTTTACGTCCTGGAGCACAACGCCCATGGAACGGCGAAGATCA
>JAZQBJ010000191.1:0-9590 GCA_045545715.1 Oscillospiraceae bacterium
GGATTTTGTTATAGATTTTCTGCCGCTCGTTTTCGAGATTTTTTATCTTTTCTTCCGTTTCTTCGATAAATGAAAGAAGCTCCTCACCGGTTTCGATTCCGAATCCGGCAAGAAGCCTTATCTGTTCATTATACTTATCAAGTTTTCGTACCTCATCACGAAGCAACGGTGAAACGGGTCTTTTCCTTTCCGGTGTATCAAGATTCAGCGCATGAAGGAGCATATCGATGAATATCTGCATAAGAATCTGAATTGCATCCATCTGCATGGCTTTTCTAAATTCTATCTCGATTTCATAAAGGGGAGTCTTCGGTTTCTTAATCCAGTTTCTCGGTTCAAATTCCGGGTGGTTGGGATTTTGCAAAATACGCCTTTTGATATTTTCCTCGGTATATTTTTCTCCGAGGGAATCTATACGGACCGCCCTTTTCCAGCCCGGTGCGATAATTGACGGGTGCGCATAGTTTCCGTTCCTCACATATCGGTAGCCCAGCATCATAAGCTGATGATCGAACTGCTGCCTTGTCATAGCAACGGAAAGGGCCTCGTCTATATCTCTTCTCAGCATATCTCTGTGGGCCATGCTGCCGTTCTTATGGATCCAGTATTCTTTCTTTTTGCCTTTGCTGTAAAAGTTCGAATCCTTCAGAACGGATTTTCCGTATTCCTTGCATATCTCGTCCGATTCTTCCCGAAGCGCGATATGGTCGCGGATGTGGTTTTCGTATTTCTTTCCGTCAACAAATGATACGGAATTTATGACTATGTGGTTATGGATATTATCCGTATTGAGATGAGTGGTGACTACTATTTCAAACCTACTGCCCCACATTCTCTTTGCTGTTCTCACCCCAATCTGGTGTGCTTCTTCGGGAGTGACTTCACCGGTTTTAAAACTCTGGTAACCGTGATATGCAACGTTTCCGCCCTGCTTTCCGAATCTTGCCTTTGTTGCGCTCATCTGTTCGTATGCGGTTTTCGGTGAACAGTTTATGCCGCTGACATACATCTTTTTATCAGTCTTGCTGTCGTTTTCTGCATAGCGGATAACATTCCACAAATCCTCATCGACACATTTTTTATCGATGGTTTTATCCGGGTTTTCGGCGTAATCTATCACATCTTTGAGCCTGCTTTTCACTGGCCAGAATCCCGTTGTTGCCATTATCTGCCCACCGATTTCTTAATCTCATCCGCGTTTTCTTTTCCCGGAGAGAGAAACTGCAGACGCATATCTTCGATTAGAGAATCCAGCTTCCTTTCCGTTTCCGGGGAATATTTATCGAGCCTTTCGTTTATTTGATAAAGATTACGCATAACGGAATAAAATTCTACCGGAGGAATCTCCCTCGGAGAAAATCCCAAAGCCCTTTGCCTCATATATTCCGAAACGGATATTCCACATTTCTTTGCGGTGGATTCTATCTTTTTCTTTTCCTGCGGCGATACCCTCAAATCCAGCCGCATTGTCCTTTCTTTTTCATTTCTGTTCATCAAAATCAGCTCCTTTCCAATTCGGGGTTTCAGGGGTGACCACTGACAAGCGGAACTTGCCGTACAAGTTCCCTGCTTGTTACATCATAAGACAGGAATTATCCTCTTTCTGTCTTTCAACCTTTCGGAGATAGGGGATTCCCTTTTTGTTTTTCTCAAAAGTGATTAAAAGTTTCGCTCCTTTCTCAATATCCTGAATTCCGAGATAATTATCTTTCTGCCATGCGGAAGCGATAATCTTTCTTCTGTCCGAAAGAGTAAAAAAGGCAAGAATGTTGATACTGTTGCCACAAAAGCTGTAATCAAGAGTTGCTTCAAAAGTGCCTTCACAGTCAATATACTGATATTCATCGGTACACATTCCGTTGTAATAAGATTTTCTGATAGAACAAGTTTTCATAAATAAATCCTCCTTAAAAAATGTAATGCCAAAATGATGCCGCCTTGATTTTTCTGCATCAAAAAACGGCATCACTTTGATGCCGTCAGTTCCCGAGAAACATATCCACCGAATCCAGAAGATCGTTTTCTTCTTCTGAAGGTTCCTCGATTTTAATGTCTGCTTTTTGATGGTGCGCAGGTTTTCATCACCTCCTTTCTGAATTTTTCCATAAAAATAACACCTGCCGAAAACA
Organism: Oscillospiraceae bacterium; assembly: GCA_045545715.1. Taxonomy (GTDB): domain Bacteria; phylum Bacillota; class Clostridia; order Oscillospirales; family Ruminococcaceae; genus UMGS1668. The sequence continues at coordinate 2,130 of JAZQBJ010000191.1, forward strand.
ACAGGTGTTATCATATGATTTTTCTGCTTTCAAATCCAAAATCTTCGCCGGTAAACTTTTGATAAGCCAGACCGATTTTTCGGATTCGCTTCAAAACTCCCGAATGGTTTTTATACCCGAGTTTTTCCGCAATGCTCTCGAGCGTATATCCATCCATACGCATTTCAAGAATTTCAAGATCTTTTTTGTCGAGGGTTGCTTTGAAATTATCCACCAGAATTTGAGATGTCACATATTCCTCAATATTTTCGTCAATGTTCCGGCTTTCATCCTCCACATCCCACTGTATGCCGTCATGGTTTTCTTCATAGGTTTTTCTGAAATCCTCCAGCGATACCATAGGATGCTTTGTTCTTGTGTGATACCAATTTCTGAAAAAATTTCTTATCTCATAACTTCCCGGTCTGAAATCTTCAGAAGATGGCATTTCCTCTGACAGTTTTTTGATTTCGCTGAATTTATATTTTCATCGACTTTTCGCATCATTACGTAAATTGCTTCTTCAACCTCCATAGCGGAAGGGTAATAAACAATATTAAACGGATGCCAAATCATCATATCCTGCAGGGTCGGGATAAAGCCCGTTTCTGTCAGCTCTTTAGCCCAAAGCGGAAAGCAGCTTAAAAGAAATTTTGTCGGCTCATATGGTGAAAGAGCTTCATAGTTTTTTCCTCTGCAAAATAAAGGCCAGATCATCGCCGCATACGAATTCATAAGGAAATTCAAAAAAATATCGCTTTCTATTATTCGTCGATATTCTTCGTTAAGAACAAGTTCTGCCGGCACTCTCGGCAATTTCAGAATATCGTTCCAGGTTCCTTCAAACAGTTCCTTTGGTATGGCGAAGAACGCCGGTATATATTCCATATGCCGTAAGAGTGGTACACCAACAGCAAAAAGATCATTTTCCCAGTTTATTATTTAGTTGTCTTCCATGATTCCTCACTTCATTAATGTTTAATGGCATATAAAGCACCAAATTGTTCCTGTTTTTACAAAATAAATTTAACATTTTTATTTGTCTAAAAAACATACATTTTGCAAACAATAAAATTTTTATATAAGACTTTGTATTTTGTTAGAAAAACTATATATTTTTTCTGACAAAACTCAAAAAACGTGCATAATATTTTAATTTCTGGCTAAAATACGATTGAATCGTATTTTAGCCTTGACAATATATGTGCTTTTTATTAAAATATATGTAGTGAATAAGCGGACGAAAGGAGATACTCATGATGTACATCAAACGAGATATTGAGGAAAAAATCATCGCGCTTTCAAAAGAATATTCCTGCGTTCTGATTACCGGTCCGAGGCAGGTTGGCAAAACAACCGTGCTGAAACAGCTGATGAATAATGACCGTGAATACGTAACTCTTGATGACCTTGAAGAGCGCAGACTTGCAAAAAATGATCCGGCTCTTTTCCTTCAGCTTCACAGTATTCCGATTCTTATTGACGAAGTCCAGTATGCTCCGGAATTATTCTCGTATATAAAAATCGCCATTGATAACGGAGCCGCTCCCGGCTCTTTCTGGCTTACCGGTTCCCAGGCTTTCAAGATGATGGAGCTCGCACAGGAATCTCTTGCCGGACGCATTGCGGTTCTTCATATGCCGTCCCTTTCTCAGCATGAAATATACGGAAAAGGTAAACACACACCGTTTATGCCTGACCTCGAACTTTTGAAGGAACGCAGAAAAAACGGAAGCCCTGTCGATTTGAACGAGATTTACGAAAGAATCTGGAAAGGTTCTCTTCCCGGACATGTAAGTGAAAAGTTCAGCGACAGAAACGTTTTCTATTCAAGCTATATTCAGACTTATATCGACCGCGACGTAAGCGAACTTATTTCCAACGTTGATAAACTTGTGTTCAGAGATTTTATCAGAGCAGCGGCATGCAGAGCAGGACAGATGCTCAACATTCATGATATTGCTCAGGATGTGGGCGTTTCCGATGATACGGCAAAACGTTGGCTCCAGGTTCTTGAAAAATCCGATATCATTTTCTACCTGCGCCCTTATTCAAACAATCTTCTTAAAAGAACTATCAAAACTCCTAAAATGTACTTTTTCGATACCGGACTTATCGCATATCTGACCAGATATTCCTCCCCGGAGATTCTTCAAAACGGTGCAATAAACGGTGCTATTCTTGAAAACTACGTTGTTTCCGAAATCATAAAGAGTTATCATAACTGCGCCGAGGAATGCCTTATCTGGTATTACCGCGATAAGGAAAGTAACGAAATTGATATGGTTATGGAAAGCGACGGGGTTCTTAATCCTCTTGAGATAAAGCGTTCCGTAAATCCCGGCAGCGAGCTTATCGGCGCATTCTCAATACTTGACAAAGGTTCCGTTCCCCGCGGCAAAGGCGCAATTCTCTGTATGCGCCCCGAATTATCCGCAATCAATGCAGACAACTTTATTGTTCCTATCTGGATGATTTAAAACAAAAAAGCTCCCCGAAAAATCGGGGAGCTTTTTCTATGTGTTTCGTTGAAAAGTTTATATACAATTTTCAACGAAATATTATCTCATTGTTTACTATTTCTTCGGCTCGGTTGCAGATGCTGTTCATTCTTTGAACCCATTCAAGCTGATTTTGTTCTTTGAGCATTTCGTTTACATCTTCGTGCTCGGACATTTGTTTGATGAGCACAGCTTTCATATTTTGAGCACGCTCATTAATTTCCGCAAGATATGTATTCGGTTTTCCTGTTGTCAGCAGGTTTGTGTAACGCACTTTTCTGTGCTGTTTTATATATCTGAGGTGCCGCAGACCCCATATGCCAATTTCCTTTTCTTCTGTTTGCGGAGGAAGAAGATTCGGGAGATAATAATCCCCGCAAAGGGTGTAATCAAGACCGTTTTGTTTATTGTGAATCGTCAGTTCCATGTGCTCACATCCTTGCAAACCATTTTCTTTTCGGCTTGGTATCTATAACTTTTATCATAATGTCATCCACTGCATCGGTATATCGACCTTGCTGAATAAGAGAATTTCTTAAATCGTTCAGAGCATTTACCACGATTCTCCGCTCGTAATCATCGAATGTAATTATATATTTCTTTTACATAAATTCGACCTCCTTTAGCTATATTTTACCAAAGAGGTTTTAGTTTTTCGAATGTGTGAAAATAATAAAGCGGATAGCCGTTCCTTTGCTATCCGCTTTGTCTGTTTTTATTCTCTGATTATAAATTCATCAACTGATACTCCAAAATAATCCGCCATTTTAACAACTGTCTCGAGGTCTGGAACAGCTTCGCCTCTTTCATATTTGCTTACCGATGTTTGTGAAATATGAAAAATTTCCGCAAGATTTTCCTGTGTCATTTTTCTTTTCTTTCGCAGACTTTTAAGCATGGTAAGCATTTTGTTTCACCGCCTTCTTTAAATAATATAATCCTTCACCAGAATCGTGTTTACGTTTCCGTCAGTATCGGTGATTATTGCAGTTTTTTCTTCCCATGAGAATTTTATTTCATCCGCTTTTATATCAAAACGTTCGCTCAATGCGTTTCCGTTTTCGTCAATGAACCAAATTCCTCCGGGCATGATTTCGCCGTTTTCGTCACGGCAAACGGCATAGGCCTGGCTTTCGGGATAATAGCACTGCCCTATTCCGACAAATTCATCCGTACCGATTGGACAGTAATCAATGATGTTGTATCTATCGCAAAGCAAATTGCATTCGCTGTCATAAAGATTGAAAGCGGAAAAACCAACCATCCCGGTGTGTGTTTTTGCAATCAGCCTTTCTCTGAAAACCTTTTCAATAGATGTATAAATCGTCGGAATAACTTCGTTTCCTTCGGAATCAACAAGACCGAAATATCCGCTTAATCCCGAAGCATTATAGTGATAGACCACTTCGTCGAATCCGTAAAATTTTTCTCCGGTTTTTCCTTTTTCAAAAATATCCTCGCCGATTATTTCGCCTTCGCCGGAAAAAGTATAGCGATACAGCGTTCCTTCCAAGGAAACGTTGAGGTGGGTGAAATCCAACCTTACAAAATCATCCACAGGGAACGAAAGAAGCATATTTCCTTCGGGATCGAAAAGATCGTAAAGAGTTCTTTCCGTTTCTCCCGTTCCAGTAGTTTTTCCGTCTTCGTTCCAAAGAACGCAGGGTTTTGTTCCGTCCTTATAGCCGAGAGCATAGAACATTTTTCCGCCAAGTTCGCCAACTCTTTTGAATTCCTCGTAAGATGCGGGCAGGATGATTTTTCCGTCTTTCTGGATTCCGTATTTTTCTTTCGCGGTTTTAAAAACGCAGCCTTCAAGAACTCTTGAACCTTCGCCGAGTTCGTTTTCCGGCTTTGAATCCACCGGAGCAGAAGGTCCGTTTGAACCCGGCTCATTTATTTCCGGTTCTTCCAAAGCTCCGCAGGAACAGAGCAAAAGCAGTGTTAAGAGCAATGCAAAAAGTTCTCTCATAGAAAACACCTCCCATATAAATTTAATATATCACAAATTTAATTTCTTTCCCCCAGTTTCCGTTATAGCCTATTTCGTAATTGAACCCGCCAAAAACCATTCTGTATTTTCCATTCGAAAGCTTTCCAAAAAGTTTTTCGACATCAAATACCCATTCGGTTTCCTGCCCGGGCAAAACAGCATATTCAAGTTTATAATCACAAAAACGTATATCACCTACACATGTTTCTTTTCCATTTTCAGTTTTGTATAGACTTGCTCCGTCAACTATTTCTATTTTGTTTTCTCCAAGGTTTTTTACAGAAACAACAACAGTGCTTTCCGAGGCGCTTTTCAACTTCATTTCTAGTGGAAGAAGTTTCATGCTTGTTTCACCACCTCCGCAGGCGCATAGCATCAGCAAAGCTAAAATCAATGCAAACAGTTTTTTCATCGAAAGCACCTCCTTTACACACAGATGCTTATTTTTAATTATTGTGGTGTTACGTTCCATACAGTGTTTTCCGGAATATTAAGGCTGTAGTCTGTATCAATCAGCAAATATTGCTGCGAATATTTTTCACCGTCACCGACGGTAATGCTTCCGTTATCGACTATTTCAATCCTTGCTCCGTCGGCGGTTTCGATAATATATTTTGTATCTCCTCCGGTTACGGGATTGAATTTTTTCTTGTCGAACTGCGCAATTTCAACAGCAAACAATGTAGAAGCCAGTTTCTTTGCCTCTTCATCTTTGAACATTGCCGATTTGATTTCTTCATAGTTTCGGTACTGAATTTCGAGGGAAACAATTTCCTCCAAAGTAATGCCAACCATATCTTCAATGCGAAGCACGACATCATCGAGAGTTATATCCGTTTTCTGAAGTCCGTATCCAAGCGGACCTCCGCCGCGCGCGACAAGAGTGTAAAGTCCGTCATTGTTCATTCTGACTCTTATGAAAAGATGCCCGGGATCTTCTGCCTCACAGGAATATGTGTAATCGACAAAGAATTCATTTTCTCCGCCGCAGACTTCAATCCCTAAAAGTTCGATTGATTTTCTTTCTTCCGGTTCGGATTCCATTATGATTTCAAAAATTTCTCCGATAACCCACGGATATACATTTTTTGTATCATAAACTTCAATAGGTTCAAGATTTTCAACCCATTCCTGCAAATCAACATCTTCTTCGGGAGAAGATGAGTTCTGCTCTTCAGAAACAGGATTTTTCGATTCTTCCGGAACCGAAATCTCTGCATCGCTCTTGGGTTCTTCCGGAATATCAGGTGTTTCCGGATTCTCCTGAACACATGCACAAAGTGTAAATATGAGCATTGCTAAAATAATTGCCAAAAGTTTTTTCATAAATAATACCTCCTTTTTTAGGATTACTATCAACAAATTAATCCGGATACTGTGCAAGAGTGCCCAATCCGTTCAAGAACATTTCGTTATGGCAGTTTGAAAATTTAACAAAAGATTCTGTCATTTTGCTTGCGTCAAAGCGATAAGCAGCCTCTGCGCCTTTTTCATAAACAGTAAAATAGCTTGTATCCCAAACGATTTTTATGTATTCGCCGCTTTGCATTGCAATATGGATTTCTGTTACTGCCGGCATATTGGGGTTTGTGGGTTCGCTTATAACAAGTTCCGTCTCTTTAAGGATTTTAAGAATTTCATTTGCCTGGGATTTTGCTATTCCAACTCTTGCACCATCTTCAGCAGGAGATGTTCCAACAATAAAGGCGCTTGCAAAATCTATATCTATTGCGTCAATAAGGTCTTCGCAGTATTTTTTCTGTTCTTCGTTTGCCCAAACAACCTCCTTCGGAAGGACATCGGAAGTCGGAATATATTTCCCTTCGGTGATTTCTTTGTTTGTAATCGCCGCATAAAGATCATATCCCATGGAATCGTTAACTTCTCCCATATATTCATAAAGGGAAATTTCTACTACTTTCTCGTTTCCATCGTCATCATGGCTTATCATATCAATGGAATCTTCATCAACGGTGTAATATCCCATGAAATCATCGGTTTTGAAAAGATTTTCGCTGAGGATATTTCCATCTTTATCGATTATCCAGACTCCGCCCGGCATTCTTTCGCCGTTTTCGTCAAAAGTAGGTTCTTCTGCTCTTTCTCCGGCTGTTATTCCGATTCCGACATAAGTTCCGTTTTCAAAGATGACAAATTCGACCCGGTTGAATTTTTCCGAAAGGACATTTCCTTCCGAATCGATAATGATACATTTTCCACATTCAAAAGCCTGCCAGGTCGGGCCGTAATAAAGAATGATTCTGTCCTCAAGCGGAATTTCAATTCTATCCGCAACGGTTTCAACTATTACTTTTTCACCGGATTTGAGACCGTATTTCATAAAATCGCGAATTCCGTAAACATATTGAGTGATTGTATAACCGAAATCCGCTTCTGTTTCATCTTTTTTGTTTTCTTCCGTCAAAACAGGTTTACCATTTTCATATTTATATTGATTGCAGTTTCCGTCAAAAAGACCTCTCAGATATCCCGGAACCTCATTTCCATTTTCATCAATTATAAAAGCCAGTTCAACTTCTTCAAAAGCAATATCTACTATCGGTTTCCCATCCGAATCTAGGAGATAAAAGCTCTGCACAGGTTTTTCAGAAACTTTATAAAAATGCTTTCCTCCTTCTTCAAGAAAAAGTCCGATTCCTTCGGGAACGAAGGCTTTATAGCTGTAAAAAGCAACATCATCGCCTTTTGCAGGTTCTATGGAATCATAAACAGGCTCCGCAAGGATTTCTTCGCCTTTTGCAAGACCAAATTTGCCTTCATCGGTTTTAAAAATTCCAATTTCTTCCGCTTCGCTTTGCGGTTCTTCCTGCTCGCCACAAGAAGAAAGCAGGGCAACCATTATTATAGCAAATAAAACTACAAAGATTTTTTTAAGCATAAAAAGCACCTCCTTAGAGTTTTAAATTATATTTTTACGCTACCTTAACTAATCATTTGTGTTAAACAGTAACAGTCCATGATAATCAC
>JAZQBJ010000192.1:0-2649 GCA_045545715.1 Oscillospiraceae bacterium
TGCCGCCAATGCTCAGTGGGATGATAATAACCGCTTTGATACTATTCTATCAGAGTATCTTTCACATATTACGGATGAAAAACCGATTACCGCCAGACAATGCATTAAGGCTCTTGCGCAAGTAGGTATGGCAAAACCACAATACATTCCAAGGATACTGTCCTGTTTTCATGGCGCTGATTTATCGAAGTACAAGGACAGTATGCGGCCCCTGATTGAAAAGGACATGGAAGAAACTGAAAGATTACTGACCGAGTAAATTCCAATTTGACAAACTGTTTAGCGTAGTTTCAGTCCTAAAAGAGAGTTTCACTTCCCGCTTAATAGTTTCATTTTTTTGAGTGAAACCAAATGAAACCTTTTGAAACCGTAGCACTATTATCAAACTAATTCATAAAAAAGCGCCGGACAAATTGTCCGGCGCTTTTTTGTTTATTTGGTTTCAAGAAGTTTTTCGATATAGGAAAATAGGGTCTCTTCGGACATTGCGCCCATCTGGCCGCCAATGAAAATTCCTTCGGAACTGATAAAACCGGTTGCAGGAAGAGAATACGCGCCATAAACATTGGTTGCGGAAAGATCGGTATCATAATAGACCGGAAAAGTGTATCCGTTTTTCTCAATAAATTCCATAGCGGATTCTTTTGTTTCGCTCTGGCCGTCGGTAACGTTTATCATCATAAAAACGACCTCATCGCCGTATTCCTGCGCGGCTTTTTCAAAAGCGGGCATTTCCTTTACGCAAAAACCGCACCAGGTTGCCCAGAAGTTGATTACCACCGGCTTTCCTGAAAAATCCGAAAGGTTTACGGGATTTCCTTCCGCGTCATAGACGGTGAAATCCGGCGCGGGAGTTTTTTCCGGTTCGGAAGAATTTTCAATTTCCTCCGGAACGTAATTTTCAGAAAGATAATTATATCCAAGCACCGCCGCAAGAAGCAAAACCGCCGCAGCAAGTACGATTATAGCAAGTTTTCTTTTTTTATCCATTCTTTTCCTCCTTTATACAAAAACGGAAAGCAGGGCATTCAAAATTCCGAACATCATGGAAACTCCGACAATTATCAGAAAAATTCCGCAGATTTTATTGATGGTTCCGTAATGTTTTTTAATAAAATCAAACGCCGCCGAAAGCTGATCCAGCAAAACAGCCGAAACAACGAAAGGAACACCGAGACCTGCGGAATATGTGAGAAGCAGCGTAAGGCCTTTTACGGCAGTTCCGGAACCGGAAGCCAGCATCAATGCCGAACCGAGAAAAGCTCCCACACAGGGTGTAAGGCTTACAGAATATATCATTCCGAACAAAAATGCTCCGAAAATCCCTTTGAGCATTTTTATGTTTCCCATTCCTTTAAAAAACGGAAGGTTCAGGATTTCAAGATATCCCAGACCGAAAATTATCACCACAGCTCCGGTAACTATATTGACCGCTGTCTGGTATTTTGTCAGAAAAGAGCCGAGACTTCCGGCAAAAAGACCGAGAAGGCTGAAAACCACGGTGAAACCGAGAACAAACGCCACCGCTCTTTTTAATATATTTTCTTTTTTATCAGCACCGCCTGCAAAATATGAAACATATATCGGAAGCATCGGAAGCATGCACGGCGAAATAAATGAAATTATTCCTTCAAGGAAAGTTATTAGATACTGCAAATTATTCCCTCCTTTGGATTTTCTATTCTACCATATATCATTTAAAAAATCTTCTTTTTCAATAAAAATTTACATTTGTTTTTATGCTTTTTATTTCAATAAGTGCTATAATTAAGAAAAATTTTTTTATCGAGGCGGAAAATGATAACCCTTTTACTCCTTATTCTTTTGATTTCATATCTTTCTTATCGGAAAGCTTTTTATTCTTCGCCGAAAAAGCGAAGCACCACTCACCTTCTTCCGGATACTCCCCAATATGCAAAAGTGAATCCGGTCATCAAAAAACTTATTGCCGAAATGGAAGAGGTTCCTTTTGAAGAGGTTTTCATAACCACTTTTGACGGTCTTCAGCTTTTTGCAAGATACTATCACCTTTCCGATTCCGCGCCTTTACAGATACAGTTCCACGGTTACCGAAGCACCGCGGTGCGGGATTTTTCCGGCGGTTTTTCTCTTGCAAGAAAAATGGGGCGCAATCTTCTTGTTGTTGATCAGCGGGCCGGCGGAAAAAGCGAAGGAACGACCATCTGTTTTGGAATAAAAGAAAAATACGACTGTCTTGAATGGATAAAATACGCCATAAACCGCTTCGGCGATATTCCGATAATGCTCACCGGAGTTTCCATGGGTGCCGCAACGGTTCTTATGGCTTCGGAACTTGATCTTCCGAAAAACGTAAAATGCATCGTTGCGGACTGCCCTTATACATCGCCCTACGAAATCATTGCCAAGGAATGCAGGGAAATGGGCATTCCGCCGAAAATCGGTATGCCTTTTGTAATTCTCGGTGCAAGAATTTTCGGAAACCTTAAACTTTCCGGCGAAGGCGCTGAAAAAGCCGTTCGGAACACAAAAGTTCCTATACTTCTTGTTCACGGCGCAGACGATGATTTTGTTCCCTGTGAAATGGGAAGAAGGATCTATGAAGCCAACCCGGAAATGATAACCTTTGAGGTTTTTCCCGAGGCCGCACATGGGGTCAGCTTTATTGTT
>JAZQBJ010000193.1:0-6012 GCA_045545715.1 Oscillospiraceae bacterium
ATATCATATCTTTTCATTCCTTTTTTCCCTGACATAAAAATAGCTCCTATGGTAGTATCTTAATTCTACCATAGGAGGTGCTTTTTTCATATTGTCCATTTTTACTGGACTTGTGCAATTTTTTGCCGATGCTTTTTATCATTTATCTTTGTGTATTCTGTTCACCAATGCCGCAAGTTCAAATCTGCTGTGAACCTCGAGCTTTCTGTAAATATTTTTGGTGTGATCTTTAACTGTGTGTTCGGAAATAAAAAGGATTTTTGCAATATCGCCATTGCTGTAACCGTAACCGATAAGGTCAACAACCTCAAGTTCGCGTTTTGTAAGAGTATCAAGAATGCTTTCGGAAGTTTTTTCTTCTGCAATGGGTTCTTCGGAGGGCTCTTTTTCGGGAATCCGTCTGTTGAGGTTATAGAGGAAGAACGGCTCAAGCTGGAGATAAACGAAAGCAAGAATTATCATTATTACCGAATAGGCAAGATTGAGCATATTTGCCGCGGAGCGGAACATTTCCACCATAGTTCCCTGAACAAGAACAGCTCCAAGGGCAAGACCGATTATAATCGGAGTAATAAAACGGGAAGGATATCCTTTTGCAAGAACAAGTCCATAAAGAGGAAGCATCTGGCAGGGCATCATTCCGATTCCGATAAAAACGCAGGCAACGTATGCAACCGGTGAAACATAGGAAGAGATGTAGGCAAGGAGAAATCCGATGCAGCCGATTGCCATGCAAACCGAAATTGAACGGAAAGGATGGATATTCGCTTTTTTATAAAGACTATATATTATGATGCTGGCCGCCGCATCAACAAGATAGGTTATAAAAACGCCGTGCTGAACTTCGCCGGAAATTGCCGGGCCGGAAACCGCCATAAGCGCACTTATAAAAACCATGATATAGGTTCCGGTAAGGAGCTTTTTCGGTGCGGTAAGGCCGTCGCTTTTTTTAACAAATTGCGGGCAGGCTTCGGAATTTGCCGGCATTTTTATAAAAAAGAACAAAACGGCGGAAACCGCGATAACCGTAACTATCCTGAAAACGGGGAATGTTATGGGCAAAAAATCGTTTTGAACCACCGCAATCAGAACAAGCGCAACGCCGTATGCAAGGGTAAGATGTATTATCGCCGTATTTTCGGTAAAAAAGTTTATTATGGTAAAAGACTCAAAGCCAATAATAAAACAGCAGAAGAAAACATGGGCATAGATAAACAAAAGAAGCGCTTCTTCCCCAACAGGGAAAAACAGCCCGATTACTGTCAGCAAAGCAAGGCAAAGCACGATCCTTTCCGCCCATATTACAAACCGCGGCAGGAAAATCATAAATGCAATGCAAAGAACATATGCCAGGGCGATGATTGCCGTAATATTATCCATCGAAACCGGAAGAGGCGTTCTTCCGTCAATGTTCAGGGAAGGTCCCATAAAATAGATAAATCCCATTTGCCAGAAGGTGAACATTGCAAAACAGATAAGCAGCCAAAGGGGTTTTTTTAGTCGTTTTCTTTGGTTTTCAAAAAGAAGCCGGTTGTTCATGGCTTTCCCTCCCTGTTTTTATGAAAAATGCGTTTTAACCCCGTTTTTTATCAAAATCCCCCGAATGTGGGATGTTAAAAAGCAGGAATTTTATTTATAATTCAGTCAGAAAGACCGATTTCAATTACATAATATCACAGGATATTCCATATATCAACAAAAATTGAAGCGGTCGGAAAGAACGGAGGGAGAATATGCTGCACTTTTTAAACAGCATTAAAGTTGACAAAAAAACTATGCGGTTTTATGCGGAATGTTCCCTTTGCGGAAAGAGAAAGCTCGGTCCGCCGGTACCCATTTTATGCCGCGGAAGAAAAAGGCTTGAAAACTGCGAAAAGGGAAAATCAAATCCTTTAAGCCAAAAAGTTTTCAATCATGTAAAAGCCGCGGCAATGCAGATCCTTGCGGTGCATTTTAACCAATGCAGAAGCTGCCTTTGCTGGGTGTGCGACGATTGTTATGACGAAAACGATCCTTGCGGTGCCTGCAAAAAGTGTTCCGAAAAAAGAAAAACCGCACTTGCAAAATGCGAAAACATATAAGGAGTGAATTTTATGGGATTCCTTGAAAGAGCAATAAGAAAAGGAGTAAGCGAGGGAATCGGCAGAGCCATGGGAGAAGCGCTGAGCAAGGCAATAGAACCCCATGCAAACGAGCTTGCAAACAAAGCGGCACAGCGCATTGACGAAGCAGCCGCAAAAAATGAAGAATACGAAAATCAGAGAAGACAAAATTCCGCTTTTAACGGCGCGTTCGCAAATCTTGAAAGAGCCGCGAACGATTATGCAACCCAGCTCGGCAAAAATATGAAAATCTGCCCCGGCTGCGGAGAAACCGTTACCGCAGATAAAAAATTCTGTCCCCATTGCGGCACAAAACTTCCGGAGCAGACCGTTGCGGAAGGCGCTGTTTGCCCGAACTGCGGAAAACAGAATTCCATAGGAACAAAATTCTGCCAGGATTGCGGAACAAAGCTTCCGGCGGCCGTTGCGGAAGAACAGGCGCAGCTTATGAAGGACGACGCGGTTATGGCGGAATGGGACGAAAAGCTTGCCGTTTACCCCAAATGGACTTTGGGCGGAAAAGATTACTATATCGAAGAATATGACGCCGGAACTTTCGGATTTTCTGCAAGATTTGCAACGCCTGTCGGCGCCCAGGCTGCAGTACGGCAATACAGAGAAGTTCTTTTGCAAAACGGATTCCGTCAGGCGGGTCAGTATCCGAACATAGAAAACCTTTATAAAAGAATAAACGGAACGGTATATCACGTAGATACGGAGCATTGCTTTGAAGGCGACAGCGACTGTCCGCAGATATATTTCAACGCCGCGGAACCTTACGGCGGTTTTGATTATGTAAAACCGGAACCGAAAAAACAGCTTGAACTTAAAGACCTTAAAGGACTTTTTAAACGCTGAACAAAATTCAGAAAAATATAAAAAGGAGGACAACACCATGAAAAAACCTTTGGCAATCTTTTTGGCGGCCATGATGCTGCTCTCGCTTTCCGCCTGCGGCGGAGGAAACAAAAAGGACGTTGCAGGAACCTGGCACATAGTTGACGAAACAACTCAGACGGAATACGGACTTGGAATCCAGTTTGAGAAAGACGGAACCCTTCGCTACGGACTTACGGAGGAAATGTTCGGGGAAGACGTCAGCGAAGAGGACCTTGCCGCTCTTGATTTTCTTATGAAAATGGAATATAAAATCAAAAGCGATACGGAAATGGAAGTTACCATGAAAGCGCTTATGGGCCTTGCAAAGGAAAAAGTTACCGTTACATATTCCCTTGACGGCGATACCCTTGTTTTTGATGGTGTAACTTATACAAGGGTTAAATAAGGGGGCGCGAAAATGGCAAGATTCTGTCGGGAATGCGGAAGCGAGCTTAAACCGGGAATCGCCTTCTGCACCGAATGCGGAGCCAAAGCTCCGGAAGAAATAAAACCGGAAGTCATTCACGAACCGGCGCCTGCACCAAAACCTGTGCCGAGACCGATACCGAAAGCAACTCAAACGCAAGCTTCTGCACCGGCACCGGCAGCCGCTCCTTCGGAGGAGGCTCCGGCAAAGGGAAGCAAATATGAACCGATCACCACCTGGGGATACCTGGGAATACTTCTTCTGATGTGTCTTCCGGTAATCGGATTGGTTTTTGTTATAATCTGGGCCTGCGGAGGCTGCACAAAAATAAACAAACGCAATCTTTCAAGGGCGTATCTCATCTTTATGGCAATAAGCCTTGTGATAAGCATAATTATCGGCATTATAATCGGCATAACAGCCGGAGCAGCCGCGGCAGCGGGTTCAATTTTTACCGATACTCCGGCCATAACCGAACCGCAAAGCGAAACCGAAAACAAAGGCGGACTTTCCTCAATCTTCGATGCTCTCGAAGGAATCACCGGAAACGAAACCAACCCGGATATGGAAGCTCTTAACGAGCTGGAACAGATACTTAACGGCCTTGAGGGTATAACCGGCGAGGAAAGCGGTTACGGTGACCTTATCGACGGCGCTCAGAAGGCAAACGAGGATGCCGAAGCCGCAAACAACGGCTGGCCGAAGGAGCTTCGGAAATATCCCGGCGGAACGGCAACGGAAATTGCTTCCTACCGTACCGAAATTTCCGGTACAACAAAGGAAGAAATGCTTGGATATATCGAACAGCTTAAAGCTGACGGATACGTTTACACCGATTTTTATGATTTTGGCTTAACCGAAGACGATATGCTCGGAACGGACGGCTGGTGGGGAACCAACGGAGAAATATATCTTTCCCTTTCCTATTACGAGGGAACCGTGACCGTTGACCACACATACGAACTTCCGAATCTTGAAGATTATTTCGGATAAACAACACAGATTATTTTTTAAGGAGGAAATTATTATGGCATTTTGCGGAAAATGTGGAACCGAATACGAAGAAGGAGCAAAATTCTGCCCTTCCTGCGGAGCATCAACAGAAATCATCGAAGAACCGGCACCGGTTATTGAAGAACAGCCTGTGGAACAGACTCGGCCGGAAAACTTTGCCGATAAATTTGCGGCAATGAACGAAACCCCGGATATCACCGATTCCTATACTGCGGAGGATATCGGCGCAAACAAAGTTATGGGAATCCTTGCCTATTGCGGACCGCTTGTTCTTGTTCCCATTCTTGCGGCAAAGGAATCTCCCTTTGCAAAGTTCCATTCCAACCAGGGACTTGTACTTATGATTTTGCATATCATAATCATCATCGCCTGCACGGTTCTTGCGGTTATTCCGATAATCGGCTGGATAATCGGACTTATTCTTCCCCTTGTTTCCTTCGTGCTTTCCGTGCTCGGAATCATCAATGTTATTAACGGAAGAGCAAAGGAACTTCCCCTTGTCGGAAAATTCAGAATCCTGAAATAAATTCAAAAAAGAGAAATCAAACAAAACAATGCACTTCGTATTTATATACGAAGTGCATTGTTTTGTTTAAAGGTTTACCGTGTTTTCTGAACAATAAAGCATAAGAGAGAACAGGCATATTTCTTCTGTTCCACTTATCGCAAGCACTCCGAAAACTGCTCTGCGCATTACATCAGAGAAAAGGCGATATATGAAATCGTTCTTGAAAACATGAAAAGAGTTTTTATGAACGTAAATCTTTTCGAAGAGCAGTTTGCCAAAAAGCAGATGGAATCCTATGGTGAAGAAAAGAAGAAAGAGCTTTCCGAAAAGCGGAAAGAACTGAACAAGGCCAAAAAACGAGTTTCTGAAATAGATAATCTTATCCAAAGAATCTATGAGGACAATGCAAGCGGAAAACTTTCCGATGAACGTTATGCAACAATGTCTATGTCCTATGAAAAGGAGCAACAGGAGCTGAAAGAATCAATTCCGATACTCGAAGAGTACTTGAGCAAGGAAACCGACAAGACCGAGAATCTTCAGAGGTTCATAGACAAAATAAAACGGATAACCGAAATCAAAGAACTCACGCCCGAACTTATCCATGAGTTTATCGAAAAGATAGTGGTATCATCTCCAAAATACTTCGATGGAAAAAGATATCAGATAGTAGACATCTACTACAACGGAATCAGAATTATCCGCGGACTCACACCGGAGGACATGGAAGAATCTTTTGAACGTGAACTCGAACAAAAGCAAAAAGAAAAGACGGCGTGACAAAATCACGCCGTCCATACCAAAACTATTCACTTTACAAGAGCCTGACCGAATCCACTCTTCCTTACGGAAGGGAGCCCAAAAGGGCGGGATTTTTTTATCAACAACTGTTGCTTTGAATAATATTCCGCTTCGTGCTAAAATATATTTTGAATAAACCGGAAGGAGCTGATTTTTGTGCTGTTTTATATAATTTTTTTCGTACGCGCCTATATCGCTCTTTCCACCGTAACGGTTTATGGTTTTATTGACCGCTGGTATTGGCTCATTCTTGAGGTTTTGATTTTTATAAACGTCTTTAT
>JAZQBJ010000194.1:0-5059 GCA_045545715.1 Oscillospiraceae bacterium
TTTGGAAAAAACCTTGCTGCCTTCGATGATTGCTGCGTTTGCTCTGGGTCCAAAGCAGGGGATTCCCTTTGCTTCAAGAGCATCGACCGCACCGAGAACAAGAGGATCGTCCGGAGCAACAACGGCATAGTCAACTTTATGCTCAACGGCGAATTCAACGATTGCGTCGATGTCCTTTGCGCCGATTGCAACGCATTCGGCATCGGCGGCGATGCCGCCGTTGCCGGGAAGTGCATAGATTTTGGAAACTTCTTTATTCTCTTTTATTTTTTTGATTATTGCATGTTCGCGGCCGCCGCCGCCAACTACTAAAACTTCCATAAATAAAAGCCTCCGTTAACGGATTTTAAAAAAATTAGTGGTGGAAGAGACGCATTCCGGTGAATGCCATTACCATGTCGTATTTGTTGCAGCATTCGATAACTGCATCGTCACGAATGGAGCCGCCGGGTTCTGCGATATATTTTACGCCGCTGCGTTTTGCTCTTTCGATGTTGTCGCTGAAGGGGAAGAATGCGTCGGAACCGAGAGCAACGCCTTCGCGGGTTGCAAGGAAAGCTTTTGCTTCTTCATCGGTAAGAGGAGCGGGCTGTTCGGTGAAATATTTCTGCCAGTTGCCGTCTGCGCAAACGTCTTCTTCGTTTTTGTTGATGTAACCGTCGATTACGTTGTCGCGGTCAGGTCTGCCGAGTTCGGGTTTGAACGGAAGATTAAGAACTTTTTCGTGCTGGCGGAGGAACCAGGTGTCTGCTTTGGTACCTGCAAGGCGGGTGCAGTGGATTCTGGACTGCTGGCCTGCACCTACGCCGATTGCCTGTCCGTCAACAGCATAGCAAACGGAGTTGGACTGGGTATATTTAAGAGTGATGAGAGCAACGATAAGGTCGCGGACTGCGCTTTCGGGCATATCCTTGTTTTCGGTTACGATGTTTTTGAGAAGGTCGGCGTCGATTTTGAAGTTGTTTCTGCCCTGTTCAAAAGTGATTCCGAAAACATGTTTGTGTTCGGTAACTTCCGGAACATAATCAGGGTCGATTTTAACAATGTTGTATCCGCCTTTGCGTTTGGATTTAAGGATTTCGAGAGCTTCGGGTTCATAACCGGGAGCGATTACGCCGTCGGAAACTTCGCGTTTGATCATAAGAGCGGTGGTAACGTCGCAAACGTCGGAAAGTGCGACCCAGTCGCCGAAGGAGCACATTCTGTCGGTACCGCGTGCTCTTGCATAAGCGCAGGCAAGAGGAGATTCGTCAAGGCCTTCGATATCGTCAACAAAGCAGGCTTTTTTGAGGTTATCGGAAAGCGGAATGCCAACAGCGGCGGAAGTGGGGCTTACGTGTTTGGAGGGAGTTACTGCGGGCATGCCGAGAGCTTCTTTAAGTTCTTTAACAAGCTGCCAGCTGTTGAAAGCATCAAGGAAGTTGATAAAACCGGGGCGGCCGTTAAGGATCTCGATAGGAAGATCTTCGCCGTTATCCATAAAGATTCTGGAAGGTTTCTGGTTGGGGTTGCAGCCGTATTTAAGTTCAAATTCTTTCATCGTTCGCTTGCTCCTTTATATATCATTTATTTTTATTGATAAGTCTGTTTTCTGCTTCGCCGGTTGCAAGATCAACATAGCGAACGTAAAGGGAAATTTTGTTGTCTTCGTTAAGCGCATTCCAAAGGGATTCGGTGAATTCATCGATGCAGTTCGGAATTGCAACTCTTTCAGGTTCGCCCTGGAAGGTGGGAATGGGGTTTCCGTCGCAAACATAGGTGTGGATGAAATGTCCGAGACCGGGAAGTGCGGGATAATCGAAGGTGTATCTGTTGCATGCGGTGCCTTCTGCGTCGGCGGATTTAAGAATGTTCATCTGATAGGTGAAATCGCCGTCTGCAAAAGTTGCCATGCCGCTGATTCTGGGAGTAAGGTTCGGAGCGTCCGGTTCAAATTCGCGGGTTGCAAGAGAACCGCTGAAAGTTCCGCCGCATTTGATTCCGTTATAAATGGTGTCGGTCTGGTCGCCGTTGGTTACGATAAGTTTGTTGCCAAGTTCGCGGAGAGCGGCATAGATGATAAGGCTCGGGTCCTGAACTTTAGAAGCATCAAAAGGTTCGGTAAAAAGTGCGCCGTCGCGTTCAACAAAAACACGGTTGCGGCTGTTTGCGCTTCTGCCCATAATAAAATAGGCAACAGCGGCTTTTTTTGCGTCGGCGGTTTTGCCGATTACAATTCCGCGGCCAACATAGGCGTTGTCTTTGATAAGCTCGGCAATGTCATTGATTTTGTAAATGTCCATAATCTTTTTCCTCTCTTTTTTATGTTTATTCCGAAATTATTTTGGCACAAACTTTTTCTACCGAAAGGGGAAGGATCTTCCATTCGGCAAGGCGCATTACGCGTTTCTGAAGGGTTTCGGGGGTGTCGTTTTCGCGGATTGCAACGGCTTTTTGCATAATGATTTCGCCGCCATCGGGAATTTCATTGACAAAATGAACCGTTGCGCCGGTAACTTTTACACCGTATGCGAGGGCTGCTTCATGAACATGAAGGCCATAAAAACCTTTTCCGCAGAAGGAAGGAATAAGCGCCGGATGTACGTTGATTATGCGTTTGGGATAATCTTTGGTAAAGTTTTCACTGAGAATCGCCATAAATCCGGCAAGAACGATAATTTCGATTCCGTTTTCGGTAAGAAGGTCTTTGATCTTCTGTTCAAAAGCCTCGGCGGAGCCGAGTTCTTTTTTAAGAACAACAGCTGTTTTTATTCCGGCTTTTGCTGCTCTTTCAAGAGCAAAAGCGTTCGCATTGTTTGCGATAACAAGCTCGATTTTTCCGCTTTTGATAATGCCGCTGTTTTGAGCATCGATCAGAGCCTGGAGATTGGTTCCGCCGCCGGAAACGAGCACGGCGATTTTTACCGGGTTTTCACGCATTTTTCGGTTCCCCTTTTCCAAGAATATTGAGAATGGGCATTGCCATTCCGCCGACGGAGTTTCCGATAACAACAATCGCAAGATAGATTACAGAATCCAGATTGATGATGCCGGAAGCTCCGAAATAGAACATATTTGCAATGGAATGTTCAAATCCGCTGAGGATAAAAACAGGTACGCAGAAGAAAATTCCTGCAAGGGTGTTTTTTTCGCGATAGGTGCTCACGGCCATATACATGAGCACGCCGCAGAAAAACGCCCGGATAAAAGTCTGGAGCGCTTCCTGCGAAAGTTTTGCTTCGCAGATAACTTTTGCCGCTTCACCAAGAGCGGGATTTGCGAAGCTGACGGCAAAGCCGAGAAGAACGGTGGAAACAATATTGCCGAGAAGTCCGCAAAGAAGGATTTTAACGGCTTCCCTGCTGTGGTTTTCCGGAAGATATCCGACTTTTCCGGTGAAAAGCGAATATCCCTTAAGGCAGATGCTCAAAAGCGCAACAGAAAAAAGAATCGCGCCGATATATCTGTTTTCACAGGCAAGAAAAACGCTTCCGCCTATTGCGATCATAATTCCGGCTTTGATGCCGTCAATGGTAAGTTTCAGCATATGGTGATTTTCTCCTCAGATTCTTCAATGCTTCCGATGATATAAGCGTCCTCGCCATTTTCCTTGAGCACAGAAAGAGCGGTTTCCGCATCTTCTGCAGAAACGACGATGCTCATGCCGACGCCCATGTTGAAGGTGTTGAACATATCGTGCTCGGAAATTCCGCCGCGTTCCATAAGAAGCTCGAAAATAGGAAGAACTCTTACGTCACCGCGGTTGATTTTTGCGCCGAGACCGTCGGGAATGGAACGCGGAATGTTTTCATAAAAACCGCCGCCGGTGATATGGGAAATTCCTTTTACCTTAACTTTTTCAAGAAGGGCAAGAACGGATTTTACGTAAATTCTGGTGGGAGTAAGAAGGGTTTCGCCAATGGATTTTCCGCCGAGTTTTTCTTCCGGAACGGTGATGTCCGCGTTTTCAACGTCGAAAACTTTTCTTACAAGGGAAAAACCGTTGGAATGAACGCCGCTGGAAGGAAGTGCAATAACAACGTCGCCGGGTTTCATGGTTTTGTTGTCGATGATGTTTTTCTTATCAACAACGCCGGTGGAATAACCCGCAAGGTCATATTCGTCTGCGGGATAGAATCCGGGCATTTCTGCGGTTTCACCGCCGATAAGAGCGCAGCCGGACTGAACGCAGCCTTCCGCAACGCCTTTTACGATATCCGCGATTCTTTCCGGAACGTTTTTGCCGCAGGCAATATAGTCAAGGAAGAAAAGCGGTTTTGCGCCGACGCAGATAATGTCGTTTACGCACATTGCAACACAGTCAATACCGACGGTGTCGTGTTTGTTAAGAAGAAACGCAAGTTTGAGCTTGGTACCGACGCCGTCGGTTCCGGAAACAAGAACAGGTCTTTCCATTCCGGTTATATCAAGCT
Source organism: Oscillospiraceae bacterium (assembly GCA_045545715.1). Lineage (GTDB taxonomy): Bacteria > Bacillota > Clostridia > Oscillospirales > Ruminococcaceae > UMGS1668. Next base: position 4,413 of record JAZQBJ010000194.1, read on the forward strand.
CAAAAAGTCCGCCGAAGCCTCCGACATCAGAGCATACTCCGGAGGTCATGGTTCTTGCAATATGCTGTTTCATAAGTTCAACAGCTTTATAGCCCGCGGTGATATCAACACCGGCTGCTGCATAGCTGTCAGATCTGGAATTGGTGTTCATAAAAATTTATTCCTTTCCGTTCCAACAATAAGTACAAAGTTTGCATGCGGGAAGTCCGATGGATTTTACTATTCCATCGACATTCTGGAAATCAAGGGAAGCAAAATGAAGCTTTTCACAAATTGCCTTGCGGAGATTTTTTCCGCGTTCGGTATTTCCGTCGCTGTATTCTTCAATATGGTTAAAACCTTCGTCACCCTCAAGTTCCATAATGGTGCGTCTTGCGATAAGTTCCATATCGCTTGTTGCCCTTGAAAAATTAAGATATTTGCAGCCATACATAATCGGAGGACAGGCCGAACGCATATGTACGGATTTTGCTCCGTTGCTGTAAAGGAAGTCAACGGTTTCCCGAAGCTGGGTTCCGCGCACTATTGAATCGTCAACAAAAAGAAGATCTTTTCCTTTTATAAGCTCATCAACGGGCATCTGCTTCATCTTCGCAACTTTTGCTCTTTCTGTTTGCTTCTGGGACATAAAGCTTCTGGACCATGTG
>JAZQBJ010000195.1:0-3386 GCA_045545715.1 Oscillospiraceae bacterium
ATAGTCACCATCGGTATATTGGCGGATAATTTTCATTGTATAATCGGGATAGGTTTGTTTGACGGCGAGAAGATGCTGTTTCATTCCTGCTGTTCCAACAAAATATACTTTTTCTCCAACTCTTTGCACACAGTCCTCTGATATGTATTTATGAAGCTCATCAAGCAGGTTTTCGGAGACAACCACTTCGTAAAAATATTTTATAATGTCTTTGTTGCTCATTGCACATCTCCTTCGTCAAATTCAAGTTTGTCTAATTGTTTTATCCATTTTATCACATTACTGAAAATTGGACAAGAACAGGCCGCTTTGATAAAAGAATCCGGCCCTTGCCTTGAAGAATATCTTGCACAATAATTTTTAACGCAAAAAAACACCTGCCTGCGGCAGGTGTTTTTTTATTTTATTCAAGCAAAAATATCTGTTTTAAAAATCCAAAAGCTTCTTTGCTTTTTGTAAAAAGATAAATAAGGAATGCTCCGCTGACGTTCAAAATCAGATCGTCGATATCACAGCTTCCGGAAAGGGTCGCAAACTGGAGGATCTCCACCGCTGAAACGATTAGAATACAGGTTAACAGAAAATTTCCGGTCCTTCGCTGTTTTTCAAAATTAAGCGGAAGAAGTATTCCGAGCGGCATCAGACAAATCAGATTTCCGATGATGTTTACCGTAAACTGGTTCAGCGTACCTTTTGAAAAATATTGCAGAATCGTTTTGAACGGAACGAGATTAAGGCTGTTTTGAACGTAAGCATCAAAAAGCTCGCTGTTCCAGTTTACAAATCCGCCGTTTCTTCCCCAAAGAGGATCGAAAAGAGTTAACGTTACAAAAAGCAGAAGATAAAGTGCCAGGAATATGCGTAGATTTATCTTCATCGGGCGGTTGTTCCCTCTTTGTTTTGTAAGAAGAAAACCGCCAAACCAAAGAAACCCGCAGCTTCCGCAAAGGAGCACAAGTCTTCCGGCCGTTGAAAGAAAAAAGCTTGGAATTATTTCCGCGGCAAAATATATAAAAAGCAAAGCCGAGGCAAAAATATATGAAATTACCGCAGCGGATTTAGAAAGTTTCTGCAATTTCAAGTCCCTCTTTTATTGCGGAAGAAATTTCCTCTTCGATTTTTTCCGCGGGAAGATAGTCAAAATTGTTTCTTGCAACCGTTTCAAAACCTTTTATACCCCAAAGCCAGAAAAGCGCTTTGAGATAAGGAGTTGCCTGCTCAAGAGGTTCGCCGGTTTCGATTTTCATTCCGCGAGTGGTTATGAACATTACGTTTTCCGCCTTGCAAAGTCCGAAGCAGGTTTTGTCGTTGCTGTCGAAAGTCACTCCGAAAAGGGAACAAAGTTCAAAAAAGGTTTTAAGCGCCGCGGGAATCGACATATCCCAGAAAGGCGCGGCGATTACGATTCTGTCGGCGTTTTTGATTTTGTTTGCCCAGCAAAGAGCTTCTTCGGAAACGGTTCCGCCGGCTCTGCGGCGGTTTTCGTCATACTGAACCGGGTCAAGTTCAAGTTCGTTTATGACTATTGTTTCGACTTCATAGCGTTCTTTGAGTTTTTCGACAATCGGAGCTGCAATGCGCTTTGTGCGCGAAAGTTCATTGCGAATGCAGGAATCGATATAGAGAAGTTTTTTCATCTTTTGTTTTCCCCTTTTCAATCAGATTTTATGGATAGGATTGAACGGACAGCGTTCCTTTATGCACTGGTTATTTTTTGCGCTGTAATCGCAGATTATCCCGCTTTCTTCCATTTCTATTCCGAAATTTTTCCGGACAAATTCAACCGCAGATTTTATTGCAAGAAAAGAATCCCTTTTGCAGCAGCGCGGTCCGCCGATTTTTCCTATTGCTTCGAGAGATTTTGCGGTCATTTTGTTGGAAAGACCCCATTCTTCTCCCGCCAGCGGATTTGATTTTGTAATTATCGAAACGAACATTCCGCTGCTTATTCCGGCGCCGCAGGCACCCCAGAATCCGCAGGCTCCGCCGGGAACTTTTCTTCCGCGGTTTTGCATTTCGAGAAGGGATTCTCTTAAATCAATATTTCCGCCGGAGTTTTTATAGGCCGTAAGCAGCGCGGAACCGACCATCACGTGATGTTCCGGACCGTGCATATGGCAAAAAGGCATTGCCATCATCTTTCTGATTATCTCCGCCGGATTTTTTGATTTTTCCGCAAGACAAAGGGACAGAATGGTATCCATTCCTTTTGTGTGGCAATCATCGCAGACATAATGGCCTTTTTCACAGCGGGTTTTTGTCATTTCTTTTTTATGGCAAAGAGCGCACTCCATAAGTTCATCTTTTTCAAGATATGTAAGGGGCGCTTTGCAGATAAGGCATTCTTCGTTCATGGGGAAACCTCCAGAATTATATCTAAAATGCACATATTTGTCTTTTTGCGTTTACCAATTTATTAAAGAACCCATGAAACAAACCGAAAAAATAAATAAAATTATACCAGCCATAAGTAAAATATTTTGAATAAAATGCTTTTGTTCAAGTTCTTTATTCTTTCTCTTTTCTTCCTGCTTGATTTGATATCTTGTTTTTTTGTCTGGATTTTTCAAATTATTATCCATACCTTTTTCAACAAGTTTTTCGATATCAGCTTCCAAGTTTGCTTCCTGTTTTTTTAAACTGAAACTAATTTTCATTAATTTTTCCTCTTTTCAAATTATTTCGCAGTATCATTTGCGATTTTCGCGAAAAGATTTATTTTTTCAAAAGCACCCCGACTCCCTCAACATGTGCCGTTTTCGGGAACATATCTACGGGCTGGACTTTTTCCGGCTCATAGCCGAGGGACTGCATAATTTTGAAATCACGCGCCATTGTCGCGGTGTTGCAGGAAACATAAACAACTCTCTTCGGCGCCATTTTTGCGACTGCTTCGAGGGTGTCTTCGCTGCAGCCTTTTCTCGGCGGGTCGAGGATTATTACGTCCGGGGCAGTTCCGCGCTTTTTAAGTTCTGCGGCGGCTGTTCCCGCATCTCCGCAGATAAATTCCGCGTTTCTGACGCCCATTCGCTCTGCGTTGATTTTAGCGTTTTCAACAGCTTCCGGAACGATTTCGACTCCGATGAGCTTTCCTGCTTTTTCTGCCATCGAAAGTCCGATGGTTCCCGCTCCGCAATAAAGATCGAGAACAAGTTCGCCGCCGGAAAGAGAAGCAAAATCCGCGGCGGTTTTATAAAGGATTTCTGCGCCGGAATGGTTGACCTGATAAAAAGCTGCGGGAGAAATATCGACAATTACTCCGCAAAGAACGTCGGTGATTCCGTCTTTTCCGAAAATCGTTCTGGATTTTCTTCCGAGCACCACGTTGGTACGTTCTTTGTTGGTATTGGGCACGATAAGTCGGATCGTAGCCATGTCGTTCTGTG
>JAZQBJ010000196.1:0-4413 GCA_045545715.1 Oscillospiraceae bacterium
TTACAAAAGTATTATCGTTTTTTCTAACAAGAACAAGATCTTTACCTTTTCGATAAAATAAAATTGTACCTTCTTGTCCCTTCCATTTTCGTTCTACAACTTCATCCGCATTGTCAATAATATCATCTACAATATTAAGAAATTTTATTCTATCATTTACACTTCCTGGGTAGAGATCGTAATCTTTATGATGTCTTTTTATTTTCTTTCCAATTTGCCCTTCCGTAATTATAATATCATTGGTATTTCGAGAATTCAACGCCTCTCTGAACTTTTTATTATCCTCTGGAACAAATGTGTGAGTTCTGCTGTATAACACATCATCAACCTTGCTGTTTTTCCCGATATAATCATCCGCTTTGTTGGAAAGAATATACATCGGTGCTTTCTTCGCCATGGCAAGGGTTGCTTCTTCTTTTGTATATCCGCTGTCGCGAAGAGCGCGATATTCTCCGAAAGCGTCCGCTCCGTCCTGAACGTAGTTTCCTGCTTTGAAACCGAAAACATTGTACCCAAGTCCCTTTGACAAATCGTCCATCGCATCAACAAACTTTCCGTTGACTCCGTTTGCTTTTGCGTTTCCAAAGTTTCTTTGAGCCTGCTCTTCAATTTCTCCCGCCATGTTGTCCTCAACAACTTTTTTCGCCGGTGTGTACCATGGCGCAACATCGTTTAGCCAATACGCAAAGTCCTCAACTCCGGTTCCAATGGCTGAACGAACATTGTTGATAAACCCTTTAACAAGGTCATCTCCGCCCTCATCGCTCATCAGCCATTCTTCGCCGGATTTATATGCGTTATACATATTCTCCGACCTTTGCATGCTTGCTCTTACCGTTGGTGAAAGAAGATATTTCGATTCTTCACTTTCTCCCGGTCTGTATCCCGGCAAATCCTTTTCCTTGTTTTTTCTTTTCTGCTCGAGAAGCGTTTGATAATCCTTCGCTCCGATAAGGTCGTTTTCCTTGTTTTTCTTTGCCTCGTCTTCCGCAAGAATATCAAGAAAACTCTTTCCGAATTCCGGATAATCCTTTTCCTCTTCCCTGTCCTCTTCCGAAAAAAGAACCTCTCCTATCCCTATCGGTTCCATCGGGTCATATTTATACTCCAGAATCTCTCCCATATCAAGTTCCGAAAGTTCTTCGGCCGCGGATCTCTCCGCGGCCTCTCTTTTTCTCTTTTTGCCAAGTTCTTTAAGCAGCTCGTCCTCCGCTTTAAGAAAAGCCATCTCTGCTTCTTTTCTTGCTGCTGCTCTTGCGTTTATCGACATATTATTCCTCCTTTATCGGTAAATGTCCTTGACTTCCGAAACAACCGGAGGTACCGCTTCCGCAAGGGCAACCGCATAAAGCTGATAAAATTCATGGCTTCCGGCAATATCGTCGTTTTCTCTGAAAACAAACCGCGCCATTCCGTAAGGAAAAGCCGCCCTTACCATTTCTTCGTTATATGGGATCTCGTCCTCTTCGGAATTTACTTTTGGAACGTTTTTAAGTTCCGAAAGTCCCTTTCCTTTTCTGTAAACGTTTTCGTGTCTTATGGTTTCCGCAAGAAGAATATTGCACCACACCACCGCAAACTTTTGCATTTCGATGTTTTCGCCCGGAGTTTCCGGGATCATGCTCACCGCCTGCTCATAACATTCCTTTACTGTCAAGCCTTAACACCTCCCTCCGTTTCGGTGCTCAAATTCTTCGGAGCGGTGCTCATTTTCATTTCTTCCTTTTCTCTTTTTGCCCGGAGCTCTTTCATAAGCTCCTCTTTTCCGGAAACATAGCCTTCGGGGATATGCTCAAGATAAATAAGCGCATCGTCGATGATTCCTTTTCCGAAGAACGCATCCATGGTCTGCACCTGCATAAGCTGGCTCCAATAGGCGGCGTTTCCGATGTTTACCTTTATCTCAAAGGAATCGTAATCCACCTTTGAAAAGTCGAATTCCAGCCTTTGTTTTTCCTTTGTTCCGTCCGGGAGCTTTCTTTCGGTAAATATTTCTCTTTCGCCGTAAAATTCCCTGATAATATCGATAAAAATATGAACAAGGTCTTCCCAAAGCTGGTGGTTCGCAAGTTTCTGGAAGATAAGGGGCGCTGCGGTCTGTTCTGCCGCGGCAATAATTGCCGAAGTGTTTTCCGGCCGGATATCACCCAGCGCCGCATCGTTTACGCCAAGGCTTTCCCTGGTGTATCTGATGGTTCTGTCAACAAGTTCAAGAACCTGTGCGCTCATATTTCCCGCCGGTGAATCAAAATAAACCGCGCTTTTCGGGTCGCCGGCAACACCGATTGCCTGTCCGACTTTGTTTGAAAGGTTGCCGCGAATTTTGGTCGCATCATAAAATCTTTGCGGCCAGGCCATTTTTGAACTGTAAACCATTGCAAGCGCCCACATTTTGTTTACATAGATCTGGTTCTGTATGTATGGGGTCATAACCGCCGCGCCGTGGTAACTTCCGCGCCTTTTTTCCCAGGGCATCCATGCAAGATGATAAAGCTTTGCACCGGTTCTTACCGGTTTTCTGATGAACACATCCCTTGTGCTTTCGGAAAACCAGACAACACCGTCCTCTTTCCAAAAACGCAGCAAAACCGTAACAAGGCTTCTGCCGATATCCGCTCTTTCCCCGGAATAATCCGCTCTGCTGTCCGGAAGGATCATGTTTATTTCATCTTCCGAAAGTCCGTTTTCCTTTGCAATATCCCTTGCGTCATCAACCATCATTCTTTTTACGATGATTATGCTTCGCTGTTTCTGAACGTCGTGCTCAAAAGGATTTCGGAAAAGTACTTTTTCGTTGTCGATGGTTTCAAGTTCGATTTCCCCGAAGCTTCCTTTTTCCGGATCGAACCATGCATAAAGAGCTCCGTCGCCGGTTATGGCCGCATCTTTGATGATGTCGCGGTTTTTTGTTTTTGCCTTTGTAATTTCGATTGCCCTGTTCACCTGTTCGGTAAGAATCCTGCAAATTTCCGAAAAACTGTCATCTTTTCCGAAAGGTTCAAGACAAACGCCAACGTCGTTACTGATTATCTGGCTTCCAAGATAGGAAACAGCCCTTTTAAAAATATTGATTACCGGTTTTTCAAGGTCCGGAGCGTTTACTCCTTTCCACTGTTCTCCCTCATAAAAATCCTCGTTTTTATTGACTGTTTCATAAAGGTTTATCTGCCTGTGATAATCTTCCCCGGAAAGATATTCATCCCAGATTCCTTTCGGGGTAATGATCTTCTGTTTCTTCATATTCCACCTCCGTCTGGTTTTCGCCGCTGAAATTCATTATATTCACCCACTGTTCCGCAAAAGTCGGGTTTTTGTCCCTTGTAACTTTATAGCCGTTTCTGAGTTCCATAGGGTCTTTTCCTGAAAAAATCTCCCGCTCTTCGCTCTCGGTTTTCTTTTCGGAAACCGGCTTTTTTTCTTTTTCAAAAATTTTTGAAAAAACAAAACCCGCTCCAATGCTCAAAAAAATCATTAAAGCAATTTCAAAATTCTCTGTCATTTTTTCTCCTTTATTCAAGATGAATGTCATATATCCAAACTGCACAGCCGACAGTAAGTCTGAAGTTTATATACTTGTTTCCGCTTACATTTGAAATATCGAAAGTGTAAACCGCTCTGCCAACGTCCGTTCTAAAAGCGTTGGAAGCTTCCATTTCTTCCGTTTCATAAGTGGGAACGCTTCCGTAACCGAAACCGCAGTTTTGCGCAACGATATCAGAAGCTGCGCCGGACGCATAACCTTCGATAACAAGTTTTTTATAAGGGGTAAAATCCGTAAGCAAAGCAACATAGGGCGTGCTTCCAAGGTTCGCCATGTTCATTTTCACTCTGGAATCTTCCCAGGTTATTGCCGCGTTTGAATGAATCTCCGGGCTGCAGTTTTTAAATGAACTGTAACCTGCCTTATAGATATAAAGTTCTTTTTGTATCGAAGCTTCAAGCATCCTTCTTCTCTCGCTCATTCCGCTCATGTTATATCACCTCCTTAACGGGAAATTCTCCGCCTAAAACAGAAACATCTGCTTCAAGCCATTCTCCGTTTGTTTTCTGATAAACATTTCCCGAAAGTTCTGCCCATGCTCCGTTTTGTTTAAAATAAAGCGGCGTTCCTGCTTCTTTGTATTCGCAATCAAGTTCAAGATAAATTTGTGTAAGGTTTCCTGCTGTTTTTGTTGCGCCTGTATAAATCAAAAGGCAAAAATCATTGTCATTAAGACATGATTTCATTCTTTCGTAATCCGGAACAATCCATGAAGTAAAGTTAATGGACACATCCGACAAATCAATGCCTCGGCAAATACAATCTGTGTATGTGCTGTCAACAGATGAACGAATGCTCCATGAACCACCCTCTAAAACAAGGCTTTCTTTCGTAGAATATACTGTCGGAATGGCTCTTGTAACAATCGAATT
>JAZQBJ010000197.1:0-2790 GCA_045545715.1 Oscillospiraceae bacterium
ATAAGAATAGGTTTCTTCCCCTTTTTTGTGGCTATCTTCAAAGCTTGTAGAAATACTTTTAGCAAGGTCTGAATAAATATAATCATGTTTGTAGGTGTATTCTACCGTATCCTCGGAAATAAATGTTAATTTTATTTCATCAGTATATGTTCCGAAATAATCCTTTCCTCGAAGGTTCCGCTCCTTAATCGCATCTTCAACAAGCGCATCTTCAACAAGCCGTACTTCTTGTTCGTAATAAACGAAAGTTTTTCCAATCAAACTTTCGGAAATCGCTTCCATTCGATTTTTGTTCTCATTTACGGATTTTATACCAAAAACAGAAAATACAGCAACAAGGACAATAGCAATTATAGATTCTATGATTTTCACTTTTTTATTCTTTGCTTTTGTTGCGATTCTGTCCGCTTCGGCTTTTTTCTCCGCCTCGATTCTTGCTTCTTCAGCTTTGCGTTCCGCTTCAATTCTTTCCGCCTTAATTTTCTCAATCATCTGGCGGCATTCTTTTGCAAGTTCTTCGGAATTTTTGTAGCTAAGAATAGATTCGAATTTTTTTGCCGCTTCAGTATAGTAACTTTCGTTTTTCTTGCCCATCAATTCCCCAGCAGAATAATAAATCTCTTCTTTTCTTGCAATTTCCGCAAGCTCAAGGCATTTTTCTTTTTTCTCTTTTGCATCGCTGAAATCAATTATTTCTTCAAAGTTTTCTGCCGCTTCTTTAAAATCTTCTTCTGTTTCTGCGCTTTCCATCGCGTTGCAGGCATCCGTGTAATGCTTTTCCTCATATTCCCGAATGTTGCGCTTTCTAATAATTACGTTATATTCTTGAAGTTCTTTATGAAGTTCAGCATCACAGAAACGCAATACTTTTTTATAGTTGTTCATGCTATCGAAAGGATAATCGCAGTTGCTTAAAGCATCTTTATCGCTGACACGAAGTTCCGCCATAAGTTTTCCAAGATATGCTTCTGCGCATTCCGCATCAAGGTCAAGAACTTTTTCACAGTATTCGTCCGCGCTTTCCCATTCCCTGTCCTCGAGGAACATAAATGCACGCTTGAGAAGCTGGGCGGTGTTCGGTTCGCTTCCGGAAGAAGCGACAACTTTTGTAACAACCGGCGCAGTTTCTTTCGGTTCATCTTTTACAATAACTTTTTTGATTCCGCGGACTACATCGTTGATAAAACCGATTTTGCCCATATCCTGCGCCTGAAGGTGAGCAAAATCCTCCGGCAGATCGTAAGCATCCATATCTTTATAGCAAGGAATAAGAAGCTTGGAACGGTCGGTTTTCATAAGGTTCATGAAACGGCTCCATTCGTTTTTGACCCATACCGCTTCAAAATATTCCGGCTTTGTTCCAATCGCAAGCATAACCTTTGCACTGTTAAGAGCGGCAAATATGTAAGGTTCGTATTCCTGGCCAAGCTTGTCCTCAAGGGTGATTGCGGCATAGAAAACCTTAAAGCCCTCTTGGGTAAGTTGGTAGTAAATATCGTTGGCTATGGCGCTGTCAACGGTACGTTTTCCGTTTTCATCAGTTTCTTTGTAGCAGATAAAAACATCGAAAGGCTTTTCGTTTTTGACGATGCTCAAAATGTTCTTCTGGATAGAATCAATTGCTTTGGCTTCGTGCTCATAGACTTCTCTTTGCACAGAATCCGCATGCTCAAGCGCTGCAAGGTATTCTGCGCTTGCGGTTATGGATTCATAAGAAGTTCTGTGACAGGTGGGAATACGCTCAAAAGTTTTCGGATCCTCAACATATTCAATACCGTATTTACAGAGAATTATACCCCAATGAGCTTCTGCTTCGGTGTTGTCCTGCTCAAGAATTTTTTCATAAATTGCTTCAGCTTTATCAAATTCGCATTTGAGGCGAAGATTATTTGCACGGTTGAAAAGATTTGCAACAACGCCGTCATCAGTTTTCGGCAAAGTCTGCTTTGTACCGCAATAATCGCATACTGCTACACTTTCGCTGCTATTTACTTCAAGTGCTCCGCCGCACATTTTACATTTGAATACTGCCATTTTTATGTCCTCCGGATTTTATTTTAAAGTTTGGAGTTCTTTTTCTATTTCAGCAATTCTTGCTTCGGCTTTTGCTTTTTTACTGCCGCTGAAAAGGCCTTTGATGTTGGGAAGTTCCGCTTCGAGGGCTGCTTTTTCTTTTTCGAGAGATTCGATTTTTGCTTTACGGGCGGTTTCTTCTTGAGCTTGTTTTTCTTCTTTTTTCTTATTTATTTCGAATAAGAGCTTTTCATTTATTTGTTTTTGTCTAATTTTTTCTTCTTCTATTTCTTTATCAATATCTTCGAAAAGTTTCCAATCAGTAACATCGCATTCACAATCGTAATTAAATCCTGTGGCTACAACTGTTCCGTCTGATTTAAGACATGTTGTGTGATCCCATCCACATGATACTGATACAATATTTCTCCAGAGAAGCACATCACTTTTCCATTTATCCAACAAGCCTGATCCTTCAACCGTTCCATCCGTTTTAAGCCCTATTACAAGATGGTCCCCACAGAATATATTAGCTATATTCTCCCATCTGGATGTATCACATTTTTCAGATGAAACTTGACCCATTGCAACCGCTGTTCCATTCGCCTTAAGTCCTATTGCGCAATCACCTCCACAGAATATATCTACAATGTCTTCCCAATGTGATGTGTTAATTTTTACATCCATAGATTCATTTTTCACAGAATTATAAATATGATGTGTACCAGATGAAACTACTTTTCCATTTGGCAAAAGTCCTATAATGTGATCAATACC
>JAZQBJ010000198.1:0-11071 GCA_045545715.1 Oscillospiraceae bacterium
GCCTCCCGGAAAAATAGGTCGATGCCGACACAGCACAGTTTATCTGTGCTGTTTTCTTTATTCCTCCTTAGCTCAGTAGGTAGAGCGCATGACTGTTAATCATGATGCCGTTGGTTCGAGCCCGACAGGGGGAGCCAGATCCGGGTGTTCAGTTTTTGAGCACCCGGATAATTAAAAATGGGCCTTTAGCTCAATTGGTCAGAGCAACCGGCTCATAACCGGTCGGCTTGGGGTTCGAGTCCCTAAAGGCCCACCATTTTTATTTAATTTAATAGGGGCATAGTGTAATGGTAACATGCCGGTCTCCAAAACCGTTGTTGAGGGTTCGAGTCCTTCTGCCCCTGCCATAAAAACCGCTTATTAAAGCGGTTTTTTTGTTATATAGGTGTTTTATGAACGATTTTTGTTTGCCTGAAAAAATATTGGATTATATTGACGGAAAACCATTTGAAACAGATGTAACAGGGATGTCTGATTCATCGGTGCTCATATTTGACGATTCAGTGCTCAAAATTCAAAGGATCTCAGCTTCCACAAAAAATGAGCAGATAATGATGAATTGGCTGAAAAATAAGATTTCTGTTCCAAAAATTATTAGCCATATGGAAGAAAATGGTATCGATTATTTACTTATGTCAAAAATCCCGGGTAAAATGTCCTGCGATGACGAATTTATGTTAAAGCCGGAATTATTGATTTCGGTTCTTGCTAATGCCATAAAAAGTCTTTGGAGTATCGAAATTTCAGATTGTCCCATAAAAAACGATTTGAGCACAGTACTTCAGATGGCGGAAAATCGTGTTGAGCACGGCTTGGTTGATGTGAATGATGCAGAACCGGAAACATTCGGAAAAAACGGCTTCAAAAATCCGGAAGAACTTCTTTGCTGGCTTTATGATAACAGACCGAAAGAAGATTTTGTTCTTTCTCATGGTGATTTATCTCTTCCGAATGTTTTTATTGATGATGAAAAATTCTCGGGTTTTGTTGATATAGGTAGAATGGGAATCTCCGACAGATATCAGGATATTGCAATTTGTTTCCGAAGCCTTCATCACAATTTTTCCGGAATTTATAATGGAAAAACATACGGTGGTTATGATGAAAATATGTTTTTTGATGCTTTGGGAATAGAACCGGATTACGACAAAATCAAATATTATATTCTTCTTGATGAATTGTTTTAAATACCTTGACTCTTACCTTGCGTAATGGTGTGTGATATATCTGAAAGGGTGATGTTCAATGCTGATGACAGTTAAAAAAGTTTTCGAAACCGCAAAAATCAGCGTAAGAACGCTTTATCATTATGACAATACCTGGCTTTTAAAACCAAGCAGAATTTCCGATTACTGATAAAAGCCGGAGGATCCGGAACGGCGGAATTTGCCGCAAAGGCCATTGAAATTTATTGCAGCCGATAAAAAAATACCTGCCTTGCGGCAGGTATTTTTTTATTTATTATAATTTTTATAAAACGTTTTTTTATCGAGCCTGAAAGTAAGTCCGTCGTAATGTTCTCCCCGAACAAGGCGCAGGTCTTTTTTTCGTCTGCATTCTTCAAAACCAAGCTTTTCGGCGCATTTTATCATACGGATATTTCCGCTCCAGGTCTGGGTGAAAATTTCTTCTTCGCCGTTTTCAAAATAATAATTTATAAAAGCGGCAAGAGCCTTTGTCCCAAGACCTTTTTCGCAAAAGCTGCTTTCGCAGATGGAAATTCCAACGGCGCGGAAAAACTTTTCTCCGGGTTTTATATCCCTGACCGGAGTCCATTCAAAATTTTCGTTCATCATATATGAACTCACCGCGCCGATATGTTCCCCTTCGGCAGTATCGATTTCAAAACCCCAGCGGATATCGTCCTTCGGTTTTGAAAGTTTTTCAAGCTCCTTTTTTCGGTATTTATCCGGGTCAAAAGTGAGAAGATCCGGAAGAGATTCCCAGGGCGCATCCCAGTTTGCCCAATCGGTTTCAACGGTGTTCCAACGAATATCGTCCTCAATATCCGCTTCTGTCATATCCCGAAGGACTATATCTTTATATTCAATTTTCATAAATCTACATCGACCTTATATTCTTTATCAATTAAAATATACGGAACGCCATTTTCTTTGCAAAGCGCAAAATTCCGCCTGTTTTCATCAATAAGTTCTTCCATATTGATATCGTCACAAAGCCTTTTTTCCGCGGCGTTCGCAAAATTTACAATATTGCCGAAATTTTTTCGGATATAATCTTCCGTCATAACAAGGCAATATGCTTTTATCTGTTCAAGATATTTTGCATCAAAATCATTTTTCCAACCGAAAGGAATATAGCAGCCTTCGACCGTAAGATTCTGATTATTTTCAATGGCGGTTTTTATGATTTCACGGACTATGGGCCAGAGATATTCTGTGAGTTTCTCATCATCTTCCGGAGTAAGATCAGTATTTTTGCTTCGGATAAGCCCCATTTTAAGGTGGTCTATTGAAAGATAGGAAAACTTATATTTTTCAAGGATTTTTTGCGCAAGCAAAGTTTTCCCCGAATGTGAAGCTCCGAAAATAAGAACGACCATCCGCGGATTCCGCCTTTCATATTGTATTTTTGTTCTGCTCTTGTTAAAACAAGTTTATCACATAAAAAATCCGGTGTAAACAGGCAGCTTGTTGTATATAATAAAAAAACATGGTAATATGTTCATATCATTCAAAAAAGAGGTGTTTTATTTTGGAAAAAGCAAAGGTTTATTTTACAAAAGATATAAGCCCCGAGGGCCTTATGAAAATATATGAGGCGCTTTCTCCGGAACTTCCGGGAAAGGTTGCGGTAAAAGTTCATTCCGGAGAAACCGGAAACCAAAACTTTCTCCGCCCGGAATTCTGGAAGGAACTTATTGAAAAAATCGGAGGAACCGTTACCGAATGCAACACAGCATATTCAGGAACGAGAAACACCACAGAAAAACACCTTAAAACCCTTGAAGAACATGGATGGAACAAATATTTCCCGGTGGATCTTCTCGATGCGGAAGGTCCGGACCTTGAACTCCCGATTCCCGAAGGAAAATGCATAAAGAAAAACTTTGTCGGAAAGAATATCGAAAACTATGATTCTCTTCTTGTCCTTTCCCATTTCAAAGGTCATCCCATGGGCGGATACGGCGGCGCGCTTAAACAGCTTTCCATCGGAATTGCTTCCTCTTTCGGAAAAGCATATATCCACGGTGCGGGTGAACCGAAAAAGATCTGGACTGCGGATCACGATTCATTCCTTGAATCCATGGCAGATGCGGCTTGCTGCATTGTAAAATACTTCGGAGGAAAAGCCGCTTATATAAACGTTATGAAAAATATGTCCGTTGACTGCGACTGCTGTGCCGTTGCGGAAGATCCTTGCATGAAAGATATCGGAATCCTTTGCAGCCTTGATCCGATTGCAGTGGACAAAGCCTGTCTTGATCTTGTTTATGCTTCCGATGATCCGGGAAAAGACCACCTTATCGAAAGGATCGAAAGCAGAAACGGCGCGCACACAATCGAAGCCGCGGTCAAACTGGGTTTTGGAACAGCCGAATATGAGCTTATAGAAATCTGATAAACTTTTTGAGCACCAACAAAAAAATGAGCACGGCATTGCCGTGCTCATTTTTATATAATTTTAAAGAATCAGAGTTTGGAATATTCAACAGCGGTTTTTGCTGCAACTTTTGCGTTGTTGAAAACAAGCTGAATGTTGGAAGCAAGAGAATTTCCGCCGGTAAGTTCGGAAACTTTTGCAAGAAGGAAAGGAGTGGTTTCCTTGCCTTTGATTCCTTTTTCGTTTGCTTCGGCAATGGCGGTGTCGATTGCGTTGTTAATAACATCAAGAGGCATTGCAAATTCTTCCGGAATGGGGTTTGCAACGAGCATGCCCGCTTTAAGTCCCATATCGTTGGAAGCTTTGAATGCGGCAGCAAGTTCTTCGGGAGTATCAATGCGATAGTCAACTTTGAATCCGGAAGAACGGGTGTAGAATGCGGGAAGTTCCTCGGTTCCGAAACCGATTACCGGAACGCCTTTTGTTTCAAGATATTCAAGGGTAAGACCAAGGTCAAGAATGGATTTTGCGCCTGCGCAAACAACCATCATGGGAGTCTGGCCAAGTTCTTCAAGGTCTGCGGAAATATCCATGGTGGTTTCCGCGCCGCGGTGAACGCCGCCGATTCCGCCGGTGGCGAAAATTTTGATTCCTGCCATGTGCGCAATGATCATAGTGGTGGTGACGGTGGTTGCGCCGTCTTCACCTCTTGCGCAAAGAACAGCAAGGTCGCGGCGGGAAGCTTTGTGGATATCCTGGCCTTTTTTGCCGAAATATTCTATCTCCTCAGGGGTAAGACCTGCTTTAAGGCGTCCGCCGATAATTGCAATGGTTGCGGGAACGGCACCGTTTTCGCGGATGATCTGCTCAACTTTAAGCGCGGTTTCAACGTTCTGGGGATAGGGCATACCGTGGCTGATGATGGTGGATTCAAGAGCAACTACCGGTTTGCCTTCTGCAATGGCCTGTGCAACTTCTGCATTTACGTCAAGGAATTTATTGAGGTTCATTGAAATTTCTCCTTTTTTTAATTTTGCTGGTTTTATTTTCGTTTCATTCGTTTTTTAAGAAGTTCCGCGCTCATAAGCGGATTTATGGTTTCGTCAGATTCCATCGTTATGGAACCTGCGGCAAGTCCCGCGGCGGCGGTTTCCTCAAGGTTCATTCCCTCAAGATATGCCCAGACAAGGGCGCCCATGAAGGAATCTCCGCAGCCGGTTGTGTTCACCATTCTTCCGGGAATAATTCCGTGCCAAAGGCTTTCCTTTGCCGTTGCGGCAAAAACGCCTTTTGCGCCCATGGAAATAAAAACTCTGCGGACGCCTTTTTCAATAAGAATGGAGGCGGCTTTTTCCGCATCTTCCTCGGTTTCGATTTTGACGCCGGAAAGAAGTTCCGCTTCAATGCGGTTAGGTTTAAGGGTGTGTATTTTGGAAAGTATGGGTCTTACCTTTTCGGCTTTTACAGTGGAAACAGTATCCACAAAAAGAGGGACAAAAAGGTTATCCGCAAGGAATTGAAGGGATTCTTCCGGAATGTTTGCGTCCGCAACAACAACCTGGGCGTTTTGCAAAAGGGCAAGATTTGCGGAAAGATATTCCGGGGTTATCCTTTTGCAAACCTCCATATCCGAAACCGCAAGGGCCATTTCGCCCTCTGGATCGGTTATATAAAGATAGGTCGAAGTCGAAGCACCCGGAACCCTGAGGGCGTGGCTGAGGTCGATTCCGAGCTCGGAACAGGAAGCTGCAACTCTTTCACCGTTAAGGTCATCGCCATAGGCCGAAAGAAGCCTGACGTCAATTCCCATAAGGCTCATGTTGTGGGCGATGTTTCTTCCAACGCCGCCAAGGCTTGTCATAACTTCGCCCGGATTGGAATCTTCCGGAATAAGCGCGCTGAAAGACCGTGCGCCGATATCGACGTTTACTCCGCCGACAACGACCGCGTAGCTTCCGGTGCGGAGAACATAGCCCTTTCCGGCAATGCAGCCTTTTTTGGTAAGGTTCGAAATGTGCACCGCCACAGAGGAACGGGTTATTCCGAGTTTGTCAGCAATTTCCTGCTGCTGTATCATGGGGTTTGCTTCAATAAGCTGGAGAATCTGCCTTTCCCTTTGTGTCACGGAAAACGCCTCCCTAAATAAAGTTTAATAAAATAAACATTTGTTTAAATTATAAGCGTTATATATGCTTATGTCAATAGAAAAATCTAAAATACAGAAGCATATTGATAAACAAAAAAAGCCTGCCGTTTTTTGGCAGGCTTTTTGTCTTTGGATCAAATGAAAAGGGGAGAAACAGGGCGGTCGCCGTAGATTCTTTCGATTGCTTCTGCAAAAACGGGAGCAACGGGAAGAACGGTGATTTTGTCGCAAGCTGCTTTTTTCTCTTCGCTGATCGGAATGGTATCGAGAAGAACAAGTTCGTCAAGAACGCTGTCTTTGATTCTCTGAAGAGCGGGACCGGAAAGAGGACCATGGGTTGCGCAAGCGGTTACGGAAACTGCTCCGCCGACTTCAACAAGAGCTTTTGCTGCGTTGCAAAGAGTACCTGCGGTGTCGACCATGTCGTCAAGAATGATGCATTTTTTGCCTTTTACGTCACCGATGATGTTCATAACTTCGGAAACGTTTGCCTTGGGGCGGCGTTTGTCAATAATGGCAAGCGGAATATCAAGTTTTTCAGCAAATTTACGAACACGGTTTACGCTGCCGTGGTCGGGAGAAACTGCAACATACTCGTCCTCGTGATGATGTACGATGGGCTGGAAATAGGGAGTAAGGATGGGTGCTCCCATAAGGTGATCAACAGGAATATCAAAGAAGCCCTGGATCTGGGATGCATGAAGGTCCATGGTGAGAACTCTGTCTGCGCCTGCGGCTTCAAGCATGTTTGCAACAACTTTTGCGGAGATCGGGTCACGGGCTTTTGCTTTTCTGTCCTGACGGGCATAGCCATAGTAGGGCATAACAGCGGTGATTCTTCCTGCGGAAGCGCGCTTGAAAGCATCGATCATGATGATGAGCTCCATAAGGTTGTCGTTAACGGGGTTGCAGGTGGACTGAACAATGAATACGTCGGAACCGCGGACGGATTCTTCAAGGGATACGCTGACTTCGCCATCGGCGAAATGGCCTACGGTACATTTTCCAACAGGAAGACCAAGGCTTTTTGCGATTTCCTCAGCTGCCTTGGGATAGGCGTTGCCGGTGAAAATTTTAATGTCTTTGCCGTGAACGTTCATTTTTTAATCTCTCCTATTTTTTGTTATTTTCATTTGCTGATTAACTTATTTGATTTTAATTGCATCGTGCTTTTTGACCCAGCCTTCGATGTTTTCCTGTTTTGCTCTTCCGACGGCAAGAGCATATTCCGGAACCTTTTTGGTAACGGTTGTTCCTGCGGCGGTGTAAGCAAAATCTTCGAGTTCCACGGGGGCAACAAGGTTTGTGTTGCATCCGAGGAAAGCGTGGTCCCCGATTTTGGTGCGGTGTTTGTGCTGGCCGTCATAGTTGGCTATACAGCATCCGCATCCGAAGTTAACAGCTTCGCCTACGTCCGCGTCGCCGATATAAGTAAGATGGGCAACGGCGGTTCTTGCGCCCACTTCGGAATTTTTGATTTCGACATAGTCGCCGATCTTGCATCCTTCGTGAATAACGCAGCCGGGACGAACCTGGCTCCAGGGTCCTATTTTAACATCTTTTTCAAGGACGGAAGAACGGATCTGGGTGGAATTTACTTCCGCACCGTCTCCGATTTTGCTGTCCTCGATAAAGCTGTTCGGTCCGATCACACAATTCCTGCCGATTTCGGTTTTGCCTTTGATGATGGTTCCGGGAAGAATGGTCGTTCCGGAACCGATTTTGACGGAAGGCTCGATTATGATTCCGTCGAGGCAGGCAAATTCAACACCTTCGGCACAAAGTTTTTTGAAAACAACGGTTCTTGCGGCGGCGTTGAGGGTAAGGATCCCGGCGGGGTCATTTCCTCTCATGTTGATCTCAGCTCTTCCGGCAACGTGAGTTCCGGCAACAAGCTGTTCATCGGAAAGGATTTTCATTGCGCCGACAAGGAACTGATCTCCGTTTTTATCTTCGCTTTGACATTTTTCAAAAGCCTCAAGAAGAAAATCCTGTTTTGCCCAAAAAGCGCTTACGGAAAGTTCCTTCATAAGTGCGGCTCTTCCGCCGGAAGCGATTATGGTGAGTTTTTCATTCTGGCTTCTGTGACGGTCAAGAGCGGCGTTGAGAACCTCCGGATCGGTAAAAATAGCCTCGGCTCCGATAACGAGAAAATCGGTGTCCGGTTTGCTTTCAATCCATTCCTTTGCGGAAAGAGCGGGGTGACCGCTTTCGGCTTTTCTTACAAAAACGGTTTTTTCGTCGGTATATTTTAAAACATCATTTTCGCCTTCGTTGATAACATAGCATCTGTCGGAAATTCCGGCGGAATCCAGCGCCTCGTTCACCCAATCGATTATCGGGCGGAACAGAACTTTCTGAAGAGCGCCGGGGCAGTTATTATGCATAATTTCGCAGCAGGAAGTATATACTATCGCCGCAGCATTTTGCATAAGGGCACCTCCGTTTTTCATCAATATTCACATATACATTATGCCAGTTTTACTTATATTTTGCAAGTAAAAGCACAAAAAAATGAATTTTTTATTAAAATTCGTCAAAATCGCAGAATTTTACCAAATTATATAGAAAATATCTTGATGTTTTGTTATACTGTATCATGAAGAACAGTGGCTTATTTTTTTAAATAGCTTTCTGTTCGCTTATATAAAGTTATCACAATTGCTAAAAGTTGGGAGGACGCAATTTTATGAGTAAAAAATACGTTTACCTTTTCTCCGAAGGCAATGGCTCCATGCGCGAGCTCCTTGGCGGAAAAGGTGCAAACCTTGCTGAAATGACCAACCTTGGAATGCCGGTTCCGCAGGGCTTCACCGTAACCACCGAAGCCTGCACCCAGTATTATGAGGACGGCCGCCAGATCAACGAAGAGATCCAGGCTGAAATTTATGAATACCTTGCAAAACTTGAAGAAATCACCGGAAAAACTTTCGGCGACAAAAACAACCCTCTTCTCGTTTCCGTTCGTTCCGGCGCAAGAGCTTCCATGCCCGGCATGATGGATACCATCCTCAACCTCGGTCTTAATGACGAAGTTGTTGAAGGTTTTGCAAAAATCACCGATAACGAGCGTTTTGCATACGACTCCTATCGCCGTTTCATCCAGATGTACGCAGACGTTGTTGAAGAAGTTCCGAAGTCCACCTTCGAAGTAATCATCGACGAAATGAAAGAAGCAAAAGGCGTTAAAAACGACACCGACCTTGACGCTGAAGACCTTAAAGAGATGGTAAAACGCTTCAAAGCATACTATCTTGAACAGAAAGGCGAAAGCTTCCCCACCGAACCCCGCGAACAGCTTATCCGCGCAGTCAAAGCTGTTTTCCGTTCCTGGGATAACCCCCGCGCAAACTATTATCGCCGCATGAACGATATCCCTTATACCTGGGGTACCGCAGTAAACGTACAGTCCATGGTATTCGGTAACAGCGGCAACCTTTCCGGTACCGGCGTTGCATTTACCCGTAACCCCGCAACCGGCGAAAACAAACTCTTCGGCGAATTCCTTATCAACGCACAGGGCGAAGACGTTGTTGCAGGTATCCGTACTCCTCAGAGCATTGAACAGCTCAACGACATCCGCGAAGGTATCTACGAAGAATTTGCAACCATTGCAAAGAAACTCGAAAACCATTATCACGATATGCAGGATATGGAATTTACCGTTGAAAACGGCAAACTCTATATGCTCCAGACCAGAAACGGCAAACGTACCGCAACCGCTGCTCTCAAAGTAGCATGCGACCTTGTTGAAGAAGGCCTTATCACCAAAGAAGAAGCTGTTATGTCCGTTGACCCCAAATCTCTCGACGCACTTCTTCATCCCCAGTTCGATGCAAAAGCTCTCAAAGCAGCTGTTGCTGTCGGTTCCGCACTTCCCGCATCTCCCGGTGCAGCTTGCGGCCGCGTAGTATTTACTGCTGACGAAGCTGTTGAATGGGCAAACCGCGGTGAGAAAGTTGTTCTCTGCCGTCTCGAAACTTCTCCCGAAGACATCGAAGGTATGCATCATTCCCAGGGTATCCTCACCGTTCGCGGCGGTATGACCTCCCATGCAGCAGTTGTTGCACGTGGTATGGGCACTTGCTGTGTAGCAGGCTGCGGCGATATCGTTATGCATGAAGATGAAAAATACTTCGAACTCGGCGGAAAAACCTTCCACGAAGGCGATTACATCTCCCTCGATGGTTCCACCGGTAAAATCTACGGCGAAGCGATCCCCACCGTTGAAGCTTCCATCTCCGGTTACTTCGGCACTCTTATGGGCTGGGCTGATGAAATCAGAACCCTCGGTGTCCGCACCAACGCAGATACCCCCAGAGACGCACAGCAGGCAGTTAAATTCGGTGCAGAAGGCATCGGCCTTTGCCGTACCGAGCACATGTTCTTTGATCCCGACCGTATCGCTGCAATGCGCGAAATGATCGTTTCCGACGACGAAGAACATCGCCGTGCCGCTCTTGAAAAACTTCTTCCCATGCAGAGAGGCGACTTTGAAGGTCTTTACGAAGCTCTTGAAGGCAAACCTGTTACCATCCGCTTCCTTGACCCGCCGCTCCATGAGTTCCTTCCTTCCGACGAAGAAGATATCGTTGCTCTTGCAAACGAAATGGGACTTGAAGTTGCAAAACTCAAAGCAACCATCGCAGGTCTCCACGAATTCAACCCCATGATGGGTCACCGTGGCTGCCGTCTTGCAGTTTCCTATCCCGAAATCGCAGAAATGCAGACCAGAGCAGTTATCGAAGCAGCTATCAACGTAAACAAAGCTCATCCCGACTGGACCATCGTTCCCGAAATCATGATCCCGCTCGTAGGCGAACTTAAAGAGCTCAAATATGTAAAGAACGTTGTTGTTGAAACCGCTGAAAAAGTCATTGCAGAAAACGGCGTTGAACTTACTTATAAAGTAGGTACTATGATCGAGATCCCCAGAGCAGCACTTCTTGCTGACGAGATCGCAAAAGAAGCAGAATTCTTCTCCTTCGGTACCAACGACCTTACCCAGATGACCTTCGGCTTCAGCCGTGACGACGCAGGCGCATTCCTCGGTTCTTACTATGACAAGAAGATCTATGAATCCGATCCTTTTGCAAAACTTGACCAGGAAGGCGTTGGCAAACTTGTTGACATGGCAGCAAAACTCGGACGTTCCACCCGCCCCGACATCCATCTCGGAATCTGCGGCGAACACGGCGGCGACCCCGCAACCATCGATTTCTGCCACAGAGTAGGTCTTTCCTATGTTTCCTGCTCTCCTTTCCGTGTTCCGATCGCAAGACTTGCAGCAGCACAGGCTGCTATCAAATATGGGGAGGACTAATCTGTACTTCAGTTTTAAGGTTAATTTCGACCAAGCAA
>JAZQBJ010000199.1:0-5995 GCA_045545715.1 Oscillospiraceae bacterium
AAACGAAGGTGCCCTTGAAGGCCTTTCTTCCGCAATTGAAAATTGTGCAAGACTTGCCGAATATTTTCCGCAGTACGCAGGTCTTTCTGAAAAATTCAAGGAAATGTACTATGAATTTGAAGAATTTGCAAACGACGTCAAAGAAAACGCTGACGAACTTGATTTTGATCCCGCTCTTCAGAACAGAACCGAACGCAGACTTGATCAGATTTTCCGCTTAAAACGCAAATATGGCGGAAGTGTTGAGGAAATGTTCAAATATTATAACAAAGCTGTCGAAGAGCTTGAAAATATTGAGTTTTCCGAAGAACACCTTGAAAGGCTCAAAAAAGAGCGTAAACAGCTTTTTTCCGAAACCGCAAAACTTGCCGGTATCCTCAGCGAAAAGCGTCACAGGGCCGCAGAGGCTTTTGAAAAGGCTGTTGGTGATGAACTTACTTACCTCAACATGCCAAATGTCCGCTTTTGTGTCAATATTGAAGAAAACGATCTTTCAGAATCGGGAAAAGACAGCCTTGAGTTTTATATCGCGACAAACGCAGGTGAACCGCTCAAGCCTCTTACCAAAATCGCTTCCGGCGGCGAACTTTCAAGAATTATGCTCAGCATAAAGAACATTCTCGCTGATAACGATAATGTGGATACCCTTATTTTCGACGAAGTCGATACCGGAATTTCCGGTTCCGCCGCGCAAAAAGTCGGGCAGAAACTTAAACAGGTTTCAAAAGGCCGCCAGATAATTTGCGTGACCCATCTTGCCCAGGTTGCCGCTTATGCGGACAACCACCTTCTTATTTCAAAAAGCACCGAAGGCGGAAAAACTTTTACTTCCGTCGAAAGTCTTGAAAAAGAGGGCAGGGTAAACGAGCTTGCAAGGATCATGGGCGGAAGCCTTACCGATGCCCTTAAAAAGAGCGCAGAAGAACTTCTGGAGCTTTCAAAATAAGGTTGACAAAGCCGCTTTGTTGCGGTATAATCCAAACATATTGCAAAAAGCCATGACGGAAAAAAGTAGTCATATTCCATGCGGCAAAGAGAGCTTTCGGTTCGGTGTAAGAAAGCGGGCAGAATATGTGCGAATACATTCCCGAGCCATAATTCCGAAATAACAGTAGGTTTTATCCGGTGCGCCGGTTACAGCGCTTTTGAGGTCAGTTTTACTGATGAACCAGAGGTGGTACCGCGATAATTCGCCCTCTGTCGGTTTTTCCGACGGAGGGCTTTTTGTTTTTTGCAAAAGATAAGATTCAGATAAAACGGAGGAAAATTAAATGACAATTTATGAAGATCTCGAGCGCCGCGGCTTAATTGCCCAGATGACTCACCCCGAAGAAATCAAACGCAAACTCGAAAATGAAAAAGTAGTTTTCTACATCGGCTTTGACGCAACCGCAGACAGCCTTCACGTAGGACACTTCCTTCAGCTTATGGTTATCAACAGAATGATCAAAGCAGGCCACACCCCGATTCTTCTTCTCGGAACAGGAACTACCATGGTCGGTGACCCCACCGGCAAAACAGATATGAGAAAAATGCTCACCGTCGATGAGATCAACTACAATGCAGACAGATTCCTTGAACAGATGAATCAGATCGTTGACGTTTCCAAATGCATTGTTGCAAGAAACGGTGATTGGCTCCTCAAACTCGGATATGTTGAACTTCTCCGCGACGTCGGCGCACATTTCTCCGTTAACAAAATGCTCACCGCAGAATGTGTAAAAAGCCGTTTTGAACGCGGACTCACTTTCCTTGAATTCAACTATATGATCATGCAGAGCTATGACTTCCTCAAACTCTTCCGTGATTATAACTGCACCATGGAACTCGGCGGCGACGACCAGTGGTCCAACATCATCGGCGGTATCGAACTTGTTCGCCGCCTTGAACAGAAAGAAGTTCAGGGCATGACCTTCCAGCTTCTCACCACCAAAGAGGGTAAGAAGATGGGTAAAACCGAAGGCGGCGCGGTTTGGCTCAACCCCACCAAAACCACTCCTTATGACTTCTTCCAGTATTGGAGAAACGTCGGCGACGATGACGTTATCAAATGCCTTAAGTTCCTCACTTTCATTCCTGTTGAAGAAATTGAAGAAATGGAAAAAACTTTTGAAGGCGCAAACATCAATGCCTGCAAAGAACGCCTTGCATTTGAAGTAACAAAAATCGTTCACGGCGAAGAAGAAGCAAGCAAAGCCCTTGAAGCAGCAAGAGCAATTTTTGCAGGAAAAGGTTCCAGCGAAAATATGCCCACCGTTTCTTTCACCGAAGCAGATTTTGCTGACGGAAAACTTTCCGTAACCGAAGCTCTTATCAGAGCTGAAATCGCAAAATCCAAAGGCGAAGGCAAACGCCTTATCGAACAGGGCGGAATCACCGTAAACGATGAAAAAATCACCGACGTTTTTGCAACCATCGACAGAAGCGCATTCGATGGCGAAGTTATTCTTAAAAAAGGCAAAAAAATCTTCAAAAAACTTATTATTGTTAATTCATGGAGAATAGATGAATTCATTTAATAACAAAATAGTTCCTTTTACGGAGCTGTTTTGTTCAAAGGAGAAAAATGGATTATTACAGACTTAACAGCCTTTATATCGAAGTTACTCATGCCTGTAACCAGCATTGCAGACATTGCTATCTCGACGGCGGCATCCACAAAAAATGCGAAGAGATGTCAACAGAACAAATCAAACACATTTTTGCGGAATTTAAGGCACAGGGCGGAAGATACGTTATTTTTACAGGCGGTGAACCGCTTATGCGCAGCGACGTTTTCGAACTGCTCGATTGCCTTGAAACACTCAATCTCCATTTTACGTTTGCATCCAACAGCCTTGGAATGAACAAGGAGCGCCTTGAAAAACTCGCGTCTTACCGCTGTCTTGAAGAGTATTTTACAAGTATTCTCGGTTCCACTGCGGAAAAACATAAGGCAATCTGCGGTAAGGACAGTTTTGATGCAGCAATAAACGCGGTAAGATTTTTTGATGAAAAAGGGATACCGACCTTCGTTCAGGCAACTCTTTGCAATGATTATATTAATGATACGGAAGATATCCTTAAACTTTTTTCCGGTTTTCAGAATTGTTCCGTAAAAATCACACCCATTGCAAGCCTTGGATGCAAATCCGAATCCGAAAAAGAAGAGAACAACGACCTTATCGTACCTTGTGAACGCTTTGAGGCCTTTCATAAAACGCTGAACGAACTGTGCGAAAAATATCCCAACTGTGTTGGTGATGATAATATTTATTGCCATGAACAAATCGAAAAAATGATAAGTGAATACAAAGATAATCCGCTTTATTCGCTTTGCTGGCATTCTGTTTGTGTACGGCCAAATGGAGATTTAAGTTTTTCTTACAATATGACCAATCCTTTTATTTTCGGAAAAGCTTACGAAAGCATTAAAATTCCAATGGATGGGAAATTATTTGAATATATTGAAGCTTTGAAAAAAGCAGATGAATATATTCTTGAAAAATCACTTTATTGCGAAGTTGAATACGATACAGAAGTTGATAATTATTTAAGAAGCGTGCTCAAATGAGCACGCTTCTTTTTTTGTTCCTAATTTGCTGAAAAAATCTTTGTGTGGAAATTATATTTAAAATATGATACAATATCATTAATCATTTTTTATTTCTTTGATATTTCATAAAAAATAATTTTGATTGGAAGTGAATTTTTTTGAACGAAAGAATCGAAAAAGCCATATCTTCCGTTAAACCCGCAGACAAAGAAGTTATGACCGCAGCAAAGGAACGCCAGGCAGAACTTGCAAAACCTCCCGGAAGCCTTGGTGTTCTCGAAGAATTGTCTATTCGCGTTGCCGGTATGACCGGAAAAATCCATAATAAAGCAGAAAAATGCCGCATTATTGTTCTTTGTGCGGATAACGGTGTTTGCGACGAAGGCGTATCCTGCACTCCTCAATCCGTAACACTTGCACAGACAATTAACCTCACAAGGGGAATGACCGGTGCTTCCTCTCTTGCTAAACATTTCGGCGATGAAATCGTTGTTGTTGACGTAGGCGTTATGACCGATTATAATTGTCCCGCGGTAATCAACAGAAAAATTGCCTACGGCACAAAAAATCTTTATCTTGAACCCGCAATGACCAGGGAAGAGGCAGAAAAAGCAATCTGCGTCGGTCTTGAAATGGCAGATAAATGTGCCGAAGACGGCGTCGACGCAATAGGAGTCGGCGAAATGGGAATCGGAAACACAACAACTTCTTCTGCAATTCTTTCCGCTTTTACCGGAACACCCGCAAAAATAACCGCAGGAAAAGGCGGCGGACTTCTTGATGAAGCATACCTTCATAAAATTGAAGTTATCGACGGAGCAATTGCAAAACATAAACCCGATACAAACGATCCTATCGACGTTATTTCAAAAGTCGGCGGACTTGATATCGCCGCAATGTGCGGAGTTTTCCTTGGCGCAGCGGAACACAGAATTCCGGTCGTTATCGACGGTTTTATTTCGATCGTTGCGGCTCTTTGCGCAGCAAGACTTTGCCCGAACGTAAAAGACTATCTTATCGCTTCCCATGCTTCCTTTGAGCCCGGTTACGTTCTTGCAATGAACAAACTTGGTCTTGAAGCTCCTCTTCTTATGAAAATGCGCCTTGGAGAAGGAAGCGGCTGTCCGATTATGTTCCGGGTTCTCGATGCCGCTTATGCCATTATGAACGAAATGGCAACCTTTGATGAAGCAAGCATTGATGACAGCTATCTTGACGAAATTCGCGAAGGCGATCATTTTACGGTGGAAAGATGAAAATTTATATATCCGGCGGAGCAAAAAACGGAAAATCCATGTTTGCCCAGGAAATTGCAAAAAAACTTTCTTCCGAAGGTCATCTCTGGTATCTTGCAACAATGGAGCCGAGAGATAATGAGGACGATGCAAGAGTTCTCCGCCACAGAAAAGAAAGAGCGGGCTGGGGCTTCAAAACTGCCGAATGGGGCAGAAATATCGCATTGCACAGCGAAGAATTCGACTGTAAAGGAACATACCTTGTCGATAGCGTAACAGCGCTTTTGTCCAACGAAATGTTCGGCGGAATGAGCGGCGAAATCAACAAACCGGCCGCGGAAAAAGTTGCTAATGAACTTCTCGCTTTTTCCGATGCGGTTGAAAACGTTGTTTTCGTTTCGGATAATATTTTCTGCGATGCGGCTTTTTATGACGAATGGACCGATTCTTACAGAGAAGGTCTTGCGAAAGTTGACCGCGCTGTTGCGGAAAAATGCGACGTTGTCGCGGAATTTTCCTGTAATCAGATTATTTTTTACAAAGGAGCTGAACTTGTTTGAAAAAACTTCTTAAAGCGTTTTGCATGAGTTTCAGCATGTTCTGCGCAATCCCCACACCTTTTTCCCACGTTTGGGAAGATTCCGTACGCTCGCTTATGCTTGTTGTTTTTCCTTTTGTCGGAACAATAATCGGCGGAATCTGGGCGCTTGCTGCTTTTTTACTCGATAAAATAAATTGTCCGCAGATGTTAGGTGCGGCAATTCTTGCTCTTTTGCCGTATCTCCTTACCGGCGGGATCCATCTTGACGGATATATGGATTGCTGCGATGCGATTTTTTCCCGCAGACCTCTTGAAAAGAAAAGAGAGATCCTTAAGGATTCCCACGTCGGTTCTTTTGCGGTAATCGCTCTTGCGATGCTTTTTATGCTTAGTTTCGCTTCCTTTGCAAGCAGAACCGGAGAAGCATGGCCGCTTATAATAATCTGTACTGTTTCCCGCGCCTGCAGTGCTATCGGTGTTTCAACTCTTCGTCCCATGAGCCACAGCGAATATGCCGGAAACTTCCAGCAGGGAATCAGCAAAGGAAACGTAATCGCTCTTTGCACTATTCTTATTGTATCGTTTGCGCTTTCCGCCTACCTTTTCGGTGTTCGGGGAGTGATTATCTCTCTTGCAACAATTTTGGGATACGTAATTTCCACAGCTTACGCTTTCAAAAATCTC
>JAZQBJ010000200.1:0-18321 GCA_045545715.1 Oscillospiraceae bacterium
CAAGAATTTTGAAAAAAGCATCGAAAAACTTATTAATTCCTGAATGTTATAGTTGTATTCCTTTTTCGTATTTTACAAAAACACAAAACCTCCTTATAATTTTTTTAACAGTTATAGGGAGGTTTTTTATTATGAGATTTGAAAACAATGTTGTTGTAATTTCCGGCGCAGCAGGCACCGGTGCAGGCGCAACCGGCAGAGTAATCGTTCGCAAATTCCTTGAGGAAGGCGCAAAAGTTGTTCTTGTTGACCTTAACGAAGAAGCCGGAAAAGCTTTTGAAGCAGAACTTACCGAAAAAGGATATGACGTTCTTTTCGTAAAATGCGACATTTCCGACGAAGAAAACGTTAAGGAAGTCTTCGCAAAAACCATTGAAAAATACGGAAAACTCGACATTCTCGTAAACGGAGCTTTCTATCGCAGCCTTGAAGCGGCAAGAGTCGCTGACGAATCCATCGACAGCTGGCAGAAAACCATGAACGTCAATGTAAACGGATGCTTCTATATGACAAAATATGCTCTTCCCGAACTTTGCAAACAGGAAAAATCCGCAATCGTAAACATTACTTCCACCGCTTCCATTCTTTCCGAAGACGACACTTCCGCATATGGTTCTTCCAAAGCAGCTGTTAATGCTTTCACCAAATATGTTGCAACCCAGTACGGAAGATTCGGTGTTCGCTGCAACGCAGTCCTTCCCGGTCTTATTCTTTCTCCCGAAATGGACGCATATTTCTCTCAGGACGAAAATATGAAAGCCTATTTTGGAACTCTTAAAAGACAGGTCGTTACCCAGCGCACCCATTCCACCGGCGAAGATATTGCAAACGTTGTTCTCTTCTTCGCTGACCCTGCAAACGAAATGGTAACCGGCCAGCAGCTTATTTGCGACGGTGGTCTTTCCATCCACAACCCCACCTGGGCAGATCTTTGCGGAAAATTCTGATTTTTCATAATACCCTTTTTTCTATTTTTAAATCCAAAAAAAGAAAACTCCCGTTTTTCCAAACGGGAGTTTTGTTTTTATCTTATTCTTTGATTTTTTCTGCGATTTTATGAATATCTTCAATGCTGTCCGCAAGAAAAGCGTTGTTTTCGCCCGCAACGTTTTTAACTGCGGTGAAAAGATCTTTATCTTTTCCGACGATGACAAAAGTATCAAAACCGTCATCGACTGCTGCCGCAAGAGCTTCGTAAAAACGAACTGCGTTTACCTGCTGTTTTGCAAAATAATCGGAAGGAAGAGTCATAACATCAACAAGTTTTCCATATAAAGTGGAGTACATCTTTGTGGAAAGCTCGCTGTGGCTGATGTTTCTCATAATATCCTGAAGTTTGGAAACATAGGGGAAAACCATGACCGAATGGAGGGGAAGAGAATCCCTGAGTTTTACGGAGTTTACTTTATGTTTTGCAAGCTCCTTAAGAACTGCTTTAAGTCCCTCTTCATCACCGATGATAACGGTCTGT
Organism: Oscillospiraceae bacterium; assembly: GCA_045545715.1. Classification (GTDB taxonomy): domain Bacteria; phylum Bacillota; class Clostridia; order Oscillospirales; family Ruminococcaceae; genus UMGS1668. The sequence goes on from JAZQBJ010000200.1 coordinate 1,472, forward strand.
TCCGGAGCTTCAACAGCCGTCATCTGAACAAATCCCGCAAGGCATTTGTCGGAAGCAAGGCTTACAAACTCGTGTTTAACGTTGCGAAGACGGTAAGTATCGAGTTTTCCCGCACCGACCGCTTCTTTTCTCATGTCGCGGTAAGCGTTTGCAACGGCGATTCCGTCCTCAAGAGAAAAAACATTTCCTGCGGTCATTGCGGTGATCTCGCCTGCGCTGTAACCGATAAATGCTTCCGGAGCGGGAAGTATCTCCTTTGCAGCTTCCGCAAGGGAAAGCTGATGAAGAAGCTGGAGCTGGAAGGATCTTTCTTCATCGGTAACTTCGGAAGCTTTTCCCTTTGCAGAAAGTTCCGCAGCATCAAAGCCAAGAACAGAAGAAGCCTTTTCATAAATTTCATTTATTTTTTCGGAATATCCGCAGATTCCCTTTCCCATTCCCGCGTGGGAACAGCCATATCCGGGGAATACAAATGCTGTTTTTTTCAAGATAAAATACCCTCCGATACAATAATGCATAACAATACAGATACTAATATACCATAAATTTCGCCGATTTCAAGATTAAACCCAAAACTTAAAATAAATTTATCCAAAAATTATTGACAACTCAAAAGGTTTTATATATTATAGTGAAAGGCAAAAACAAAGACCTAAAGTCTGTTTTTTTAAAATTAGGAGGTAATTTTCAATGGTATTTGAAAAAGTCAGAGAAATCCTTTGCGAACAGCTCGAAATCGATCCCGACGAAATCACTCTTGATACCGACATCGTCAACGATCTTGGCGCAGATTCCCTTGATCTTGTTGACTTCGTAATGTCTCTCGAAGATGAATTCGACAAAGAGATCCCCGACGAGGACGTTGAAGGAATCAAAACCATCGGCGATATCGTTTCCTATATCGAGAATTCCCTTTAATCATCGATTTAATTAGAGAATATTGCATGAAAGTCGCGGAACGGAATTGTTCCGCTATTTTCGTTTATGCCAGTAAGGAGTTGTAAAAATGGCAGACCAAAAAAAAATGGTAGAGGCGATAACCTCCATGGAGGATGACTTCGCCCAGTGGTATACCGACGTTGTAAAAAAAGCAGAACTCATCGACTATTCCAGCGTACGCGGATGCATGGTTCTTCGCCCTTATGGCTACGCCATCTGGGAAAACATCCAGAAACTTTTCGATGCACGTTTTAAAGCAACCGGCCACGAAAACGTATATATGCCCATGTTCATTCCCGAAAGCCTTCTCCAAAAAGAAAAAGATCATATCGAAGGCTTTGCTCCGGAAGTTGCATGGATCACTATGGGCGGCGGCGAACAGCTTCAGGAAAGAATGTGCGTACGCCCCACTTCCGAAACCCTTTTCTGCGATCATTACGCACATGTAATCAAATCTTACCGTGACCTTCCGAAACTTTATAACCAGTGGTGCAGCGTTGTTCGCTGGGAAAAGACCACCCGTCCTTTCCTCCGTTCCATGGAATTCCTCTGGCAGGAAGGCCACACCATGCACGAAACCGCAGAGGAAGCAATTGCAGAAACCGAACAGATGCTCAATATCTATGCTGACGTTTGTGAAAAGAACTTTGCAATCCCGATGATCAAAGGCCAGAAAACCGAAAAAGAAAAATTCGCCGGCGCAGAAGCAACCTATACCATCGAAGCAATGATGCACGACGGCAAGGCTCTCCAGTCCGGAACTTCCCATTTCTTCGGCGACGGCTTTGCAAAGGCTTTTGACGTTCAGTTCACCGGCCGCGACAACCAGCTTCACACCCCGTTCGAAACTTCCTGGGGCGTGTCCACCCGTCTTATCGGTGCTATCATTATGACCCACGGCGACAACAACGGACTTGTTCTTCCTCCCGATGTTGCCCCTATCCAGGTCGTAATCGTTCCCGCACAGCAGCATAAAGAAGGCGTTCTTGAAGCAGCAAACGCAGTCAAAGAACGTCTTGCAAAATTCTGCCGCGTAAAACTTGATGACAGCGAACAGACCCCCGGCTGGAAATTCGCAGAATATGAAATGAAAGGTGTTCCGGTACGTCTTGAAATCGGACCCCGCGATATCGCAAACAACCAGTGTGTTCTTGTTCGCCGCGATAACCGCGAAAAATATTTCGTATCTCTTGATGAACTTGAAACCAAGATCCCCGAAATCCTCGGACTTGTTCGCGACGGTCTTTATCAGCGTGCTCTTGAAAACAGAGAAAACCGCACTTTCACCGCTCACGACCTCGACGAATTCATCAAAATCGCCAACAGCGGCAACTGCTTCATCAAATCCATGTGGTGCGGCGACCGCGCCTGTGAAGAAAAACTCAAAGAAGTTGCAGGCGTTTCTTCCCGCTGCATGCCCTTTGAACAGGAACACATCGGCGATGTTTGCCCCGTTTGCGGAAAACCCGCAACCAAAATGGTATATTGGGGAAAAGCATATTAATTCCATAACGAACAAACCTAAACCGGCACGCATTGCGTGCCGGTTTTTTTATTATCTTTTCACCGCAAAAATCACAAAATTCGTTTTATTTATGGATTTATACTGTTATTTCTGCTATAATGTGTGTAATAGTATCTTTATTTTAAAAAGAAAGGATTTTGTTTATGGAAAAAAGGAAAAAACGCTTTGGCGACCGTTACGACGGATATCGTGTCCGTTCTTTGTCGCCGATGTCTTATATCGTTCCTTTTATTATGAAAACCAGGAACGATGCTTCAAACCTTTTCTCCGGTTCCGTTGAACTTGGAAGAATTGATAATTACATAAAGAAAAAACGCCGCGAAGACGGACTTTCCGGTTTTGGTTTTCTCCATGTTGTTCTTGCTGCCTATGTGCGTCTTGTTTCTCAAAAACCGGCGATGAACCGTTTTGTTGCCGGACAGAGAATTTATCAGCACGGCGAAGACATCACCGTCAGCATGATGGTCAAAAAAAGCATGGAACTCAACGCCCAGGAATCCGCAATTAAGGTTGTTTTCAGCCCAGACGACACCGCCGATGACGTTTACAGAAAAATTGACGAAGCGGTTGAAATCGCAAGAAAAACCGGAGATTCAAATCTTTTCGATAATGTTGCAAGGATAATAAATTATATGCCCGCTCTTATCCTTCGGGCGTTTGTTGCTCTTCTCAGCTTCCTCGATTATTTCGGACTTATGCCTAAAATAATCCATAAAGCTTCTCCTTTCCATTGCAGCATGTTCATCTCTAACCTTGGTTCTCTTGGAATTGCGCCGATTTATCACCACCTTTATAACTTTGGAAACTGCCCGATTTTCTTAACTTTCGGCGCAAAACGCACCGCGCTTGAAGTTCAGAAAGACGGCAGCGTTGAAAAACACAAATACGTCGATTTCACCGTTGTTTCCGACGAAAGAATTACCGACGGACACTATTATGCAACCGCTTTCAAACAGCTTGACTGGATCCTTCGTCATCCGGATTGTCTTGACGAAAAACCCGAACAGATTATTGAGGACGTTGACTGATTTCAGGAGGTTTTAAAAAAAATGAAACTCAACTATAAACGTACGCTTCTTGTTGGCCTTGCCTTTCTTTCCATCTGCACTTTCTGGCAGGCCTATGACGGAATCATTCCGCTCATCCTTAAAAACACTTTCGGAATCGGTGAAGGCGCCACCGGCCAGATCATGGCGATAGACAACATGCTTGCTCTCATCATGCTTCCGCTTTTCGGTTCCCTTTCCGACAAAACCCATACCCCCATCGGAAAACGCACCCCTTATATCATCTTCGGAACAACTGTTTCCGTTATAAGCATGCTTTTCCTCCCCTATTTTGATAACAAAGAAAACCTTCTCGGTTTTGCTCTTTGCCTTGGAATAACCCTTCTTGCAATGGCAACTTATCGTTCTCCTGCGGTTTCTCTTATGCCGGACGTAACCCCGAAAAAACTCCGTAGCAAGGGCAACGCTGTTATCAACCTTATGGGCGCTGTCGGCGGCGTTATTTCCCTCGCTCTCATCAGCGTTCTTGTTCCGAAGGAAGGAAAACCGAACTTCTTCCCGATTTTCGGAATCATCGCCTGCATCATGGTCGGCGCAGTTGTTATTCTTGTTCTTACAGTCCGCGAAAACAAACTTGTTAAGGAAATGGAAGAAACCGGCGGTTATGAAAGCACCGAAGCCGAACTTAACCAGGAACTTTCAAAAGGCAAAAAAATGCCGAAAGATGTTCTTAAGAGCCTTATTTTCATGCTTGGCTGCGTTGCCTTCTTCTTCTTCGGTTATAACGCAGTTACAACTTTCTTCAGCCTTTATATGACCAACTTCCTTGAAGTTAAAGGCGGAAGCTTTGCAAACTATCTTATGGTCGCAACTGTTTGCTCCATCATTTCCTATATCCCTTCCGGTATGATCGCAACAAAATTCGGCCGCAAAAAAGCCGTTATGATCGGTCTTTCCGTGATGGCCTTCTGCTTCCTTGTAATGTCCTTCTTCAGAAGCGCAGGTTTCCATCTTATTCCTTTCTTTGTAATAATCGGTTTCGGATATGCCTGCGTTATCGTAAACACTTTCCCGATAATCTGGGAAATGAGCCAGGGCAGCGATATCGGAAAGTACACCGGATATTACTACCCCGCTTCCATGGCCGCACAGATCGTTACCCCTATGGTTGCCGGTTTCCTTATGGAAAAACTCGACAACTACGGAATTCTCTTCCCCTATGCCGTTCTTATGGAAATCGTTGCGTTCCTTATGCTTATGCAGGTCAAACACGGCGACAGCAAACCGGTTCAGCCTAAAGATAAGCTTGAAGCTCTCGATGTCGGAGGCGATGACTGATGCTCGAAAATCCCGTGCTCACTGGAATTATAATGGTGCTCATAATAATTTTTCTGATGCTCGCCTGCGCTTTTGTCTATATGACCACCCCGAACAAATTCCGCTTTTTTGATTTGCCGGTGGCATATTGCCACAGAGGTTTTTGGGACGAAAATCTTCCGGAAAACAGCATTCCCGCTTTTAAAAAATCCGCAGAAAAAGAAATTGGCGTTGAACTTGACGTTCAGCCCACAAAAGACGGAAAAATCGTTGTTTTCCACGATATAAATCTTAAAAGAGTTTGCGGAGTTGACAAAGCTGTTTCCGAACTGACATTTGAAGAACTTTCCGAACTTCGCCTTAACAAAACGGAAGAAAAAATTCCGCTTTTCACCGAAGTTCTGGAAGTTCTCGGCGAAGTTCCGGTTTCCTGCGAAATAAAAACCGCCGGCGCAGCTTTTGATTCCGTTTTTCTTGAAGAGGTTTATCAGATAATCAAAGATTACAAAGGTCTTTATAATGTAATAAGTTTCAACCCCTTTGTTCTTGAATGGTTTAAAAACAACCATCCGGAAGTTATCCGCGGCCAGCTTTCTGCCGGAAACGGCCACCTTGGGGTCAAAGGTATTCTCGGCTGGGGCCTTTCTAACCTTCTTCTCAACTATAAATCCAAACCGGATTTTATTTCTTACAAATTGGGCGACAAAAGCCTTGGTTTTGAACTTTGCCGTTTTTACGGAACAAGGCTTTGCGTCTGGACTGTTCATTCCATGGATGATGTCGAAAAAGCGGCTTACGAAGGTTTTTCGACCTTTGTAGGCGAAGATTTTGATATAACCGAGGTGTAAGCTTTGAAAAAGGACGACAAAACCAACGTTATGCGTTTTCTTGACCAGAAAAAGGTTCCATATATCCCTCATGGATACGAAATTGAAGAAGGTGCACCCTGCGACGCGGTTACCGTTGCCGGACTTATCGGAAAAGACGTTTCGGAAGTTTATAAAACCCTTGTTCTCAAGGCCGGAAAAGGCAATTTTTACGTTTTTGTCGTTCCGGGTGCAGCAAGACTGGATTATAAAAAAGCCGCAAAGGCCGTTGGCGAAAAAAGCGTTGCTATGGTTCTTTCCGCAGATTTGCTTGGTTTGACCGGTTATATCCACGGCGGCTGTTCCCCAATCGGAATGAAAAAACTTTTTCCGACAGTTTTCCATGAAGCTATCCTTGATTTAAAAACCGTTACCGTAAGCGCGGGAAGAATCGGAAGACAAATCGAAATCGAGCCTTCGCTTCTTCTTCCTTTGGTAAACGGAAAAACAGCCGACATTATTGTTGAAGAATAATTAAATTTAAAAACGCACCTTTCCGGTGCGTTTTTTCTTTTATATGTAATAAGTTTTTCTGTTTTTCATATCCTTTTTTTAAAGGAGATGGATTGAAACGGAAAAGCTTTCTTTTTTTCTTGAAAAAATATCTTCGTTGGTATGGGGACCGGCGCTTTTGATGCTCGTTTTGGGAACGGGTTTTGTTCTTACTTTGGCAAGCGGCTTTTTCCCTTTGAGAAAGCCCCGTTTTGTTTTAAAAAACACCTTAGGAAGTATTTTAAAAAGCAAAAGCGCTTTTTCGGCCGCTGCAACAGCCATAGGAGCAACGGTCGGAACGGGCAACATTGTCGGCGTTGCTTCGGCAATTTCCATGGGCGGACCTGGTGCGGTTTTCTGGATGTGGATCGGGGCGTTTTTCGGAATGATGCTTAAATTTGCTGAAGCTGCTCTTGCCGTTAAATATAAAGGCGGAGCCATGGTTTATATTGAAAAGGCGTTCAAAACGCGTTTTCCGGCAGTTTTGTGGTGTCTTTGCTGCGTTTTTGCATCTTTTGGCGGCGGCAACATGATTCAGACAAACGCCGCCGGAACGGCCTTTAAAAACGCTTTCGGGGGTTCCCCTGTTATTGTCGGTTTTCTTATTGCTTTTCTTTGTGCTGTTGTTCTTTTTTGCGGAGCAAAAACTGTGATAAAGACTTCGTCTTTTCTTGTTCCTTTTATGGCGGTTTTTTACGTTATCGGGTGCCTGGGGATTTTGTTCATTTTCAGGAACAACGTTTTTCCGGCTTTTTTAAGTATTTTTGAATCGGCTTTTTCTCCCCTTTCTTTCGGCGGAGGAATTTTCGGGATTTTCACTTCAAAGGCAGTAAGCATCGGGATCTCAAAAGGTACTTTTACCCACGAAGCGGGAATGGGTTCCGCTTCCCTTGCACATTCGGAAAGCGGAGAAAAACCGATAATCCAGGGGTGCTGGGGAATTTTCGAGGTTTTTATCGACACGATTTTTGTATGTTCGCTCACCGCGCTTGCTATTCTTTCTGCCGAAAAAAAAGCTTTTTCGGAAAATTCCGCTGCGGAGATTTTCGGAGAAAGTTTCGGGGTTTTCGGCGATGTTTTTTTATGTATCTCGATGTTTTTGTTTGCCCTTGCGGCAGTCATCGGATGGGCATTTTATGCGGAAAAATGCATTTTTTATTTTACGGGGAGTAAATTCGTCATAAATTTATACAGAACTGTTTTTTGCGCGGCGGCGGTTCTCGGTTCTGTTACTGAACTTCCGATAATCTGGAACATTACGGATATTTTCAACGGGCTTATGATTTTTCCGAATATCTGTGCAATCATAATTCTTTTTCCGGAAATTATAAAAATCATAAAAAAAGAAGAACACCGGTAGGTGTTCTTCTTTTTTCAAGGCTCGAAAGCATAGTCATAAATATTTATTTCTTTTTCGGTTCCGTCCTCAAAAACAGCTGTTATTGTTGTTTCTTCGGGAGTTATTCCGCCTTTTGAGATAATGAAATCATCTTTTTCATTTGCAAAAATTTCGCTCAGTTCGTTTCCGTCTTTATCAATAAAGCGGTAGCCGCCTTTCATAATTTCGCCGTTTTCGTCGCGGCAGACAGTTGCAAGCTGGCTCATTTCTCCTGCGCAATAGGCTATTCCGATAAATCTTCCGTCCGGAAGGTCGTAAAACTGAACCGTATGATATTTGTCGCAGATTATATTGCATTCGCCATCAAGTATCCTTGCGGTTCCGCCGAAAAGTCCGCCTTCGCTTTTTCCCGCAACAATTCTTCCTTCAAAAGGAGAATGAATATAGGTATAAACAGCCGGAACGATTTCGTTACCTTCGGAATCCACAAGTCCAAGGCCTTTTTCCATATCGGTGGGGCCGTAATAATAGCAGACTTTTTCATATTCGAGAACATGATCATTATAAATATCGTCGATTTTTCCTTTTTGTGTAAATGCCTCGGAAATAATTTCGCCCTCTGTATTTAATTCATAAACATACTGACTTCCCTCGAGAGAAAGATAAAGCCATGCCTTTGTTCCCGGGTTAACACCTTTGTTTCTTTCAAAATGATAGCTATCCGCAGGAATTGAAAGAATAAGGGTTCCGTCTTCGAAGAAAAATTCATAGAGGATTCTTTCTCTTTCGCCGATTCCGCTCACTCTGCTGTCATCATCATATTCAATGGTCGGCATGGTTCCTTCGGTTTTTCCAAGGGCATAGATTGTCCTTTCGCCGATTTTACCAACTCTTCTGAAAACATCATATTCCGCTTCAAAAACAATTTTTCCGTCTTTCTGGATTCCGTATTTTTCGTCCGCGGTCACAAAAATACAGTCATCGAGTATTCTTGAACCTTCGCCCAGTTCATGCTCCGGTTCAGAATCCACCGGTACCGAAGGTCCGTTTGAGCCGGGTTCGTTTATTTCCGGCTGTTCCGGTTCAACTTGCGGTTCTTCCGAAACACCGCAGGAACAAAGCATCAGCAAAGTCAAAGTCAAAATCAAAGCAAACAGTTTTTTCACAGAAAGCACCTCCTTTTAATAGTCAGGCAAACATATTGTAACTGCATACATATTTTTCTGTAAGAATAATTTCCGTTTTTTCGTCTTTGGTAACTTCCGCCTTGCTTTCATAATAATCTCCGAATCCGTTCTCATCGGTCATATATTCGGAAATAAATCTTATAGATTCAAACTTTTCGCTGAGCTTGTTTCCGCTTTCGTCAATGAACCAATATCCGAAGTTCCCTTCCTCGTCGGTTCCGAAAGCATAGAGAACAAATCTTCCGACGCCGTAAGTTCCTCTTTCAATATAAATATAGCTGTCGCATACGACATTGCCGTCAAAATCCATTATATAGGTTTTGGTGATATCATCTGCAATTTCCGAACCGTGGCCGTCATAAGCAAAAATCCGGTCGTTGATTATTTCCGTTTTTGAATAAATCGGTTCGATAATAACGTTTCCTTCGCTGTCGGCAAAACCGTGACCGTCAAAAACGTTTGACCAGAAATATCTTACGCTCTGCGGCTTTCCTTCCATCCAGAAAGAAATATCTCCGGATTCCTTTGCGTAAAGTTCCCATTTTCCTTCGGATTCTCTTTTATATTCATAACGGTCGCCTTCAAAGGCGCCGTAAAAATAATAATTTCCGTTTCCGCGGCCTTCCGGCTCGATATAAACGAAATTCGAAAAAGGCGTTTCGTTTATAACAGAATCGCTGCCGCTTTCATAAAGAATATAGTTGGTGTTCGGTTCCTCAACAAGAACCGTTCCGCCATTTTCCCCGTGGTCAACGGTTTTTCTTGTTCCGTCGGTGATTGCACCGGCATATATTTTTCCGATTTCATCATCGCTTATTTCCGGGAAATATATAAGACGGTGTTCAATTTTTCCTTCCGGAATGATTTCATCAAAAATCGCTTCCGTAACCGGAACGCCATCTTTATGAAAACCGAATTTTCCGTTTTCGCCGAGGTACGAAACCCCGTCGATTATGTTAAGTTTCTCATTCTGCGGTTCTTCTTCCACACCGCAGGCGCAGAGCAAAAGCAAGACCAAAAGAATTGCAAAAAGTTTTTTCACGGAAAGCACCTCCTTCGATGTCATTTACTCAGACTACTTATATCGCCGATAAGATCTTCCTCTGTTAAGTCATCGAAGGCATCAAAAGGATACGGCGAGGCATCCAGAGTTATCCATTCTCCGCAGTCATAGAGGAGATATCGGTTTCTTTCGGATATTTTCAAATCCTCCATCCATCGGTAACTTATACAAACAATGTTGTTTTCAAGGGTATTTACAGTATAATCCGGATATTGGAGAGTGTTTATATACCAGTTTGTGTGATTTATGTTCGCTTTTATATCAAGAATCTGATAAGTAAGAATGTTAGGATCGTTTTTCAGTGAATTTTCGAGATTTGTTCTCGCATATTCGGCGGCAAGAAGTGAAAGTTCATCGTCCTCTTCAAGATTGGTATAAATCGGAAGATTTTCGTTTTTTCTTGCGTAGAAAACGTCGAACATTTCTTCTTCGGTATGAATATCGTCATTCCATTCCCAGAAGTTGTTGTTCCAGACTTTCCAGCCCTGCTCCGGAATCTCGGTTTTTAAAAAATCGTATTTATCATCCGGGTCATAAATCAGCCAAAAATGACCTTCGAGAGGTTCGTTATAATCATGGTCAAGGCCCTCTATCGGAGATTTCAAGTCGCCTTTCGGATTAACGATGCATCTGAAACGTACCACAAGAAAATTATTCAGAAGATCTTTATTCTTGATATCCGAAGGATAGGAATATGCGTTGACGTTCCAGTTGGTGGTGTTAATATCCGCTTCGACGTCTGTTATTTTGAAACTTTCTATCTCTTTGTTTTCGGAAAACGTTTTTTCAAGAAAGGCTTTTACAAATTCCACAGCGCTTTTTGCAAAATCGCTTTCCGGGTTTATGGAGCTGTATTTTACAACGTCACGGCGGAATTCATAAAAATATTTGGGAGCCACAACCACGGAACGGAAAGGTTCTTCCTCCGGGATTTCTTCCGGGGTATTTTCCGGTTCGGAAGTTTCCGGCAAAGTTTTGCAGGAACAAAGCAACATCAAAGCCAAAAGAATTGCAAGCAGTTTTTTCACGGAAAGCACCTCCTAACATATTTCGTTGTTTCAATTTATTCTGCAAAAAGAGCGTCCAGCTCTGCTATAATTTCGTCCGCATTTGTTATTTCCCAGCTTTTTCCGCTTTCCAGGTCATAAACGCTGCTTTTGCTGCCAAGATAGACAAAACAATGCTCATAAATATCCATAAAATACAGCCCTATCTCATAATCGGTAAGGTCACCTTCGATCGGTTCCTTCGGAAGCAAACGGCGGTTTTTTCTTTCCGCCTTTGAAAGAATTTCTATAATTTTTTCTTCGGTTTCACCTTCAGGGTCATCAAGAACGCTCACCTTGCCGATACCTTCAAATATATCGACGCCTGTAACATCAACTATTCCGGATTTCATTATTCCGGTGCTTCCGTAGAAAAATTCCGAAAATCCAAAGGCTCCGCCGATTATCAAAGCGGTACATAAAGCAAAAATCAAAAAATTCTTCATTATACTTTCCTCCATGCGGTTATTTTTTCGAATCGTAATCTTTTATCTTTTTGTCGGTAAAATCACCCGGCGCAACGCTTATAAAAAAGGCAATTATCCGACGGAAAACATACTGCAATAAAAATCTGCGCAAGAAGTTTTTTTGTGAAAAATTGCCTCCTTCTATAATATATAGTGTATAATAAAGGCATTTTTGTTGCAATGATCAACCGAAAAATTTTAAAAAATTTTTAAAAACTTACCATGAATCCCTCCACCGTGCCTACGGCAACGTTCCCCCCTTTAACAAGGGAGGCAAAACAAAAAATCCCGCTCTTTCGGGCGGGATTTTTTACTATCGAAAATCATTTTGCATTGTAAAAAGCTTCAGAAGCTTTGTGCATCATATAGATATCGATTTTTGCTGCAAGTTCCATGGGTGCGTGCATGGAAAGAAGCGGAACGCCTACGTCGATGGTATCAACTTCAAGGCGGGAGATATATTTTGCAACGGTGCCGCCGCCGCCTTCGTTGACTTTACCGAGTTCGCCGGTCTGCCATACAACGTTTGCGCTATCGAAGATATCGCGGACTTCTGCACAGAATTCTGCAGGGCAGTCGTTGGTGGAATATTTGCCGCCGGAGCCGGTATATTTGGTGACAACGATTCCGTAATTGAGGAAAGCAGCGTTCATTTTTTCATGTACCTGAGGGAAGGTGGGATCAAGAGCGGCGTTTACGTCTGCGGAAATGCATTTGCTGTTTTCGAGGATAACATGGCCGGGAACGCCATAGGGTCTGCCGAGATCTTCCGCAAAATATGCAAGCATTTTGCTGTTCATACCGGTGGGGCCGTCGGAACCGGTTTCTTCTTTATCCGCAAAGCATGCAACGGCGGTATATTCCGGATCGGAAGCAAGGATACCGGTCAGTTCGCCATAAGCGCAGACTCTGTCATCGTGACCGTAAGCACCGATAAGGCCGCGGTCAAAACCGATGTCACGGGCTTTTCCTGCGGGAACCATGGTGAGTTCTGCAGACTGGAAATCTTCTTCGACGATTCCGTATTTTTCGAAAAGGATGGAAGCGATGTTGAGTTTTACTTTTTCGCTTACTTCATCATCGCGGAAAGGCATGGAACCGATAATTATATTGAGTTCTTCGCCTTTGATTCCGTCGCCGAGTTTTCTTTCGTTCTGTTCTTTTGCAAGATGAGGAAGAAGGTCGGAAACGCAGAAAACAGGTTCGTCATCCTGTTCGCCTACGGTTACGGTCACGGAAGTTCCGTCTTTTTTAATGATCACGCCATGGAGAGCAAGAGGCATTGCGGTCCACTGGTATCTTTTGATTCCGCCGTAATAATGGGTTTTGAAAAGCGCAAGCTCCTGATCTTCATAAAGCGGATTGGGTTTGAGATCAAGGCGGGGAGAATCGATGTGAGCAGCAGCGATATGCATACCTTCTTCGATGGGTTTTCTGCCGATTTTTGCGAACATGAAAGCTTTGTTGCGGTTATTGATATAAACTTTGTCGCCGGCAACGTATTTTTTGCCTGCTTCAAAAGGAACAAATCCTTCTTTTTCAAGAACCGGAATTACCCAATCGATAAATTCGCGCTCGGTTTTGCAGGTGCTGATAAACTCTTTATAAGGTTCGCAATAATCAAATGCGGCTTTGAGTTCTTCTTCGGAAAGAGTGGAACCTGCGTTTTTGGGACTGCGGAAAAGCTTTTCTTTAAGAAGCTGTCCTGCGGATTTTTCTTTTTCGCTCATGTTGTTTCTCCTTTTCTATGTCAGATTTTTATTGGTTTATTCAAAAATCAGTCAAAACCGTAAATTCTTTGATAATCCTCACGGTATTTTCTGACTTTTTCACGGTAGTTCGAGGTTTCCTCATAAGGGATCTTATCAAGTGTTTTTCCGTCAAGGGAATATTCCGGGTCGGAAAGCCATTTTTTAACGGCGTTCGGGCCCGCGTTATATGCGGCATAGACAGTTTCCCATTCGCCGAAAAGCTCATAATGATATGAAAGAAGCCATACGCCGTAATCGACGTTATATTCCGGAACGTACATATCGTCCCAGGAAGCACCGGTTGCACCGCGGTAATAATCTATCCACTCGAAAGCGTCCTTTGTTATTTGCATAAGGCCACGGGCACCGACCCAGCTTTCCGCTTTTGGCTCAAAATTGCTTTCTGTGCGGATAACAGCATAAATAACAGAAAGCGGCACACCGTATTCAGCGGATTTTTGCTCAACAATATCGCTGTATCCGGTGGGATATGCCCAATGTTCAAGAAGTTTTGCACTTTTGTTCATCATAACCCCGGCAAAAAGCAGAAAAGCCACCACCAGAAGGCCGAGAACCGCATTTTTGATTATTTTTCCCAATATTATTCCTCCGCGGAAACTTTTTCTTTTTTAAGCACCATGTTTTTGAGCACGGAATTCACACTGCGTTCAAGTTCCGCCGGGGTGCTGTCGTTTCTTATTACAAAATCGGAATTTTCGGTATAGAATTCTTCCGGCTTCTGGGCGGAAACTCGGCGTTCGGCATCCGCTTTTGTTATTCCGTCGCGCTTTATAATCCTTGTAAGGCGGGTTTCTTCCTCCGCAACAACAGAAACAAGCACGTCGCACATTTTTCCGCATCCGCTTTCGATAACCGTTGCGCCGTCGATAACAACGGTTTCCGCTCCTTTTGCAATATAACCGAGCACTTCGTGCTCAATTGCTTCGAGAATATACGGAAAAATGATTTTATTAAGGGCAGAAAGTTCCTTTTTATCCGAAAAGACACGTTTTCCAAGAGCTTTGCGGTTAATTTTACCTTTTTCGTTGAGCACAAGGCAGGAAAAATGGTTTACGATATCATAGATACAGTCAAGGTTGTTGTCGGTAATATCATGGGCGACGGAATCCGCATCGATCACTGCCGCACCTTTTTTTTGCAGGATCTCCCGGACGGAGCTTTTTCCCGCGCCGGTCTGGCCGGTGAGACCTATGATATTTGCCATTTCTGTCACCCCTTTTTTATGTCGTGCTCAAAGTTCTATTATGTCAAAACCGGCAGCTCTTATAAGACGGTTATAGACCGCAAGGCCGATTCCGGTAACTTTAGGAGAATGTGCAAAGACCCTTTTTGCGCCGCTTTCATCGATTCTGCGAAGGGCATCAAAAATATGTTCTGCCTGCTGGGCATCGGAAAATTCGGAACCGTAGCAAACGGTGCTCACAGAAAGTTTTTCAGCTTCCTCATCAAAACAAAGGGCAAAAATTCCTTCTTCCGCGTGCTCGTTTACGTATTTTACATAATCTTCCGAGCTTGCTTTGATAAGAGTTACCTGTGCCTTGGGCGCATAGTGTTTATATTTCATTCCCGGAGAAAGGACTTTTTCTCCTTCTTCAAGTTTTTCGAGCACCGCATGGGAAACCTCAACTTCCCCGATAGTTTCTGTAAGCTGTTCAAGAGTTATATAACCCGGGCGAAGGAGCACCGGTTTTTCGCCTGCAAGAGAGATTATTGTTGATTCAACGCCCACTGAAGATGCGCCGCCGTCGATTATTGCGTCAACTCTACCCATAAGGTCATGGACACAATGCTCAAAACTTGTTGGGCTGGGACTTCCGGAAAGGTTTGCGGAAGGCGCCGCAAGCGGAACACCCGCTTTTTCAATTATTTTTCTTGCGACCGGGTGAGCCGGAAAGCGAACAGCAACGGAAGGAAGATTTGCGCTTGTTACATCCGGGATTTTTTCGCTTTTTTTCATAATCATTGTAAGCGGGCCGGGCCAGAATTCCCCGGCGAGGAGTTTTGCTTTTTCCGGAAATTCCGCAACTATATCATCGAGCATGCTCAGATCGGAAATATGAACAATGAGAGGGTTATCGCCCGGACGGCCTTTTGCTTTAAAAATATTTTCGCAGGCTTTTTCGTCAAAAGCGTTGGCGGCAAGGCCATAGACAGTTTCCGTAGGAATCGCCGCAAGGCCGCCGTTTTTAAGTATATTCGCGACGGCTTCGATCGAGCCTTCGTTTTTTGAATCAAAAAGCAAAGTTTCCATTCGTTTTCTTTCAGTCCTCTTCTCCGCGGAGTTTTTCCGCCTGATCATGCGCCCTCAAAGGGTCGATAAGTTCATCAAGTCCGCCGTTCATGACGGAATCGATTTTATAAATGGTAAGCCCGATCCTGTGGTCGGTCACCCTTCCCTGGGGAAAATTATATGTTCTTATGCGTTCGCTTCTGTCGCCGCTTCCAACCTGAGCTTTTCGGTCGGCGGCACGGCTTTCGTCCGCGGCGCGCTGCTTTTGTTCATAAAGCCGGCTCCGAAGGACTTTCATCGCCTTATCTTTATTTTTATACTGGCTTCGCTCGTCCTGACATTCAACCACCATTGCGGTTCGGATATGGGTTATACGGATAGCGGAACTTGTTTTGTTGATATGCTGTCCGCCGGCGCCGCTTGAACGGAAGGTATCTATTTTAAGGTCGTTCGGGTCGATTTCAACTTCGACATTTTCCGCTTCCGGAAGAACGGCAACGGTTACGGCGGAAGTCTGGATCTTTCCCTGGGAATCCGTTACCGGAACGCGCTGGACGCGGTGGGTTCCGCTTTCGAAACGGAATCTTCCGAAAACGCCTTCTCCCTCTACGGAATAGGAAATCTCCTTATATCCGCCAAGCTCCGTCGCATTCGCATAGATAACTTCGGTTTTCCAGCCTTTTGAATCCGCATACATGGAATACATACGGTAAAGATCGGAAGCAAAAAGCGCCGCTTCTTCCCCGCCGGTTCCGCTTCTGATTTCCATTATTACGGAACGGTCTTCATTCGGGTCCTTGGGCAAAAGGAGAATCTTAAGTTCATCAAAACAGCTTTCCATAAGGTTTTTGCTTTCCTCAAGCTGTTCTTTCGCCATTTCCCGAAGTTCCCGGTCGGTTTCTTCCGAAAGAATTGCTTCGGCTTCCTCAAAATGTGATTTTGCGGCTTTATATTCGCGGTATTTGAGTGCAACGGGCTCGAGTTCCCTTTGTTCTTTAAGAAGTTTTGTATAAAGTTCGTTATCGTTTATAACTTCCGGTTCATAAAGCCGGAGGCAATCCTGGCGAAAGCGTCTTTCGATATCCTCCAGTTTATCAAACATCGGAGTTTACCTCCCGGATTATTTGCTTAATATTTTTTTCGGCCTTGCTTCGGGGAACTTCCACTTCGTGGCCGCATTTTTCACACCGGAGCTTGAAATCCATTCCGGAGCGCAGAACAACAAACCTTGCGGAACCGCAGGGGTGGTTTTTCTTCATCAAAAGTATATCGCCGATTTTGACATCCATATAACCTGCTCCTTTCCGGATAATATTTTCCTAATTTATTAATATAACATAATAAAGGGATTTTTGCAACAGAAGGAAACCCACCGGTTTTTTAGCCACACCATTGTCATCCTTCAGACTGCAAATTGAAAAACCAAAATCTTTCTGTTATACTGTAAGAAGACAGATAGACTTGAATTTGTAGGTGTGAATGATGAAAACTTTATATATGATTGGTGGCACTATGGGAGTTGGAAAAACAACTGTGTGCCAACAGCTCAAACAGGATTTACCGAATAGCGTATTTCTTGACGGAGATTGGTGCTGGGATG
>JAZQBJ010000201.1:0-18086 GCA_045545715.1 Oscillospiraceae bacterium
TATAGTAGTGTGGCAGGTTATTGTGGAATTGTAAATTGTTTGAATAGCAGATTCGGAGAAACACCGATAAAGAATATTACTTTGGCTGATTTTCAAAATTATATAAATGATTTGGCAACCGAAGGGGAAGAGGGAAAACCCGGATTTGCAAAATCTACTCTCATGGATCGTAAAAAGGTTGCTAAAAGTATCTTTCAATATGCAAAGGCAAATGAAGTGAGTGGAGTGCCGGATTTTTTCAGAATGGTGGTTATTCCAAAAGATAGCCCGGTTTATGAAAGAAGATCATTAACAGAAGATGAGCAGCAAATGATTATTGATACTGAGCACCGTGCTCAACTTCCGGCAATGATAATGATGTTCTCGGGGCTCAGAAGAGGAGAGCTCATTCCGCTTGAATGGTCCGATATAGATCTGGAAAATGCAATAATAAGTATAAATAAATCCGTAGTCAGTATTGCCAGCAAACCTGTAATAAAAGAGGGTGGTAAATCTAAAAGTGCCACAAGATATATTCCTATACCTCCAATTTTGGTAGATTATCTCAAAAAAACGAAATCAGAAAAAACGAATGAATCGAATTTGGTTTGCCCGGACAGTAAAGGTAATATCTACAATGATGGAGAATGGCAAAAGCTTTGGGATGATTATATGAATATCCTTAATGAAAAATATGGTTATGGCAGGAGAGCTGAAAAATTGAAAGCAAGATTAGGTATGAAGCAGCTTCCATTTATAATTGAGCCATTTACGGCACATTATTTGAGACATACATTTGCTACATTACTTTATCTTGAAGATGTGGATGTTGTTACTGCGAAGCAGATTCTTGGGCATTCAACTATTTCCACAACAATCAATGTATATACGGATTTTGAAAGTATAAATCGTTTTGATCTTTCTGATGAGTATAAAGAAAAACTGAAGAACGAATTTGCAATTGGTGCAAACAAACAGTTTGGATTTTATTCTCCGGCAAGTAAGATGTGTAATTTTAAAAGAAATAATTTTTAATATAATTAAACGAAAAACACCTTGCAAAATACAAGGTGTTTTTTAGGTTTTGATTCAAATCATAATTTACTAAATTAGGATTTGAAATTGATAATTTAATTGTTCTTTAGCTTTTTTCTGTATTCAGCAGGTGAACAGCCAATTGATTTTTTGAATTTGGTTGAAAAATAACTACCGCTGGAAAAACCGGTTTCGTAACAGATTTCGGTGATGGTTTTATCGCTTTCGGTAAGAAGGACAGTGGCGGCCTTTATCCGTACTGAATCCAGATAATCAAAGGGCGTTATGCCCATGCTTTCGGAAAATTTGCGGAAACATTCTCTTCTGGAAATATTTGCGGATTTTGCAATATCGCCGACGGAAATATCTTCGGTATAGTTTGCCTTTATATAATCGGTCATTTTTGAAATGGTGTAGTTAAGGCCGCGAAGATCCGGAGATTTCTGCAAATTGTTGTTATCATGCAAAAGGCAGATTTCTCTTGCAAGCATTTCCCGGACAAAGAATTCGCTGTATTCGGTTTCGGGAATCTTTATTTCAAAAAGCCTTTTCAGGTTATCAAGGAAAAGGGAATGCCATCCGGTGTTTTGCAAAAATTTTACGAAGCGAAGGTTTTCGTTTTTTATGACAGGTTCAACGTATTTTTTGAAAAGAAAATTTTCGTTTTCACTTCCGGTGATGAATGAAGCATCAAAAACCGCCGTAAGAAATTCGGATTCCTCGTTTTCAATTTTTGTGTAACCGTGGAACATTTCCGAATTAACAAAAAGTCCTTCGCCTTCTTCAAGAATCATTTCAATGTCATCCACAAAAGCTTTTACTCTGCCTTTGGTAACAAGGGTAATTTCGAATTCCCTGTGCCAATGCAGCGGAACTTTTTCGCCGGTATAAGCGGAGATATCCGAAAAATAGAGCGCATAGGGAAGGCCTTCGGTTGTGTGAAGGTCATATTCATAAAGGCTTTTTCCCATTTTTATTTCTTTGATTATCCTGAACAAAGCAAAAAACTCCTTTGGCACTATTTCTAAAAAATATGGCACGGTTTTGGTATTGTTAAAATTATATCACGGCTATAATTTTATTGCAAACCAAAATTTGAACAAGGAGAGAATTGATTATGAAAAAAGTAATTATTGCACCCAGTACCTATATCCAGGGCAACGGAGAAATCAAAAATCTTGCAGAACACTTTCTTAAACTCGGAAGCAAAAAAGCGTATATTATTGCTGATGCTTTCATCAAAAATAAATATGAAAAAGAAATCATCTCCAGTTTTGAAGAAAAAGGCACCGCTTATGAGCTCGTTGCCTGCAGCGGCGAATGCTGTGATGATGAAATCAATAAACACATTGAAGCCCTCGGTGAATCTGACGTTGTAATCGGTATCGGCGGAGGCAAAACCATCGATACTTCCAAAGCAGTCGCATATTTCAAAAATGTTCCGGTAATCATCGTTCCCACTGCCGCATCCACTGATGCACCCTGCAGCAGACTTTCTGTAATCTATACCAACGAAGGCACCGTTGATAGATATCTTTTCCTCAAAGCAAATCCGGATCTTGTCCTTATGGATCTTGATATCATTGCGGACGCACCCGCAAGATTCCTTGTTTCCGGTATGGGCGATGCAATGGCAACCTATTACGAAGCAATGGCTTCCAACCGCACCGGTTCCCTTGTTATGGCCGGCGGATATGCTTCCAAAACCGCTCTCGCAATCGCAAAACTCTGCCGCGACACCCTTCTTGAAGACGGCGTTAAAGCAAAACTTGCCGCAGAAAACCATGTCTGCAGCGAAGCTTTTGAAAACATTGTTGAAGCAAACACCTATCTTTCCGGTATCGGTTTTGAAAGCGGCGGCGTTGCAGCTTCCCATTCCGTACATAACGGCCTTTGCACTCTTGAAGCATGCCATCATTTCTATCACGGCGAAAAAGTTGCGTTTGGCGTAGTCTGCCAGCTTATGATGGAAAACAACCCCGACCTTGACCTCATCATTAAATTCTTCAAGAGCGTAGGCCTTCCTGTATGCCTTAAAGATTTCGGCATAGAAAACATCACCGATGAAGAACTTATGCAGGTTGCGGAAACCGCAGTTGCACCCGGAGAAACAATCCACGCAATGTATATGCCTCTCAGTCCCAAATACGTTTTTGATGTAATCAAAGCGGCAGACGCATACGCAAGCAAATTTTGATTTCAGAAGGAGAAACATCAGATGAAAGCAGCAATTTACCACGGAATTGAAAACGTAACCGTTGAAGAAGTAGCAATGCCCGAATGCGGCGATTATGACGTTATCATTAAAAACGTAAAATCCGGTATCTGTGGAACCGATATCGGCGCATATTATAACGGCGGCGAAGCAGCAGGAATTTTCCCTGAACACCAGTTCGGCCACGAAATGGCAAGCGTTGTCTATAAAGTTGGCGCAAAAGTTGATCCGGAAATCAAAGAGGGTATGAGAGTTTTCCTTAACCCCTGTCTTTCCAAACGTCCAGACTGCGGACTTTCTATTCTTGAAATCTGTGATGAATGCGGCGCATTTTCCCAGTATGTTCAGGTTCAGGACGCAAAACTCCATTACAACCTTTTCCCGCTTCCGGAAAACGTAAGCTTCAACGAAGCAGCACTTATCGAACCTTTTGCAGTTGGTATGCATGGTGTAAACATGGGTAAAGCAACCTCTTCTGACAGAGTTGTTATCTACGGTGCAGGCATGATCGGTCTTTGCACTCTTGCAGCTTGCCAGAGCAAAGGTATCAAAGAAGTTGTTGTAGTTGACATCAATGAATGGCGCCTTAAAAAAGCGGAAGAGATGGGTGCAATCCCTTTCAACGCAGCAAAAGGCAATCTTAAAGAATTCCTTCAGGAAAAATTCGGCGCAGATCTTCAGAGCGCCGCAGGCCAAAGCGCTGTTGACATCGACCTTTATATTGATACCGCAGGTACCAAAACCATTATTCCTGAAGTTCTCGGTATGGCAAAGAATCGTTCCAGACTTGTTATCGTTGCGCTCTATCATCACGACGTAACTATCAATCCTTACCAGATCCTCGGTGCCGAAATGGACGTTGTCGGTTCCTTCGCATACGCAAACAGCGATATCGAAGAAGTTATCGAAGCTCTTCACGCAAAATCCACTCCTGTTGAGCAGATCATCACCCATCATTTCACTCTTGATAAGATTAACGATGCTTTCACCCAGGCAAGAGACGCAAACTGTGCTCTTAAAGTTGTTATTGACCACGAATAATTCTGTTTCTGCGAAATACCCCCAATAAGGCAAAAAGCGGTGCTCAAAATGAGCACCGCTTTTGCTTTAAATATATCAATTATATTTCTAAAAACATTTGTATAAATTATGGAGTAATGGGTTCGTTTTTTGGAGGAATCCTAAAAGCAAACTCAACAAGATTGTTATAGTTTCTAATTTCAAAATCTCCTCGGGAAATAATATCCATGCCAATTACAATGTCGACGTTTTTATCAAAAAGGTCAGCTTTTTTCATGAGTACGTCACGAAAAGTGATTTCATCAGACAGGGAAAGGCTGACTGCATAAGTTTCGCATTCAATAACTACATCCCTTGTTACATATTTGGATTTGTTTTTAAGAATAGGTTCAATCATTTTAACGATTTTCTCGGAAATTAAGCTTTCGGTGGAACCAGTGTCCCAAAGAGCGTTTACAGCCATCATGCTGCCTTCGCCACCAACGGCTACATACGATTCCAAAGCTTTACCGGGTTCGTTAAAATGAGATACGATAAAACTCATGCAATACTCCTTTTAGTGTACTGCTTAATATTTTATACCTTATATAAAACAATGTCAAATTGGGTTGTTTTTAAAATATCATCGAAAGAGCTTTAAAGACTATTAACACAGACACATTTTATAAATGCACAACAAAATATTGATATTTATAATCAAGTTGTATATAATATATTTGGGTGATAGTATTGAACTTAATTCTAACGACAATTATGCAAGAAAAAAAGCGAATTGAATATATGATTGAGAAATATACGGATGAATACAGTTGCCTGCCCAAAGGTAGTATTTATGAAAAAAGAGTAGGCGAAAAAGTATATTATTACTTAAAATATCGTGATGGCAAAAAAGTTATTTCACAATACATTAGCAAAGACTGTATTGAAGAAGTCGGTTCAAAAGTACAAAAACGAAAGCATGTGGAAGCGATGATTAAATCGCTGAAAAAAGAATTAGATATAGCGAACAGGATTTTGGAGGCGGAATTATGATTTTGTATCATGGAAGCAATCTTACTGTAGCAGAACCAAAATTAGTAGAGCAAAATCGCTATTTGGATTTTGGATATGGATTTTACACAACCACAAATAAAATACAGGCAATCGGTTTTGCGGATAAAGTGACAAAAAGAAGAAAAGACGGAATCAGAACAGTAAGTATATATGAAATTGACGAAGAAAGAGCTTTTTCAGACTGTTCCGTTTTAAGATTTGATGAACCGAATGAAGATTGGTTGGATTTTGTTTCGGATAATCGTGCAGGAAATTACAAAGGCGAACAGTTTGATTTTATATACGGACCGGTTGCAAACGATGATGTATATACAACTTTTAATCTTTATTCCGCGGGAATTCTTTCAAAAGAACAGACATTGGAAGCTCTTAAAATAAAAAAGTTATATAATCAACTTGTTTTGGCATCTGAAAAAGCACTTGGATATTTAGAGTTTAAGGGCACTGTTCCCGAGGAGGAGTATAATGGATAATAAAAAATTTGAAGCAAATTTGAATCTTGTTATACCTCAGCTTGTACACATCATTGTTGAAAGATATGGTTATAATGAAGTGGATGCAACAAGAGCATTATACGAATCAAATCTTTATGAAGCGTTGGAACAAGAAGATACCAAGCTTTGGCAATTAAGCCCACTTACATTGTTTAATATGTTTGATGAAGAAAAGAAAACAGGAAAGATTACTTATCCGGAGGGATGAAAATGAGCAGAGAAGGAAACTTTTTGATATATTGTGTAGAACAATATAAAAACGCTAAGAGACTGACAGGCAAACAGGTTTCGGAGTTGTTTAACAAATACAGAGTTTGGGATTATATTTACTCCTGTTTTGAGGCTTTACACACTACAGGTGATAACTATATTGTAGAAGATATAGGTTTATATATTGAAGCCCGCCAGCCTGCAATATAAGATGATTGTTATAAGGTGATAACATAATGTTTCATAAAATAGAAAGAATTGTACCATTACAAGATTATAAATTAAGTGTTTCTTTTTCAGAGGGTATTACAAAAATATATAATGTAAAGAAATGTTTCGATGCTATTGAGGAGTTCAAAATATTAATTGATCATCCGCAAGAATTTTATAATGTTTTTGTCGATGTTGGTGGGTACGGTGTGATTTGGAATGACGGTTTGAATTTGTCTTCTGAAGAACTCTGGGAAAATGGGATTTAACTAGACACAATTAAGCTAAGTTCTAAAAAAACAAATTGGCATACATTTTTAAGTGGATTTTTATGCCATGAAATCCCAAAAAACCGCATGAGCATGCGGATAAGCCACACGAACAGATGCTCTTTTAATGGACTTTTAATCAAGGTGCCCGGGGTTCGAATCCCCGATGGCTCACCACGAAAAAACCGCTTAACAATGCAAATTGTTGAGCGGTTTTTTTTATACCTGAAATACAGTGAAATAATAGTTATCCCCAAAATATTATGAATATGTTTTGATAATTTCTTCTGCTATAACTTTTTTTGAAACGCAGCGATCCATTGCCTGTTTTTCTATGTAACGATGAGCGCCCTGCTCGTCCATTTTCTGTTCAGCGATAAGAAACCACTTTGCCCGGTTGACGATACGGATTTCTTCCATTTTTTCCTCGATGGAAAGAGTTTTCTTCTCGGTTTTTCTAAGCCTTTCACGTGCGCTTGAAAGCCAGCTGAGAGCAATCGTCATTGTTGGCTTTGAGGTTGGCATTGGGAGAACGAACACACCGTGTTCGGCTACCTTGTCGTGGATTTCTGCCTGAAGTTCTGCCTGTACCATTAGAAGTACGACGGTTTCTTTTGAATTTCCTGTGTCAATTGCAAAACGAGTTCCGGTATTATCAGGGAGTGGCGAATTGATGATTACAAAATCAAAAGCACGCTCGGCAAGTGCCCGCTTTGCTGCGTTGATGTTCGATACAAAAAGGGTGGGCGAATACTTTGAACCGGGGAGCAGAGCAGAGAGTGCATTATTAAAGCTTTCCGATGCCGAAACGATCAGAACGCTGTAAACCTGTTCTTTCAGACTCATTTTTGCTCCCCTCCTTTTTTATGTTATTCAGATTTATTTGTTGCAGTAAATATCTAAAATTGACGCAGGTATATGTTCTTTGATAAATTCACTTGCCGCGGCTGCCTTGCGAGCATCGCATAAACTTCCGGGCAGTTTTTTAAACTTTGCCAAAGTTTCGGCATCGGCCTTATATAAATTAATATTGGCAGCTTCGGGCAGGTCAAGTTTTTTTTCAAGGCCGAGAAGAGCCGCATAAATCAAAAGTGTAAACGCGAGATACGGATTTGCCGTTGGATCGGGTGAACGAAGCTCCGCACGGCGGTATTCGCCGACCGCCGCAGGAATACGGACAAGCTGGGAACGGTTTTCGTTTGACCAGGAAACATAACCGGGGGCTTTATCCATTCCAAAACGTTTATAGGAATCCTCTGTAGGGTTGAGAAATACGGTCATTTCCAAAACCTTATCAAGAACACCCGCAATCATATGGCAAAGATTTTCGGAACCGTCATTTGACTGGACAGACATATTGATATGAAATCCGTTGCCGGGTTTGTGCTCAAGAGGTTTCGGGCCGAAATCAACAAAAACACCGTTGCGGCGGGCAACTATCTTAACAATCGTCTGAAAAGTCATTGTATCGTCTGCCACGGTAAGCGGGTCGGAATAACGGAAATCTATCTCGTTTTGTCCGGGACCTTCTTCGTGGTGTGAACTTTCGGGACGGATGCCCATCTGTTCCAGAGTAAGACATATCTCGCGGCGGATGTTTTCGCCTCTGTCATCGGGAGCAAGATCCATGTATCCGGCTTCATCATAAGGAAATTTTGTCGGTTTGTTATTTTCATCAAGCTCAAACAGATAGAATTCCTGCTCTGAACCGAAGGCAAAGGTGTAACCTGCTTTTTTTGCGTCTTCGACTGCCCTTTTGAGAAGACTGCGGGTATCGCATTCAAACGGTGTGCCGTCAGGATATGTTATGTGAGTAAACATACGCACAACTTTGCCGTGCTCTGGTCTCCAGGGAAGCAGCATCAGCGTTTCGGGATCGGGGTGGAGCAGAAGATCGCACCTTGTTTCATCGCCAAAGCCTGCGATTGCCGAAGCATCGAAGGCGATACCGTATTCAAAGGCACGAGGCAGCTCTTCCGGCATAATAGAAATATTTTTTTGTTTTCCGAATACATCACAAAAGGCAAGACGAATAAACTTAACATCTTCCTCACGGACGTACTGCATTACCTCTTCCTTTGAATAATTCATAGTATCCTGCTCACTTTCTTTCGCTTTACGATAAAATTCTGATATCAGATTATATTTATTATACCATGCAATCTGGGAGAAAACAAAACGTGAACTGCAATTTTTATCATTTTTCCATAGTTAATTGTGTAAAAAGGATTGTTTTTGCAGGAATTGCACAAAATAACTTCAAAAATATTGACAAAGTTTTTTTGCGGGTGTAAAATGCAGAGCGTAAAAGCAAGGCTTTTGGGTTTGAGGGTTCATAATCGCAATCTTGCTTTCAGGAATCAAAACAATTTTATATATGAAAAAGGCAAAGGCGTCTTTAATGTTTTTTTACATTAAAGGCGCCTTTATCTGTTTTTGCAATTTTTGTAGAAATTTTAAAGGAGAATAATCATGGGCACGGTAACGGATTATTTTGCAAGTCTGGTTTTTGACGACAGAGTTATGAAATCCACCCTTTCGGATGAAATATATGATTCGCTCAAAAAAACAATTGAAGAAGGCTCGGAACTTGATATAGGCGTTGCCAACGCAGTTGCTGCCGCTATGAAGGATTGGGCGGTTTCCAAAGGCGCAACACATTATACCCACTGGTTCCAGCCTCTTACCGGAATCACCGCCGAAAAGCATGACAGTTTCATTTCTCCTTCTACTGATGGCGGTGTGATTATGGAATTTTCCGGGAAAGAACTTTTTAAAGGCGAACCGGATGCTTCTTCTTTTCCGAACGGCGGTCTGAGGACTACCTTTGAAGCAAGGGGTTATACCGCATGGGATCCGACGTCTTATGCGTTTATTAAAGATAAAACTTTATGTATTCCCACTGCGTTCTGTTCTTACAGCGGCCATGCGCTGGACAAAAAAACTCCTCTTTTGCGTTCAATGGCGGCGCTCAATAAACAAGCACTGCGTATTTTAAGATTGTTCGGAAACAACAGCGTAAAAAGAGTGACCGGCTATGTTGGTCCCGAACAGGAATATTTCCTTATCACCAAAGAAATGTATGAAAAGCGTCCGGATCTTTGCTTCACCGGACGTACTTTATTTGGAGCAAAACCTCCGAAAGGGCAGGAAATGGGCGACCACTATTTTGGCGTGATCAAACCGAAAGTTGCCGCTTTTATGAAAGAACTCGATGAGGAACTCTGGAAACTGGGAATACTTGCCAAGACGGAGCATAACGAGGTTGCTCCGGCTCAGTATGAACTGGCACCGATTTATACTACCGCAAATATTGCAACTGACCATAACCAGCTTACGATGGAGATAATGCAGAAGGTGGCGGCAAAACATGGTCTTGTGTGTCTGCTCCACGAAAAACCCTTTGCCGGCATAAACGGCAGCGGAAAACACAATAACTGGTCCATTGCCACCGATACGGGACAAAATCTGCTTTCTCCGGGCGCAACGCCCTATGAAAACGCACAGTTTTTGCTGTTCCTTTGCGCTGTTATAAAAGCGGTGGACGATTATCAGGATCTGCTCCGAATTTCGGTTGCGACTGCAGGAAATGATTGCCGCCTCGGTGCAAGCGAAGCACCGCCCGCGGTTGTGTCCGTTTTTCTCGGCGATGAACTGAATACGGTTCTTGAAGCTATCGAAACTGATACGCCTTATAAAGGTGCCGAAAAGACCCGGATGAAGCTTGGGGTTGACGTTCTGCCCGGGTTCAACCGTGATACCACAGACCGCAACAGAACTTCTCCATTTGCTTTTACCGGCAATAAGTTTGAATTCCGTATGCTCGGTTCCTCCAACAGTATCGCCTGCGCGAATATCATGCTGAACAGCGCAGTTGCCGAAACTCTCAGGATTTATGCAGACAGACTGGAAAGTGCGGAAGATTTTAAGACTGCGTTGCATGATATGATTCAAAAGACAATCAGAGATCATAAACGCATCATATTCAACGGCAACGGATATGACGAAAATTGGATCCGGGAGGCGACGGAAAAGCGAGGCCTTCTCAATTTCCGTACCACCGCAGACTGCATGCCTCATCTGCTTGATAAAAAGAATATGGATATGCTTATTTCTCAAGGTGTGTTTACCGAAGCGGAACTGAAATCCAGATATGAAATCATGCTTGAAAATTACTGCAAAACCATAGTTATTGAAGCAAACACAATGGTCAATATGGCAAAGACGCAAATTGTTCCGGCAATCGAAGCCTATGCTGCGGATACTGCAAAGGCGGCTGCCTCAAAGAAGACGCTGGACTCCACGCTTGTTTGCGGATATGAAACCGGCGTGGTAAGAAAGCTTTCTGCTCTGGCTGACCTGATTGCTTCAAAAGCTGAAGAGCTGGAAACTGCGCTTATTTCTCTTGATAAGGCAGAAGATATCGGAGCAAAATCCGTTATGATCCGCGATACGGTGCTTGGTTTGATGAGCGAGCTCAGAATCCCATGTGACGAAGCCGAAACCATTACGGCAAGGAATTACTGGCCGATGCCAACCTATGCCGATCTGCTGTTCGGCATAAAATAAATGACAAAAAAGTAAAGGTGCGGAGCATTCAAAAATGAACAATTATACGGAGAAAAACTTTTCACCGCAGTATAAGCGGAGCGGAAGATGATTATTCAAAAATAGTTAAACATCTTACCGGATATATAATGGAGGTATGATTATGTCAGAATGTGCGATAGTAGGTATAAATTGGGGCGACGAAGGAAAAGGCCGGATGGTGGATCTGCTCACTGAAAATTATGACGTGGTTGTGCGTTTTCAGGGCGGCGGCAACGCCGGACATACGGTAGTCAACGAAAAAGGAAAGTTTGCGCTTCATCTTCTGCCTTCGGGAATTTTCAGAAGCGGCGTTGTCAATGTTCTGGGCAACGGGGTTGCGGTGGATCCGGAAAATCTGTGGAAAGAGGTCCAAGAAGTGATGTCAAAAGGCGTTGAAATCACTACCGATAACCTCAAAATCAGTGACCGTGCTTCTCTTTTGCTTCCGTGGCACAGAGATATGGATGAGTTTGAAGAGATGCGCCTTGCCGATAAGAAATACGGTTCCACAAAACAGGGGATAGCGCCGTTTTATTCGGATAAATATCAGAAAAAGACCATTCTTGCCGGGGAACTGTTCTATCCGGAAGAACTGAAAACTCATCTTGCGGACCTTATGGAATGGAAGAACCTGACGCTGACAAAGGTATATGGCGCAAAGCCATATACGATGGAAATGCTTGAAGAATGGCTTGAAACTTACTGCAAAAAAATCATGCCCTATATTTGTGATACGGGAAAATTTTTGAAAGAAGCAAAGGCGGATGGTAAAAATATTCTTTTTGAAACACAGCTTGGCTCGCTGAGAGATCTGGATTACGGCATCTATCCATACACGACCTCTTCCAATACAACCGCAGCCTATGCGCCCATAGGTTCCGGACTGCCGAACGCAAAGATTGACGATGTGGTGGGAGTAGTAAAAGCCTATTCCACCTGTGTGGGCGAAGGACCTTTTGTATGCGAAATGTTTGGCGAAGAGGCTGAAAAACTTCGCAGAGCGGGTTTTGAATACGGAGCCAAGACCGGAAGACCACGAA
The DNA here is from genome assembly GCA_045545715.1 of Oscillospiraceae bacterium. Lineage (GTDB taxonomy): Bacteria > Bacillota > Clostridia > Oscillospirales > Ruminococcaceae > UMGS1668. Next base: position 12,116 of record JAZQBJ010000201.1, read on the forward strand.
GAGTCGGACCCATAGACATTGTGGCAACGCGGTACGGCGTTGAGGTCCAGGCGGCAACGGCTATCGCGCTTACAAAGCTTGACGTGCTCAGCTATATGGATAAGATTCCGGTCTGCACTCACTATATGCTGAACGGTGAACAGACCGACAGTTTTCCGTTTCCGTTCGCGCTTAAAAATGCAGAACCTGTCATCGAATTTTTTGACGGCTGGAAATGCGATATCTCAGGTGTCCGCCGCTGGGAGGATCTTCCAAAAGCGGCGCAGGAATATGTGACATATATTGAAAAACAAATCGGATGTCCCATCAAATACGTTTCGGTTGGACCGGAGAGGGACAACATCGTTATCAGATGACAAGGAGAATACGGATATGAACAACAAATATGAATCCCCGTTATCATCGCGTTATGCTTCCGATTATATGCTTGAACTCTTTTCATCCGACACAAGATATCAGACCTGGCGCAGGCTTTGGGTTTCTCTTGCAAAGGCAGAAATGAAGCTTGGGCTTCCTATCACGCAGGCGCAGGTTGATGAACTTTCAGCACATATCACGGATATAGATTATGAATGCGTAAGCAGGCGGGAAAAAGAGGTGCGCCACGATGTTATGGCACATATTTATGCCTATGGTAAGGCTGCTCCGACAGCCGCCGGTATTATCCATCTGGGCGCAACAAGCTGTTATGTAACCGACAATGCAGATCTTATAATTTATCGGGATGCTCTGAAATATTTGCGTTCAGAGCTTCTGGGCGTTTTGGCGAATCTTTCGAAATTTGCCGAAAAATATAAGGATCTGCCAACCCTTGGCTATACACACTATCAGCCTGCCCAGCTTGTAACGGTAGGGAAGCGTGCGGCACTCTGGATGCAGGACTTCCTTTCCGACCTGAAAGAAATCGATTTTGCCATTGAAAATATCAGGTTCCTCGGCTGCCGCGGTACCACCGGAACCGAAGCAAGCTTTGTGGATCTGTTTGATGGCGATACGAAAAAAACAGATGAACTAAACCGCATGATTGCTGCAGACTTCGGCTTTGACGAATGTTTCGACGTGGTGGGCCAGACATACCCGCGCAAGGTTGACAGCCGAATTCTGAACGCGCTTTCCTCTTTGGCACAAAGCTGTTACCGCATGGCAAACGACATTCGTCTTTTGCAACATGACCGTCAGGTAGAAGAACCCTTTGAAAAAAATCAGATTGGTTCTTCTGCGATGGCATATAAGCGCAACCCGATGCGGAGCGAACGCATCTGCTCCCTGGCAAGATACCTGATAGCGGATGCGATGAACGCACCGATGACCGCTTCCGTTCAATGGCTTGAGAGAACGTTGGACGATTCCGCGAACCGCCGTATTTCTCTGCCGGAAGGCTTCCTCTGCGCCGATGCGATTTTAAGACTTACGCAGAATGTGACAGACGGACTTCGCGTAAATAAGAAAGTCATCGAAAAGGCCGTAAAGGAATATCTGCCTTTTATTGCAACGGAAAACCTGATGATGGAAGCGGTAAAACGCGGAGGAGACCGCCAGGAAATCCACGAAATCATTCGCAGATGCTCAATGGAAGCAACTGCAAAAATGAAAGACGGCGAGGAATGTGACTTGCTTGCACGACTTGCGAAAGAGAAGGAATTCGGTCTTACCGAAGCGGAAATGAAAAAGCTTCTTGACCCGGCTCTGTATATCGGCAGATGTTCCGAACAGGTGACGGCGTTTTTGGAGAAAATCGGGCCGCTTCTGGCAAACGCTGACGGAAAATCTGCAGAAATAAACCTTTAGAAAAAGAGCGGAACTGAAACGAATATTCAGATGTGGAGATGTTTTTATGTGTGGAATAGTCGGTTATACAGGTTATCAGAAAGCGGCACCTGTCCTTCTGGAGGGACTTAAAAAGCTGGAATATCGAGGATATGATTCGGCGGGTATTGCGGTGCTTGATGATAATCGGATCTCTGTCTGCAAGGTCACGGGAAGAATCGCGAATCTGTGCGAAAAAACGGCTGACGGAAAGAACTGCCTCGGTACCGTTGGTATAGGGCATACCCGATGGGCTACTCACGGTGCGCCTACCGATACAAATGCCCATCCGCATATGAGCAATGACGGCAAATTTGCCGTCGTTCATAACGGCATTATCGAAAACTATATTGCTTTGCGTGAAGAACTGACAGAGAAGGGTTATCGTTTTGAAAGCCAGACCGATACGGAAGTGATCGTGCACCTGATTGAGATGTATTATTCCGGTAATCTGAAAAATGCCGTCATTAAGGCCTCATCAAGACTGCGGGGTTCCTATGCGCTTGGCGTTGTTTGCACAGATGAACCTGAAAAATTATATGCGGCGAGAGAAGCAAGTCCCCTGATTCTCGGAGTCGGAATCGGCGAAAACTATTTTGCCTCCGATGTCACAGCGCTTGTTCCGTATACGAGAAACGCAATCTATCTGGATGACGGAGAGTTCGCGGAAATAACGCCGGACTCGATCACGGTTTTTGATCCGGCGGGTCGGCCTGTTGATAAAAAAATCAGCCGCATAACCTGGGATGTTCAAGCGGCGGAAAAAGGCGGATATGAGCATTTTATGCTCAAGGAAATCATTGAGCAGCCGGGAGCGATTAAAGCAACCATCGCACCGAGAATCAGGGACGGGAAGATTGTTCTTGACGAAACCGGGATTACGGCGGAGTATCTGAAAAGTATCAATAAAATTGTGATTACCGCCTGCGGTTCAGCATATTACGCCGGGTGCGCAGGCAAATATGCAATTGAAAAATTATGCCGCATTCCCGTTCAGGTGGAATTGGCAAGCGAACTGCGTTACAGCGATCCGCTCATCGATGAGCACACGCTGGTGATTGTTTTGTCACAGTCCGGAGAGACCGCCGATACCATAGCTGCAATGAAAGAATGTAAAAAGCGCGGTGCCAAAACGCTTGCAATAGTAAACGTTGTGGGAAGCACGATTGCGAATATTGCGGATCATACGCTTTATACATGGGCGGGCCCGGAAATAGCTGTGGCAACAACAAAAGGCTATACGACACAGGTTTCGGTATTATATTTGTTTGCTTTATACGCCGCTGAAAGGACAAACCGTATTGATGGGGAACTTTACAAAAGACTGTTGACATCGCTGAATACTTTGCCCAAGAAAATACAGGAAGCACTGGATATAAATCCGCAAATCCCGAATCTGGCAAAAAAATATCACAATGCATCCTCCTTGTTTTTCATCGGCCGCAATACCGACTATGCCGTGGCGCTTGAAGGCGCCCTTAAAATGAAAGAAATATCGTATATCCATGCAGAATCTTATGCCGCGGGCGAATTGAAACACGGAACAATTGCTCTGATAGAAGAGCACCAGCCCGTTATTACTTTGTGCTGTAATGAAAGCATTATGGAAAAAACAATGAGCAATATTATCGAAGTAAAGGCAAGAGGGGCCGAAGTTCTTGCGGTTACATTTAAAGATAATCAAAAAATCGTATCTTTGGCGGACGATATGATATATGTGCCGAAAACAGAGACAATTTTTGCGGCGGCAGCGGAAATTGTTCCGTTACAGCTGTTCTCGTACTATGTTGCAAAGGAAAACGGCTGCGATATTGATAAGCCGAAAAATCTGGCAAAATCAGTTACAGTTGAGTGATAGGTTTGGAGGAAATTGTCAATGACAAAATATATATTTGTTACGGGAGGCGTTGTATCGGGTCTTGGCAAGGGTATTACCGCCGCCTCCTTGGGAAGATTGTTAAAATCGCGCGGCCTTAAGGTCGCCGCACAGAAGCTGGATCCGTATATCAACATGGATCCCGGTACCATGAGTCCTTATCAGCACGGCGAAGTATATGTTACTGAAGACGGCACCGAAACAGACCTTGATCTCGGACATTACGAACGCTTTATTGATGAGGACCTCAACAAATATTCGAACCTCACCACCGGTAAAGTTTACTGGAATGTGCTTAACAAGGAACGCCGCGGTGAATATCTCGGCTCCACGGTGCAGGTCATTCCGCATATCACAAATGAGATTAAAGATTTTGTTTACAGCTTGGGTAAGAAAACGAATGCCGATGTGGTTATTACCGAAATCGGAGGAACAATCGGAGATATTGAGTCGCAGCCGTTCATCGAAGCGGTGCGCCAGATTTCTCTTGAAATAGGCAGAGAAAACAGCCTTTTCATCCACGTGACCTTGGTTCCTTTCCTTAAAGGCTCAGATGAACATAAATCCAAGCCTACTCAGCATTCGGTAAAAGAACTGCAGGGTATGGGTGTGAAACCGGATATAATCGTTCTCCGCTGTGATGAGCCGCTGGAAGAGCCTATATTCAAGAAAATTTCAATGTTCTGCAATGTTAAGCCGGACTGCGTTATTGAAAATATCACTCTGCCGAATCTTTATGAAGCACCGCTTATGCTGGAAAAATCGAATTTTTCTTCGGTTGTTTGCCGTGAACTTGGAATAGATGCACCAAAACCGGACCTTGCGGAATGGACGGCAATGGTTGAACGTATCAAGGCAAGACCGTATTATGTCGATATCGGTCTTGTGGGCAAATATGTAGGGCTGCATGATGCTTATCTTTCGGTGGCAGAGGCACTTCGACACGCCGGATATTATCACAACACCCATATTCGTATTCATTGGATTGATTCGGAAGAAATAACAGCGGGAAATGTCTGCGAAAAACTGGCAGGTCTTGACGGTATTATTGTTCCGGGAGGATTTGGCAGCCGCGGCATCGAAGGTATGATTCTTGCAGCGAAATATGCAAGAGAAAATAATATCCCTTATTTTGGAATCTGCCTCGGAATGCAGATTGCCGTGATCGAATATGCAAGAAACGTTCTTGACATCGAGGACGCAAATTCCGGCGAGTTTGACGAAATTTGTAAACATAAAGTTATCGATTTTATGCCCGGCCAAAGTGATGATATCGACAAAGGCGGCACGCTCCGGCTTGGAGCTTATCCATGCTGCATAAAAGCAGGTACAACGATGGAACGCTGTTATGGTTCTCCTGCTACAATCAGCGAACGTCACAGACACCGCTATGAATTCAATAACGATTACCGCGAAGCTTTTGAGAAAGCAGGACTTACGCTCAGCGGCACTTCTCCGGACGGGAAACTTATCGAAACAGTGGAAATTACCGACAGACCTTTCTATTTAGGCGTTCAGTATCACCCCGAATTCAAAAGCAGACCAAACAAGGTACATCCATTATTTAAAGGATTTATTGGTGCAGCATTTGAACGGGCAACCGAAAGCAGAACTTTATAAAACACAAAACGTACAGCGACTTTTAATCAAGGTGCCCGGGGTTCGAATCCCCGATGGCTCACCACGAAGAACGCTTCGCAACGAATGTTGCGGAGCGATTTTTTTATACTTGAATTAAGCTTATGAAAGATTTAAGAAAGTCTATGATAAAATCGTTTTCATATTTTGAAAAATTTAAGATGTTGACTTAAATCACTTTTTAGGTTAAAATACAGCCGGAAAGGCGGCGGTAAAATGCCAAAAGCGGAATATGATAAATCCCCAAGGACGAAAAAACTTCTTGCGAACGCAATTATGGAACTTGCGGAAACAATGCCCGTTTCAAGAATAAAGATAACCGATATCTGTGAAAAGGCGGAACTTAACCGCCAGAGCTTTTATTACCATTTCAGCGATAAATACGATTTGATAGCATGGATGTTTACAAACGAATTCAATACTGAAGCAAAAAATGCAAATATCTTAAACAGCGAAGAAATGATTTGCGGTATGTTGAGCAGAATCGAAAAGCATAAAAAATTCTATAAAAACGCCTATGACGATAACGCCCAGAACAGACTTAACGATTACGTCCTTAAAATGTATATAAATATGGAAATAAACGTTCTGAAAAAATATCTCGAAAAAAACGAACTCGATGACGAAACTATTTATAATTTAAAAAGCTAT
>JAZQBJ010000202.1:0-2480 GCA_045545715.1 Oscillospiraceae bacterium
GGTATAATCCTTCTTAAGGTCGCCTGCAGCCAAAGCTACAATAGCGGCACGCATAACTCCGCCGTCAGTGCTGTCAGCAGTCTTCTTGGCAGAAATGTTCTGATCCTTCAGAATCTCGGAAGCACCTATGGTCTTCCAAAGGCTCAGGGAATCACCTCTGGAGCCGGTATCGTAGATTCTGACCTCGTTTGTGCCGTAATAAACGGCAATTTCGTCGATTCCGTCGCCGTCAAAGTCGCCGGCGGCTACTTCAAAGAGCGCATCAAAAATGGGATTGTAGATGCTGCCGGCTTCGTCCAGTGCCGGAATCTTACCTAAGACAACATTTCTTACAACAGATTCTGAGTATTTGCCGTCGGACTCAACAAACCTGACGATTTCAAGACAAGCTGTAAAATCCGCACGCTTCTCACTGGATTTTACATAGAGCTGAGCCACTCTGTCCTCTTTGCCGCTGACAGAGCGGAAGGCCACCGATGTTTCGTAAGTGCGGAGCAGGTGGCTGTTCTTGCTCTCAATGCCGCTGCCGATAACAGAGGCCTCTCCGCCGGTCTGACCGTTGGTATAGCCGTTACCTTCGTTGAGGTGTGCCCAGTCGCCGTTGCGGTACTGACCGTAGAGCTTGTAAGCACCGATGGTTCCGTAACTACTCCAGCTGGAGTGATTCAGGTTGAGATTATCTCGAAGAACCCAGCCGTAGTGGCTTGAGCCGTTATAGTTGAGATAAAGCTCGTTTTTTACATTCATTGTGCTGTTGCCGGGACCTATGTAGGACTCGTCGGTTGTTTCAAGACCAAGGTCGAAGCCGAGAGCCTCATAGTCCGCGCGGCTCATCTCTCCCTTTTCGGAAGAGCCGGCCGCTTCTGCAATCGTCATAGGACCTGCAGGAAGCATTCCCACAACCATAACGATGGCTAAGAGCAACGCCGCAAATTTGTCAGCTCGTTTTTTTGTTTTCATACTGTGTTCCGTCCTTTCGAAATAAATTGGCGTTGTTGTTTTTATTCTTTATCCGCTGCTTATCTGCACACCTTCTGACTGTGCTTTTGCAATAAGGCGTAAAGTTGATTCAAGCTCTATAAGTGCACTTTCGCAAGCAGGCTCGTTAAGCAGTTTTATTGAAACGCTTTTCCAATCGCCGCCGCACCTTATCTTATAGGGCATATCTGCATCAATGCCCTCGGCTTGCGGAGCATAAACCAAAATCAAATGGTACTCTTCACCGCGCCGCAATCTGAAACAAGCATCAATTCCGTCTTCAAACTTGTCGATTTTAGCAACACCCATATCACGCAGAGCCTTGCAAGCCGTAGGCAGATTCCCGCATATTGCTACCCGTATATCTTTCAGGAGTTCTATACTCTCTTTCTTTGCCAATGCTTCGCTGCTGAAGGTCATATTCGCTCTCCTTTCCATATTATTTTTAAGTATAATTTCATTTAAGCCAAGTTTATCATAAAAATTCAATTTGTGGGGCTTTGCGAAAAATTGATACATTTTTGCGAAGAATTTAACAAAAACTTTTTGAACTGTTTTATAAAAATGTGTTGAAAAAAGCGAAATAATGATATAAGATTTTATTAAACATCTCTGAGGAAAAGAGGAGCAAAATGAGAATAGCGATATGCGATGATGAAGTGTTTTACAGAGAGCAGATTTCGGGACTCACTCAAAAATATGCAATGCAGAATAAATCAAAAGAAATCACGGTTACTGTTTTCACTCATGCGGAAGAGCTGCTTGACGACGTAAACAAAAACGGTGGCTTTGACATATATATCCTTGATGTTATTATGCCGGGAATGAATGGCATTGAGCTTGGTAAGACCTTACGTGAAAAAGGCTTTGATGAAAAAATCATATATCTTACTACAAGTGATGAATTTGCTGTTGCTTCGTATAAAGTAAATGCCTCGGATTACATAATCAAGCCTGTATCAGAGAATGAATTTGTTTCTTCGCTTGACAGAGTGGTGAAAACCGTTTCTGATATAAAGAATAAATTTATACTCATCAAAACAAAGGACGGCAGCGTTAAACTGAATTTTGATAATCTTATATATGCAGAGCTCACCCAAAGAACGGTTATTTATCACTTGCGTGACGGTAAGACGATCGAAAGTATTTATATCCGCACGAATTTCGCAGACGCGGTAAAAGACCTTGTTTGTGATAATCGCTTTATTTTCTGCGGAAAGAGCCTGCTTCTTAATTTGCACCATATTCTAAGTGTGCAAAGCGAAGCAATCCTTTTTGACAGCTCGGATAAAATCTTTGCAAGCAAAAAACTGTGCCGCGAATTGCATAATGCTTGGGTGAGCTTTAATTTCAGTGAGGTGAACGGGATATGACAATACTCAGAGATATTTCGGTTATATGGTCGCTTATACATACTCTTGTGATGTTTATGTTTTTGTTTGATTCACGTTATCCGAAGAAAAAAACGATAAAGCTCACACTTTGGACAATGCTGCCCCTGA
>JAZQBJ010000203.1:0-2607 GCA_045545715.1 Oscillospiraceae bacterium
CAAAATAGAAACGATCGGAGAAGATACGGTTCTTGTGAATGTTCGGGAAAGCAGCAAAATAAACAATAAAAAAGAGAATTTTTTCCAAAAATTTTTAAATAAATTCTTATATTAAATAGCAAAAACGGTTGCAATAAATTGCTTTTAGTGTTATAATCTAATGGCTGGAAGACTGTAATACTATAACTATGTCTTCTTAAAAGCACACACACCCCACAATCCCGTCGGTCGTTGACCGGGAAAACCCGGTTGCTGCCGGGAAATGACTGGGATGGAGGTAATAACAAGGAGGAAAAAATTAATGTCCGTAGTATCTATGAAACAGCTGCTTGAAGCTGGTGTACACTTTGGTCACCAGACCCGCCGCTGGAACCCCAAAATGGCTCCGTATATCTTCACCGAAAGAAACGGAATCTACATCATCGACCTTCAGAAAACCGTTAAAAAAATCGAGGAAGCATATTCCTTCATTAACGAAGTTTCCGCAGAAGGCAAATCCGTTCTTTTCGTCGGCACCAAAAAACAGGCAGCTGATTCCGTTCGTGAAGAAGCTGAAAGAGCTGGCGCTTACTTTGTAAACGCTCGTTGGCTCGGCGGTATGCTCACTAACTTCAAAACCATCAGAAGAAGAATCGCTCGTCTTCAGCAGCTCCGCAAAATGGAAGAAGACGGCACTTTCGAACGTCTTACCAAGAAAGAAGCAACCAAACTTACTCTTGAAATCGAGAAACTCGAAAAATTCCTTGGTGGTATCGAAGATATGACCGAGCTCCCCGGCGCTCTTTTCATTGTTGACTCCAGAAAAGAAAAAATCGCTGTTGCTGAAGCAAAAAGACTTGGTATTCCGATCGTAGCTATTGTTGACACTAACTGCGACCCCGACGATGTCGACTATGTTATCCCCAGCAACGATGACGCTATCCGCGCTGTAAAACTCATCGCAGGCACCATCGCTGACGCTATCATTGAAGGCAGACAGGGCGAACAGAATCTTCCTGAAGAATCTGAAGAGGAGGCAGAATAATATGCCCTTTACCGCTCAAGACGTTAAAACTCTCCGCGAAATGACTGAATGCGGAATGCTCGACTGCAAAAAAGCTCTCATCGAAACCGACGGCGACATGGAAAAAGCTGTTGAGTTCCTTCGTGAAAAAGGTCTTGCATCCGTAGCAAAAAAATCCGGCAGAATCGCAGCAGAAGGTCTTGTTCTTGCATTCACCGATGCAGAAAAGAAAGTTTCCGTTGCAATCGAAGTTAACTCCGAAACCGACTTCGTTTCCAAAAACGAAGATTTCCGTGAATTCGTAAAACTCGCAGGACAGGCTGTTATCGACAACGATCCTGCAGACGTTGAGGCTCTTCTCGCATGTGTTGTTGACGGCAGAACCGTTAACGAACACCTTCAGGACAGACAGCTCAAAATCCGTGAAAACCTTAAAGTTCGCCGCTTCGTTCGTTATGAAGGTGACGTAGCAACCTACGTTCACGGCGGCGGCACCATCGGTGTTATGGTAAAATTCGCAACCGATGTTGCAGACAAAGAAGGCTTTGCTGAATACGGCAAAGACGTTGCAATGCAGATCGCTGCAGCAAACCCCACCTATATCTGCGAGCACTGCGTTCCCGCAGAAGTTATTGCTCATGAGAAAGAAATCCTCTTTGCTCAGATCAGCAACGACGAAAAACTTGCAAACAAACCCGACGCAGTTAAAGAAAAAATGGTTGACGGCAGAATCGGCAAATTCTATAAAGAAAACTGCCTCATGAACCAGGAATTCGTAAAAGATCCTGATTTCGATATCAAAGGCTACACCGAAAAAGTTGCAAAAGAACTCGGCGGTTCCATCAAAATTGCTGAATTCGTTCGCATGGAAAAAGGCGAAGGCATTGAGAAAAAACAGGAAAACTTCGCAGACGAAGTTGCCAAACAGATGGCAGGCAAATAATTCAGCCTTAATGAATTAAGTGCGTTATGACAGAAGAATATAGATTTGTATTATAATTTATATTCTTCTGGATTTTATTAAAGCGTAAATTGCAGAAAATTACAGGGAGGTGCATTCATATGAGTTTAGTCGAAACCGTAAAGAATGCCGGTATAGTCGGTGCGGGCGGCGCAGGTTTTCCTACCCATGTAAAACTGAACGCTAAATCCGAGTATTTCATTGTCAACGCAGCAGAGTGTGAGCCCCTTATCGAAACTGATAAGTTCCTCATGCGTACCAGAGCAGCAGACCTTGTAAAAGGTGTTGACATGATTGCAAAAGAACTCGGCGCTGACAAAAAGTACATAGCTCTCAAAGCAGCATACAAAACCGAAATTGCTGCTCTCGAAGCCGCTATTGCTGAAGCCGGAAGCGACATCAAACTCCACAAAATGGGCTATTTCTACCCGGCTGGTGACGAGCAGGTAATCGTTTGCGAAATCACCGGTAAATCCGAAGTCGGAGGCCAAGCGGTCTTAGGAAGACAACTCTGCCTTTCAACTCCTTGGCTCACAGAACGACATGGCTACGATCCGACTTGACATCAAACTCCACAAAATGGGCTATTTCTACCCGGCTGGTGACGAGCAGGTAATCGTTTGCGAAATCACCGGTAAATCCG
>JAZQBJ010000204.1:0-4980 GCA_045545715.1 Oscillospiraceae bacterium
TGAAGATACATATCCTAAATGGCAATAATTAGGTATCCCCATAATAAAAATACAAAATTTCATAATTTTATCAACAGCAGATGTCCATTTATAATCATTCAAAACGCCCTCCGAATGCCCTCCGGAGGGTTTTATTTTTAAAAAAGTTTTCACGCTCAAACTTTCTTTTATTTAAGCTATTTTATTAAATAAAGCTGATGCTCATGCGATTTTTTAGCTTCGCCAAGTTCCACTAATTTCTGCTATGTTACACCACTTTCCACATAGCTTCTATAACTCAAAATCCGTTGATAGCGATATCGTGTGGGTTCGACCCCCATCACCGGCACCAAAAAATACCGTCCCTTTTTGGGGACGGTATTTTTTTGTTCAACGGGAGACGAACCAAACCGGACGACGGCGTTAATAAAACGATTTTGTGAATCGTTTTCAGCCGGAGAGATTTGTGGCTTACTTAAAATTTCAGATTTTCTTTTAAAGTCATTTTGCGGCACCGGTTTGCAGGAACAAGCATTACATACGATGTTTTCAACAGAAGCACAGCATTAAAATTTTTAAACTTTATAACATATTCTATTGTGTTTTGGTATAAAAGTACCACCTAATATTCCGAATTTGTGTATTTATACATTTTGTTTTGCATATTCAAAAAAGGAGTCGAAAGCCGAAAAAACGTTGATTTGGCAATGAAAAACAGAAATATATGGTAAAAACGCACAAAACACACGGGTTAGTGTTGAATGTTATAGTCAAAAGGTAAAAACGCATAAATATTCATAAAAAGGGGTTGACAATGAATATTTATGCGAGTATAATACGGACATAGCCAATGATCAATGACTTCAAAATTTAAATTTCTAAATTAGTGAGGTAATTAAAATGAAAAAGATCGTATCTCTTATCCTTGCACTTTGCATGATGCTTGCATTCGCCGGCTGCGGCGCTTCCGAAAAAGAAGTTCTTAAAGTTGCTCTTTCTCCCGACTTTGCTCCGATGGAATTTGTTGATACTTCCAAATCCGGCCAGGATTCCTACGTTGGTTTCGACGTTTCCCTTGCAAAATACATCGCCGAAGAACTTGGAATGGAACTTGAGATCCTTCCTATGAGCTTTGACGCTTGCCAGGTTGCAGTACAGACCGGTTCCGTTGATATGTCCATCTCCGGTTTCTCCTGGACCGAAGAACGTGCAGCTAACTATAACCTTTCCGATTATTACTATGCAGGCGAAAACGAAACCGAACAGGTAATCATCACCCTCGCAGCAAACGACGGTGCATTCCCCGAAGCAGCTTCCTTCAGCGGCAAAAAAGTTGCTGCACAGAACGCTTCTCTCCAGCTCGAACTTTGCAAATCCCAGCTTCCCGAAGATTGTGAAATCGTTGAAGTTGGCGACCTTACCACCGCATTCCTCCAGCTCCAGAACGGCGACTTTGACGCTCTTGCAGTTGCAAAAGGTCAGGCAGACGTTTTCATCGCAAATAACCCGGATTCCGTTGTTATCTGCGGATTTGAATTTGAGGTTGACGCAGCTTATGAAGCAAACGTAATCATGCTTCCCAAAGGTGCTGACGAACTTACCGCAAAAGTCAACGAACTTCTTGCAAAAGCTTATGAAGCAGGTTACTACGGCGAATGGTATGCAGAAGCTCTTGAACTTGCAGGCGCAGAAACCGCAGCAGACGTAACTTACGACGACGAAGGCAACATTGCCGGCTGATAAAAATTAAACCAAAAGGTTTTGAATAGCAGGACGGAAAACTTCTGTCCTGCTTTTGCCTTGATTATAAGATATTACCCCGGAGGAAAATAATGTTCAGTTTTCAAAACATAATCATGCTCATAAGGGAATATTGGCAGATATTCATTTTTGAAGGCCTTAAATACACCCTTATCCTTTCTGCAATAGCCGTATTCTTCGGCGTTATTCTCGGCGCATTCATCTCTTTCGGAAGAATGTCCAGCATAAAGCCTTTTAAATTCATTAATAAAAAAGGTGCAAAAAAAGGCTTTGTTCATTGGGTTGCCAACTTTAACCCCGTAAGCTTCCTTTGCGAAGTATATACCGAGGTCATCCGCGGAACCCCTCTTCTTCTCCAGCTTTATCTCTTCGTTTTCCTTATCCCGAAGATCCTTCCTTTTATTGATCAGTTCAATGCGGTTGCCCTTGCTCTTTCCTTCAACAGTGCGGCATACGTTTCCGAACTTTTCAGAAGCGGTATCCAGGCGGTAGATAAAGGTCAGACCGAAGCGGCACGTTCCCTCGGCATGAACAAATCCCAGACCATGCTCAGAGTTGTTCTTCCCCAGGCGGTAAAAAATATTCTTCCTGCGGTCGGTAATGAATTTGTAGCGATCATCAAGGAAACCTCCATGGCTTCCACCTTCTTCGTAGGCGATCTCATGACCTCCTACCTCAAAGTAAGAGGCGCGACCTATCTTGCGCTCGAATCCCTTATCATCATCGGCGTTATCTATCTTGCCGTAACATTCACCCTCAGTAAACTTATCGGAAAATATGAAAGGAGGCTCAACAGCAAATGATCCAGACTATTGATCTTTATAAAAGCTTTGGTGACCTCCAGGTTCTTAAAGGCATCAACGAGCACGTTGCTCCCCAGGAAGTTATCTCCATAATCGGACCTTCCGGCGGCGGAAAATCCACCTTCCTTCGCTGCCTCAATATGCTCGAAACTCCCGATTCCGGCCAGATAATTTTCCAGGGAACCGATATAACAAGCGAAAAAGTCGACATCGACCTTCACCGCCAGAAAATGGGAATGGTTTTTCAGCATTTCAACGTTTTTCCCCATCTTTCCGTTCTTGAAAACGTAACCCTTGCTCCCACCGTTGTTAAGAAAATTGCCAAGAACGAAGCAAATGAACAGGCAATGGAACTTCTTAACCGTGTTGGTCTTGCGGAAAAAGCAAACGAAAGCGCAACCAGCCTTTCCGGCGGACAGAAACAGCGCCTTGCGATAGTTCGCGCTCTTGCAATGGAACCGGACGTAATGCTTTTTGACGAACCGACTTCCGCCCTTGACCCTGAAATGGTCGGCGAAGTTCTTGACGTTATCAAAGGCCTTGTTAAGAACGGAATGACTTCCGTAATCGTAACCCATGAAATGGGCTTTGCAAAAGAAGTCAGCGACAGAGTTGTTTTCATGGACGGCGGAATTGTTGCTGAAGAAGGCACCCCGGACGAGATTTTCAACCACCCGCAAAACCCCAGAACAAAAGACTTCCTCAGCAAAGTTTTGTATTGATATTTGCCTCCCTTGTCAAAGGGAGGGGGACCGTTGCGGTACGCACGGTGGAGGGATTCATCCGATCTCTTCGGACAATATATAAAGAATCCCCCAGTCATTTGCTTCGCAAATGCCAGCCCCCTTTAACAAGGGGGCTTTTTTTGAAAAAAGGAGCGTTTTAAAATGGATAAAAAAGAACTTTACGCATATATTGACGAAAACAAAGGGATTTTCGAAGAACTTTCCGACAAAATCTGGGAATATGCCGAAATTTCCCTTAAAGAACACAAATCCGCAGAAACTTATAAGGCTCTTCTTGAAGAACTCGGTTTCAAGGTTGAAACAGGTCTTGCGGGAGTTGAAACCGCTTTTTCCGGAACTTTCGGAAGCGGAAAACCGATTATCGGAATTCTCGGTGAATTCGATGCCCTTTCCGGTCTTTCCCAAAAAAGCGGTCTCACCGTTCACGATGAACTCATAATCGGCGGAAGCGGCCATGGCTGCGGACACAACCTTCTCGGTGCGGGTTCTCTTTCCGCTGCCTATGCGGTAAAAAAATATCTTGAAGAAAAGGGCGAAGGTTCCGGAACTGTTATTTTCTATGGCTGTCCCGGTGAAGAAGGCGGCGCAGGAAAAGCTTTTATGGCGAAGCAGGACCTTTTCTATGGTCTTGATGCGGCTCTTACCTGGCATCCGGACGATTCCAACCAGGTTACAAGCGGTTCCTATCTTGCCTGCGTTCAGGTCGAATATAAGTTCGAAGGCATTGCCGCCCATGCGGCAGGCTGTCCTCATATGGGACGCAGCGCTCTTGATGCTGTTGAACTTATGAACATCGGCGTCCAGTTCCTTCGCGAACATATGCCGCCAAGCGACAGGATCCACTATTCCATAACCGATGCCGGCGGCATTTCTCCTAACGTTGTTCAGCCCACCGCCCAGGTTCTTTATATGGTCCGTTCCGACACCGTTGCGAAAGTCAAATCCCTTCTTGCAAGAGTTGAGGATATTGCAAAAGGCGCCGCCCTTATGACCGGAACAACCCTTAAACGCCGCTTTATCGACGGAACTGCGGACGTTGTTCCGAACTCCGTTCTTGAAAAAGCAATGTTCAAAAACTTTGAGGAAACCGAACTTCCGGAATATTCCGAAGAGGAACTCAGCTTTGCGGCCGAACTCAAAAAGACTTATATGACAGAGGGCCTTCCGGGTTTTGCTTCCAATTTCAGCAACGAAATCGCAAGCTTTGTTGACGAAAAAACAAACGGTGGAGAAAAGGCGCAGAACGATTTTCTTATGCCTCTTTATCACAGCGAAGTCACTCTTCCCGGTTCCACCGATGTCGGCGACGTAAGCTGGCAGACCCCCACCGCCCAGATAAACACCGCAACCTGGACAAGCGGAATTCCCGGCCACAGCTGGCAGGTTGTTTCCATGGGCAAATCCACCATTGCCAAAAAGGGAATGAACCTTGCGGCAAAAGTTATAGCCGCAACTGCAGTCGATCTTTTTGAAAATCCAAAGCTTCTTGAAGAGGCAAAGGCGGAATTTCTTGTTAAAACAAAATCCGGCTTCGTAAGTCCCATTGAAGACGGGGCAGTTCCCGCAATTGCAGGCGAAAAAATTCTTTGATTATGAGATAAAAAATCCCGTGCTCAAAAATGAGCACGGGATTTTTTGGTGGGGACACACGGACTGGGACTCGCTTCGCTCCCTGCATAAGTTCCGTCAGC
>JAZQBJ010000205.1:0-17559 GCA_045545715.1 Oscillospiraceae bacterium
GTTCCGACAACAGGAAATGTTCTTTCCAAAGTCACAATTCCACAGCCGGAAAATCTTTTGTCGGAAAACATTGCGGAAGGTGTTAATGTTGCAGGAATTATTGGTGCGCTTGCGGCGAGTGGCGGTGGCGCAACAATTAAAGCAGGTGAGTTTAAGGGAACAGGGGCGGCATATACACTTAATCACGGTTTGGGTGTCGTGCCGGATATTGTTGCAGTATTTACAGCCGTTGCCGGTAGCACCCGCTTACGGAATGTTGTCGGCTTTTCTTCCAAAATTGTCTCTTTAACGGGTATTTCGCAAGGGCAGTTTTATGTCAAAGGCAGTACAGGCAATAGTGGAAATGCGACAGCATATCTTGAATGTACATACCAAACAATGGGGCTTCACGACGCAAACGATCAAACTATTATTGTTGGTGGTAATTCATCTGGCTTAGCTGGATATACGGACAGCTCCTACACTTATCAATGGCTTGCAATCGGCGGCTTAACTTAAAGGAGGGATTAAATGGCATTTGATATTTTATCTTTTGTAATCGGTCAGCAAGCTGTAAAAGGAGCCGGCGGTTCAGGTGGGGGCGGTATAGCTCAAACAATCCTTAAAAATTTTACAGCAACAGGAACTTGGAATGAAGCTATTGCAATAGATTTTGGATTTGTTCCGGACTTTTTACTGGTATATCCCAATGAAAGTGTTGCCTTGGACACTAAAAACTTTCTGTTCTATGGTTTTAGCAAAGCGATTAATAGTCCTCAATGGTATTTCAAGGTATACTCTAACAATTTTCAAAATACTTTAATTTCTGGAGGAATTGATGAAACTGGTTCAGATGATGCGTATAATTTGCCCTTAAATTCAACAACCGAAGCAGGGTTTAGATTTGGAAAACCTCACGCCGCAGGAAATTATTATGTTCTTGCTTTTAAATTCTCTTGATTTTAGTGAAAGGAGTTTAACCAATGGATTTTAAAATCTTATGTGTTTTAACAATACTTAACATTGTAATGCTTCTTCTGAATGTATGGCTTCGGTTCGACAGCGAAAAGACGCTTGAAGAAATAAAAGAAAGAAGTGGTTTTGATTAAACTTCTTAAAGCAATAAAATCTACCTTTGAAGCCATCGGAATGGCGGTGTTCATTTACATAGTCTATGTTTACTTTGACAGACCCTATGGCTTTATTCTTAAAGACTTTCTTATCTGCGGAGCGGTGTGCATATTCACAGTTTGGCTTATCAACAAAATAATCCGTTGGCAAGGCGAAAACTTTGAACTTGAAGAATGTCCGTATTGCGGAGCACAGCTTTATCCCGAAGAAATGGGCGATACGAACTATAACCAGATACGAAGCCTTGACATTGACGGAATGGGCAAGTTCCTTATGGACTATGGACTTGCCTGCATAAAAAACGAAGAACCGAAAGATATTTTTAAATGGCTTGAAGAAAGGGCAAAAGAATGAATGAACCGTTTTATTTGTTTTTGGCCTTTGGGTTTGGATTTCTCGGAGGCTATTTAGTGGGACTTACAGTTCCGAAGAAAATCGACAAGGGAGGGGATAACAATGGATAACGAAGAAATTGCACGTCAGCTGCAGGCAAACAAAGACCTTTCGCAAAGAAACCAGGCAAGGATCGAGAAGCTTGAAACCGAGCAGAAAGAACTTCGTGACCTTACAACTGCAGTAAACGGAATGGTTATTGAGCAGAAGAATATGCGAACCGACCTTACCGAAATGAAAAACGATGTTAAACAGATAAAAGAAAAACCCGGCAAGCGTTGGGACGAAATGGTGAATAAGGTTTTGACCCTTGTTATTGGAGCCATTGTTGCTTTTATGCTTGCCAAAATCGGACTTTAAAGAAAGGAAGTAACATTATGAAAATCAACTGGACTGCAAGACTTAAAAACCCCGTATTCTGGACTACCATTATTCCGGCCATCGTAACCTGCGTATATGCTGTGCTCGGCGCGATTGGCATTGTTCCTGCGCTTACCGAAAATATGGTGCTCAATATTATGACCGTAGTAATTACCGCGCTTACCGCGCTTGGGGTTCTTGTTGACCCGACCACCGCAGGAATCGGCGACAGCAAACTGGCTATGACCTATAAAGCACCCAGAAAAGACGATACCGCCGAGGAAGAGGGTATGTAAATGCCTATCATCGGACTTGACGCAGGACACGGCGGAGATTCTTCCGGTACATATTCCGTCAACACAAAGAAAGACGGACTTTTTGAGAAAGACTTTGCCCTTGAACTTTGCAAAATGATAAACAATAAACTTGTTGAGCACGGCTTTAAAACCGTGCTCACAAGGACAGCGGACACTAACCCCGGAATCGTCAGCAAGCGTGCTCGAACTTGTATCAACGCAAAATGCGATTATGCGGTGAGCATACACTTCAACGGATTCCCGGACGAAAGCGCAAACGGCACGGAAGTATTCGTTCCCTATGGCGAAAAATACGCAAACATAGAAGCGGGATATCTTAAATGTCTTAAGAAGTATTTTAAACCGCGAGCACCTTTTGCAAGGGCAAACAGCTTTTATGACAGAAACGATATCTTTGACAAGAAGATAAACGAAAAGACGAAGAGATTCGATGCCTTTGACGAGCAGAAAGATTACTTTGGATTTATAAGAACTTGTTGGGAAAACGGTGTTTCCGCAGACCTTTTGGAGATTTGTTTCCTTACAAATCCACAGGACTTTAAAGCATACACCGAAAACAAGGAAGACATTGCGGACGGAATTGCAAGAGCGATCGTTGAGGGCTTCGGCAGAAAATACGATAAGAAAATTATCAAAAAGCCGAAAACAAAGTTTGACGTTATAAAGTGAGGGCGAAAATGGACAGAAGAAGAATGCTTTTAGGCGGAGGGTTCCCGAAGGAACCTTCCGCATACGAAATTTTATCAACATACACAAAAGATGATATTTTTACCGCACCGAAGAACGGTTGGTATCAGATAGAAGTTTTCGGCGCAAGCGGAAACGGCGGTGAACCATATTATTCCAGGGGAAGATACGAAGAGGACAGCGGCATTTTTATCTATTTTACCCGTTCAGCAAGCGGCGGTGGCGGTGGCGGTTACGCTTGTTCCAGAGTGAAAATGAAAAAAGGCGATACTGCAAAACTTTTTCCGCGCGGAGTTGGCGGAACAAGTTCAATAGCAATGATTCAAAGTTCTATGGAAAAATACGAGAACGTTGAAGTTACAAGCGGCGGAAATGGCGATAAAGCTTCCAGTTCAAGTAATGCAATGGAGGTTGGCGCAGGTGGAGTTGCCAAAGGCGGTAACTATGAAAATGCAGACGGGAAACCGGGAAGCTACCAGACCGATAGCGGAGCTTTTGAAGCGGGCGATGGCACGCCTGTTTATGTAATAGGTTACGGCGGCGCACCCGGACACCCGGACGGAAACTATGGCGGACAGGGCGAAGGACTTGATAATGCAACGGTAATTCCGGCAACAAAAGGAGCAGCAGGATTTATCAGAATATCCGCAGGAAAAACAAATTGACGGAGGGATTTTTAAATGGAAACAGTATGCTTGGCACTTGGAATAATTATTGGAGGGGCAGTCGGATATTTTTTCAGCAAAAAAGAAACCGAAGAAGAACCGGAAAAACCGGAAGAAGAGCCGCTTGACCTTAGAGCGGGAATGGGAGTTTATCGAAACGACGACCCGACGATTGCAGAGCAGTTTGTTAACATAATCAACTATAACGGCGAAAACCAGAAGGAGGGCGATTATGAGGAAAGATAAAATCAGTCCGGAAAAGATTTGGGACGAATACCTTGCGGGAGAAACGTATCATCAGCAGATAAATTTGCACAGCACGGTAAAGAGAAACGAGCAGTTTTATAACGGCGACCAATGGGACGGAGTTAATGCACCGGACCTTGAAAAACCGGTTATCAATATTTTTAAACGCGCGGTTACATATATCGGAAGCCAGATCATCAGCGACGATATCGGCATTAACCTTGAACCTTTTGAAGAAAGCGGAGAGAGAACCGACCAATGCAGGATCCTTACAGAACAGATAAACCGCGTTATTGAGATCACCAAAGCAAAGACCAAAAACAGAGAAGTTATAAGAGATGCGGCGGTTTGCGGCGACGGTTGCCTTTACGCATATTTTGACCCGGGGAAGGGCAAATACGGCGAAATCGAACTTGAAACCGTTGACAACGAAAAAATCATCTTTGCAAATCCTTTTGAGCACGATATCCAGAAGCAGAGGCACGTTATCTTAGTTAAAAGAATGATGCTCGACGACGTCAGAGAGAGAGCAAGGGATTTTGGACTTTCTGAAGAAGAAGTAAACAGAATACAGAGCGACGATCATGCGGAATATGCCGGAGAAAGAAAAGACGCGGGGAAAAGCCTTGTTACAGTTCTTCTTCGTTTTTGGAAAGAAGACGGAAAAGTTTGGTTTTCCGAAAGCTGCAGAGATGTATTTATAAGAAAACCTATTGCAACGAGAGGAAAGCTTTACCATATAGCGTGGCTGCCATGGGAAAAGAAAAAAGACAGTTATCACGGCGCGGCGGTTATGACACCATATATCCCGAACCAGATATATGTAAATAAAATGTGGGCAATGGCAATGGTATTCAGCAGCAAGATGGCATGGCCCCAGAGATTTTATGACGCAACGAAGATCCGCGGAAACCTTACCAACAAAGTTGGACAGGCCATCGGCGTTGCGGGAGATCCGAAAACCGCAATTTGGTTCGATTCGCCTTCCGGCAACATGAGCGCACAGGTGCTCGAACTTGTTGACAGGACGATTCAGTACACCAGAGAGAGCCTTGGCGTTACGGATGCGGCGCTTGGCGATATCAAGCCGGACAACACTTCCGCTATTGTTGCGGCGGCAGAACAGACCGCGGCACCGCTTATCTTCCAGAAGCTTGGAAATCACCAGATGTGGGAAGATATGATCCATATATTCCTTGACCTTATGGAAGAGTTTTACGGAACGAGAACCATTTATACTGAAATCGAACTTCCGGACGGAACAAAAGCAAAACAGCAGATGGAATATGATTTTGCAAGCGTTGATTATGATTCTTTCAATATAAAAGTAAATATCGGTTCCGCAACATATTGGAGCCAGTTAATGCAAGTACAGACCATGGACGCTTTCTTCCAGAACGGAATCGTTGATGATGCTATTACTTATCTTGAGCATATTCCGGACGATTATATCAGCGGCAAAGAAGACCTTATCCGTGAACTTAAAGAAAGAAGAGAACAGCAGGCAATGATGGTTCCCCAGGAAGGAATGACCGGAGGAGTTAATGCGAGCGCAGGAAACCCGGAAGCAATGGGACAGCTTGCATCGAAACTTGCAGGAATTTAAAGGAGGGCGAACATGACAGTTAAAGAATGTTATGAACTTGCGGTGAGCTTTATTCCGGAAGTTCCGGAAGACAACACGGATATGCAGAAATTCATGGTGCCATGGACAAACGTTCTTATGGCCGATACTCTTAATGCGGAAAACACATACAGAAGGACCATGAAGATGGAGCAGCTTGTTACTGTTCCGAAAGTTACAAGCCAGGTAGAGGAAATCCCATACAACGATACACTTGTTCGGAAGGCTTTTCCTTTCGGAATGGCAAGATGGATTTTCAGAGAGAACGACGACGTTGACGGATCGAGAGAATATTATAACCTTTATGCCCAGGCAGTTACAGAAGCAACGCCGCTTGAAATTACGGAGATCGAAGACGTTTACAGATAAGAGGTGAGCAGATGGCACTTGTTAGCAAAAAGAACCTTTTGGAAGAATACGAGGAAGAGCAGAAGAAGAGCACAGCGAAACAGAAAACGACTTCGGCTGTTAACAAAACAAATAAAGCGGCGCAGGAAGCAGCGGCGAGAAAAGAAGCTGACCTTATCGGCGCAAAAGACGCGGGAAAAATTTCTTCCAAAAAGAGCACTTTGCCAAGCCAAAGAAGCACAAAGCAGGGAGCTTCCGATTTTGTTGCAAACGCATATAAGACCGCGCAGAAATCGGAATACAAAACGGAGAAAAAAGACAAGACCGTTACTACGGCGGAGATCAACAAAAAACAGCAGGAAGCGAAAAAAGCAGTACAGGAAAAGAAATCTGTTGTTGGAAACCTTATCAACGCCGGTTCCCTTGAACAGAAAGTTAAAACGGATAATAACATCACGCTCCAAAACCGCGAGGATTTTAAAGCAAAACAGCAAGCGGAGGCGGCGGGAAAAGCAAAGGCAATTATTCAGAATATAATTGACAATGCGAGAAACGACGCGATTATAAAACAGACCGTTACCCCGGAAAACCGCGAAAAAGTAAGAGAACAGAAACGGGAAGAAGTTTGGGAAACCAAAGAAGACGACGGCGCGGCGGCACTTGCGCTTAAAGGACTTGGAAACAGATTCCGTACAGTTCCGGGAACGCTTATTGAGAGCGGCGCAGAGGCTTTTTATGACATGACCGGAGATACCGTTAAAGGTTATTCCGAGGGAGATAAAATTACTCTTGAGAACCGCAACGCGGCGAAAACAGCAAAAATCGCGGATAATTCCGCATGGTTTTTAAATCCGGCGAGAGAAAAGGCAAAAGAAGTTGCCGAAACAAGACAGGCCGGCGGAATCTATGACATGGCCACGGAGCAGCTTGACAGTCTTAGAGCCATGACGGACAACGAACTCGTCCAGGATCTTATAACTGCGGCGGACGGCGGCGCAACAATGCTTGGATATATGGCGCTTCCTTTTGGAACGAAATATCTTTCTGCATATATGGCGGCAGGACAAGTTCTTGATACATACAACAGCAGAAGAGAAATGGGCGAAAGCAAAGAGGAAGCGGCGGTTCGAGGCATTACGGACGGCGCTATTGCAGCGGCAGTCGAAAGCCTCGGCGGTGTTGGTAAAATTCCGGGACTTAACAAAGCGGCGGACGTTATTGAAGCGGCGGCAGGAAAAAACTTTTTAACCAATCTTGTTATGCAGGCTTTGAGCGAAGGCGGCGAAGGCTTTGCGGAATATGTTCTTGGATATGTTGGAAACGTTATGAATGACCTTGCCTTTAAAGGTGAAATTCAGACGGAATTTGACATAAACGAAGCTATTGAAAACGCCTGGATCGAAGGACTTGCCGGAGGAATGTTCGGAGCGGGAAGTTTTGGAATAAGAAAGATTTCCGGAGATCCGAATACAAACGCAACGATCGGCGAAGTTTCTTCCGACATTATTGCGGCGGTCAAAAGCGTTTTTAACATGGAAAACGAAATAAATAAAACGGAAATCCCGCAGCCTTTTGAGGGAACGGAGATTCTTTCGGAAGAGCAGCAGCTTGTTGCGGATAAAATCATGGAAATTGAAAATCGCCCTGTCAGCGATGCTGACAAGGCGGCGATGATGGAAGAGGTCGCAAAGGCTGTTGTGGAAACCACAGGAAACGCAGACGTTGTTGCAGAGGCGGAAAGATTCAGAACAATCCATGAAGAAAAGGCAAAAAACGAATATACTAAAGAATATGGAATTTCTGAAGATGATTTAGGAGAATATCTTAGCGCGGGAGGGCGAACAAACAAAAATAAGCTGCAAGCTCTTAAAGATGGCAAAGATATTATTCTTACCACAAAAAAACAAGTTTCTGATTATATAAAGAAAGCAATTTCCGGAGCAAAAGATATTGTAACGGTTGCCTATGGAAAAGTAACAAATAGGCTTGCAAAAGATGTTTTAAATTATTCTGGAGGAAGAATTGATGTTGAAGGCAGTTATCTTGAGTTTGTTCCATACGATATTAAACATGCTTACGAACAACATCTTAATGCAAAAGAAGCTGGAAACATTAACCTTACCATTGAAGATTTTGAAAAAATTCCGGAGTATTTGAACAATTATGATGATATTGTTTATGCAATAAAATTTGGTAACGGAAATACAAGAGTTTGTGTCAGTAAAAAACTTCCAAATGGAAGGGTACTTTTAATTGAAACAGTTTCCAAAAGCCGTGGTTCTATGCAATTTAAAAACATGATAGGAATTACGGAAGAAAGATATATAAAAGATTACGAGGAAGTGTATAAAAAAAGAAACATATCGAATTCCAGGGAGGGCGAAAGCCCCACTATTCCCCTGCGTGACGATTATGCTTCTAATATTATTATACCACCAGTTTCCGGGATAAGCAATACTTCGAGCATTGGAAATACAGTTTTTGGCCCGGAAATCTTTAGAAAACAAGAAGATGCTTTTGAAGAAGGGCGTGCGGAAAGCATTTCTGCGGAAGGAACAAAAACGCCGTCCATGGAAAGAGCAGCACCGAATCTTGATGTGCAGTATTGGACCGGAATTGCAGAAGGCATTGACATGGAATCCGGAATTTGGAGAATGAAAGACTTTGCAAGGGTTCTTGACGGCGCTGCAGGAGAAAATAAAGAATTAAGGCAAAGACTTTATGACCTTTATGAAAAACCGCTTAATGAAGCGCAGGGAACTTATGCAAAGAATTATGCCGACAAAGTTGAAAGCATTACTGAGAAATTCAAAGAACTTGGAATCAAAGCAGGAAGCAAGGAAAGCGCGGCAGTTCAGAGAATAGGTGAAGGAGTTAAAGAGATCGACAAAAACGGAAACACGACCGAATATACTCTTGACGACCTTAAAAAAGAGTTCCCGGATTCTTGGGAGAACATCAAAGCAGGTGCAGACTATTGCCGCAAGGTTTATGATGAGTTTCTTAACGATCTTAATGCTATGTATTCAGAGATTTATCCTGCAACGGTTGAAAAAGCAAACGAGCAAGTTTCTGAATATAACGCAAGAATTTCTCTTACTGCGGATCATATTGCATCGTATGAAAATGTTATCCTTGAACTTGAAAAAAGTAAAAGAGAAAAACAGCAGCAGCTTTCCAAAAAGAAACCGGACAGTTTGATTTATGCGGAACTGGAAAACCAGATTGCAAACATCGACCGAAAAATAGATATTGCAACAAGAAGAATTGAGATTCTTAAAAACAGAAAGCTGACAAAAGAAATATCCAGAGATACACTTTTGGCACAAATTGAGAATGGCGAAATTCTTAAAAACAAACAGATCAAACCGCGAAAAGATTATTTCAGACATTTCCAGGAGCTTACCGATGAATTTGCTGAAATTGCGGATATCTTTTCTAATGACCAGAGAATACCTCCGAATCTTGCGGGCAAAAGCGCAGATACAAAGCCAAGAACTATTTGGACAAGTATTGCACAGAGCCGTGGCAAAAACTATTACACGGAAGATGCCGTTGGCGGACTTCTTCGTTATACGGAAATTGCAGAAAAGCTTCTCGTATATGATCCGCTTATTTCTCATTTCCGCGACGTAAACAGCGCCATTCGCGCGGCGGGCGTTATGGTTGACAATGAAGTTAAAGGCAAGGGAACAAACGCCGGACAGTTTGCAGCATGGGCAGATGATATTACAAATCAGCTTGCAGGCAAAACGAACAAAATCGACAGAATTGTTTCTGATAACTTCGGTGCTCTTGGACGTTCCGGAATAAAAGCCATTGAAGCACTTAACAGAAGAGTTAAATCCAACGCGATACTCGGAAACGTGCGAAGCGCACTTGTTCAGATAGGCAACCTTCCAAATGCTTCTCTTTATATTCAGAACCCCAAAGATTGGGCGAATGGCGTTATTTCCATGCTGAACGACAATGTTAAAAACGATCCGCTTATTCAAGAAGGAAGAAACAGAAGTAAATTTATGAATCGCCGATATATGGGCGATACCATAGACGAACTTACAAAAGAGATTCAGCAAAATAAAATTCTTGATAAACCGAAAGAGTTTGCACTCTGGATGCTCGGAGCGGGAGATAAACTTTCCGCAGAACTTATCTGGCACACGGCATATACCAGAGCACTTAGAAATCCGGACGTTCTTTCCGCTGAAAGCAATAAACTCAGAAGTTATGAAGATGCGGTCGATTATGCTGACGATATAACCAGAAGAAGTATTGGCGGAAGAGCGGAAGGAGATATTCCGTATTTTGAAGAATCGAAAATCACCGGACTTATCGCTCCTTTCCAGATTGAAGTCGCAAATACTTTCAACGCTTTTGCGGAACAAGGCAAAAAGAAAAATATAGCAGGACTTCTTGCTTTTGAAATCAATGTTTTTCTTCTTAACTGTGTTCTTGAAGGAATTACGGGCGACAGACCGCTTGGCCTTGATTTTATCAAAGTTGCATGGGATATTTTCAATGAAGCGACCGGAGATGATGAAGAGGAAGAAGAAAAAGAAGCCTGGGACATTGTCACATACGGATTAGGAAGAATACTTGGTGAAACGCTTTCTTCCATGCCTTTTGGAACTCAAATTGCGGGATTTTTGACCGGAGGAGATGAACAAAAAGCAGAAAAATGGTTCGGCGACAGCGACCCGACACGATACGGAACCGGAAACATCGGAATGGGAGCACTTGCAGATGCCGCAGACTATTTTATTGAAGGCGAAACACCGGAAGAGTTTTATCGTCTTGCAACAGAAGGCGGAACAGTTGGAGAATGGGCGGAGCCTGTGTTGGAAACCGTTGATACTTTTGCACCGCTTGCAATGCCATGGGGAGGAAAACAGCTTTCCAGAAGCCTTAGAGGTGTTCAGCAGATAGCAGAGGGCGGAGCCTATGGCACAGACGACGATGGAAAGGAATATATGAAGTTCCCGCAAGTTTATGACGTTGACAGCGTTATAAAAACATTGCTTTTCGGACAGTATGCAAGCGACGCAGGACAAAGATATATTGATTCCGGATTTAAAGATAAGCTTTCTGCAAAGCAGACAGAGCAGATGAAGCTTGCGGAAAATTTTGGAGTTCCGAAAGAAGAGTTTTACGACGTTATGCTTGGCCTTAAAGGAATAGACAAAAAAGCAGAAAAGCAAGAGGCACTTTTTGATATGGATATTTCTGAAAGAACCAAAAACGTTATTGACGGAATCCTTTTCGGGAAAACCACATACAAGACGGAAGTTCCGGCTGCAACAAGAAATTATTCCGATCCGGAAGCTTTCTATGAGAGCGGACTTGATAAAGACGAATTTGCGCTGCATGAAATGGGTTACAGCGAAAAAGAAATCGAAAAAATCACCAAAGCCCTTAAAGAAAGCGGAAAGAAAGCACAGGGCATTGAAAACCTTGCTGATGCACTTGATATTGAAGAAGCGGAGGCTTTTGAGGTTTATCAAAAAATCAAAGGCGAATGGATAAACGATGAAAGCGACCTTGATGAGGAAGATTTTGCAAGAGCAGAAGGAGCAAGAACGCTTTACGGCATGAGCACGGATAATTATATTACGGTGCTCAACTATTCCAAATACGGTGCTCAAATTAAAAACGAAGACGGAGAAACAGAATACAGCACAAAGGCTGAATATGTTATTCCGCATATTATGGAAGCAACCGGATGGAACAAAGAACTTGCGACGGAAATGTATAACAGGGTTCACAAATACGATTACACCAGAGCGGATCTTGAAGAAGAACAGGCAAAACAGCTTGATACTTCGGCAGAATGGTACGGCGTTGAGGATAAAGGCTATTTTACTGCAAGAAACATTATTAAGATGGCGGAAGGCGAGAAAGACCAGTATGGAAATACGGTTTCCGGTTCCAAAAAAGAAGCTGCGATAAAAGCCATTGCAGAGCAGATGAAAATCGGAACCGAAGAAGCAACAATTTATTATCTTGCCGCAATCGGTGCTAAAAACGGCGGACTTGCACTTTCGGCGGAAGATCTTTCTTCTTCTCACAGAGAGGATCTTAAAACTGCGATCGAGAGAGGCTGGACGGAAAGGCAGTATCTTGATGCGGTGAACATCATCAAGCTTTCCGGAGCGGCAAAGAAAGATGAAATCATCAAGGCACTTACCGACGCAGGCGCTTCCTATTCCATGGCCCAGGGATATTATAATCTTCGTGAAAACAAAGATTATAACAAAGCGGCATATTTTGCTTACGGAATGAAAAACGAAAAGCAAGTTACCAAAGCGGACTATTTCATGGAACACTATGGAAAAGGAAACGTTACGGCGAAGGACGTCACAGCATGGTACAAAGCGGCTTCCGGATGCAGCAAAAAGCAGGAATATATTGACGCATACAAGAGCGCCGGCGCAACTTATGACCAGGCTGTGAAGTTCTATAACCTTATGAGAGGTTATGACAAGACTTTTAACGCATGGTACAAAGAAAACGGAGGTACATAATGAACAAAGCAAACAAAGAAGCACAGCCGATTATTATTGAAGGCAAGAAAGCATGGCACATCGGCAGAACCGCCGACGGCAAAGAGGTTTTTGAACTTGAAAAAGGATATTGCCATCTTAAAAACGGCAAGGCAGAATTTGGCAAAGCCATTGACGAAAACGGAAACTTTGTAAAACCGGAAAAACCGAACAAAGAAAGCAAATAAGCTTGGAGGGTACATTATGGAAAACAAAGAAATACTTAAGATTCCCTACGTTGTGCACGAGGCGGCAATGTTCCGCAAAGAAAGAATTATCAAAAGGCTTACGGCCGCACTTGTGCTTTCCGAAATTGTAATGACTACAATATTTTGTTTTATCTTAAGTAAAAAAGGTGGTAAAAGGTGAAAGCAGAGGACTATGAACTGTCCCGTTCCCAATGGGAAGGCATTATTGATGAATGGATCTTTAACGAAGAGGACCGCAAAATGCTCAAGAGAAGACTTCTTGACGGCATAACCATGGAAAGACTTGCTGAGGAATTTAATTATTCCGTACAGTACACTTATAAAAGGGTTGAAAGAGGTTCCAAAAGACTGTTCAATCATATCAAGTGATAAAAAAGAGATAAAATAAGGCTAAAAAGAGCGCTGTTCTGATGATGTTGAACGGCGCTCTTTTTTTATACAATTAACTCGTAACAAGGGGGTGCTTAAATGATTGAATACAATGCAAATCCATTAAATAAACGAGTTGGAGATTGCACGGTGAGGGCCATTTCTAAAGCTTTGGACCAGAGTTGGGAAGAAACGTATTTGGGCATCTGCATGAAAGGCTTTGAAATGTGCGATATACCGAGCGCCGACGCAGTATGGGGAGCATATCTTCGGAGCAAAGGATTTAGACGCGACATTGTATCAAATGAGTGCCCCGATTGTTACACGGTTTCAGATTTTTGCGAAGAACACCCGCACGGCAGATATGTTCTTGCAACATCCGGTCATGTTGTGGCGTGCTGCGAAGGAAACGCTTATGATTCCTGGGACAGTTCGCAAGAAATAGTAATCTATTTTTGGCATAGGGAGGAAGATATATGAACTATGGCTTTCAGCAACCGGCATACGGACCGGTGCCGGACATTTTGAACGCTTTTAAATCACCATATCAGCCACAGACACAGAACGGAATTTTGTGGGTGCAAGGTGAGCAGGCGGCAAAATCTTTTCCGGTGGCACCGGGGAATACCGTTGTTTTATGGGACAGCGAAAATCCTTTTATTCATGTAAAAAGCGTTGACGGCGCGGGAGTGCCATCTATGAGGACGTTTGAAATAAAGGAACGCACCGAAGCTAAACCGGAAATGCCGACTTTTGAATTTGTGGGAAAAGAAGATTTTAAAGCTTTGCAGGAGCGGGTTGAGGCGCTTGCAGAGAAGATAGAGAAAGGAGCAACAGAAAATGCCTAATCCTTATTTTAACAGTCTTAATAATCAGCAGGGAGGCTTTGACCAGATGCTGAACGAAATAAACAACTTTAGAAGCAATTTTAAAGGCGATCCCAGAGCGGAAGTTGAAAAGATGCTGAAAAGCGGTCAGCTTTCGCAGGCACAGTTCAATGAATATGCCCAGATTGCAAATCAGTTTGCAAAATATATCAAATAAGGCTTTTATCGTGCGCGCGATTGGCATAAACAAAATTTTAATTACCGAAAGGAGAGATTTTATCAATGATGGAAAATGGACTTTCTGCAGCTGATGTTGCTGCAGTAACCAACAACGGCTACGGCGGCATGGGCGGCTTTGGCGGTGAAGGTTGGTGGGTTATTGTGCTTCTTCTTGCACTTGGCGGAGGCAGAGGCTTTGGATTCGGAGGCGGAAACGTCGCAACACCGGCAGATGTAAACGCAGCCGTTGATCAGCAGACACTTATCACAAAACTTGACGGACAGACCTATGGCGTTGCAAATCTTGGCTACGCACTTAACAACACCATTACCAATGGTTTTGCTGATGCGGAACTTTCCAGAGCACGCATGGCAGCGGACCAGGCAAAATGTTGCTGTGAAACTCAGCGTCTTATCGAAAGAGGTTTTTGTGATGTAATTCAGAATCAGAATTGCAACACAAGAGCCATTATGGATGCACTTGTTGCAGACAGAATTGCGGCCAAAGACGAAAAGATTGCTGAACAGAATCAGAAGATTCTGGCACTCCAGTTCAACGCTTCTCAGTATGCACAGAACGCATATCTTATCAACACTCTTAGACCTACACCCATTCCGGCATATATTTCTTATAACCCGTTTGAAAGTGTAACTCCTACCACTCCGGCCACTACGGCATAACGGCAAGCAAAGGAGGCGGAAGCTATGAGAGGACTTTATGAAATGCGCGAAGCCCTTTGCAAAGTGACGGAGGAATATTCGCGCAAAGGCGAGCTTTCGCCGGGTTCCGTCGATATTGTTGATAAAGCACTTAACGCCATTAAAAACACCTATAAAATAGAAATGTTTGAAAACCAGGGCGGAGGCTTTGGAAAAGGTTTTAGCCATGAAAGCGGCGGTTCTTATGGCGGAAGCTATGGCGGAGGCAGTTATGGTTCCGGTGGTAGTTATGCCAGCGGAGGCAGCTATGCTTCCGGTGGCAGCTATGGCGGATATGGCGGCGGAGGCAGTTATGGTTCCGGAAGCTATGACGGCGGAAACAGCTATCACGGTGAAAAAGACTTTAAAAGAAAGATACGGGAAATGATGGAGAGAGCGCCGCAGGAAGAAAAAGAAATCTATCACCGTATTATGATGGAACTTGAGCGATAAAATAAAAAAGGACCGTTTAAAACGGTCCTTTTTTATACGTTGCTTTGCTCTTTGCCTAAAGGAATTTTAACACACTTTTTAACACACTTTTTATGTTTTGGAAAAACAATCTTATGTTTTGAAGAAAACATACAAGGCGTAAAAACCGCATAATAATGCGGAAAATTACACAAATAAATAATCTTATGTTTTCATAAAAACATAATTCAAAGGGGTTCGATTCCCCTCGCCTCCACCACAAAAAACCGCTTAACAATGCGATTTGTTAGGCGGTTTTATTTTTTGTGTAACACACTTTTTAACACACTTTATATTATTTTCTCAAAAATTTCTTGCAGCATTGTTGCGGTGAGGTCTTCGTCGCCGTTTAATTTATGACCGTAAACGCCAAAAGTGTCCATGCTTTTTGAATGGCCGACAACGGATTTTACAATTCCTTCCGGAAGTGTTTTTGCCAACGAAACAAATGTGTGGCGCAATTCATAAGGAGTTACCACCGTGATTTCGTTTGCTTTGCAAAATCTTTCAAGATGAGAACGGTATTGCTTTCCGGATTCTATTTGAAAAACAAAACTTCCTTGCTTTGGTTGGTTTTGAAGAATAAACTTTGCGAGAGGAGTTAATTTAAAAGACCTTACCGCGTTGTCGTTTTTTCCCCTTGTTACAGCTTTGCGTTGGTTGATAGAGCGTTTTAAAAAAACATAATCATCTTTGATATCCGACCACTTTAATCCAAATAGTTCGCCAGGGCGTAACCCGGTTGCGACTTGAAAACGATATGCCCAAATATACGGTTCTTCGATTTCCTTTTTTCTATATACCGATTTATTTGATAAAAAAAGTTTTTTTACGTCTTCCGGTTGAAGCACTTCTTTTTCGGCAACGAATGCACCTTTTGGAATAGATAAATTTTCCGGATAAAGAGAAGACCATTTGTTTTTTCTGCAAAATTTCATAAAAGCTGTTAAAGTTGATTTTAGGTTCATCAAACTTTTTTTAGAAAGCCTTTTTGCTTGCCTATCAATAACATACTGTAAATGAGCTTCGTTTAAGGTGTCCGCATAAAGGCTTTTGATAACGGGCTTTATATAGAGCCTTATATTCCGCTCTTCTCTTTCGTAGTTGTCAATGCTTGTTCTTTCTTTTATATTTTCAGCAAACAAATCAAGCGCACGATCGCAGCGCATACGACTTTCAATTTGATTTTCCAACCATTCATCGGCCTTGCGGTTCGCTTCGCGCTGACCGTTTCTTCCGGGTGTTGAAGAATAGAAGTTTTTGCGGACGCCATCTTTTTGGACGGCAATGCGCCAACGTTTATTCTTTTCATCCCAGGACGCTGTGTTTGTTCGTTTCATAATTGACAAAGCCTCCTATTACATTATATAATAAAAGGGCAGAAGCTATCCTTTTTTTCTGCCCTGCCCTTCGGATGGTACCAGAATCCGAGGGGCATTTTTTATTGGTGCAGTTTTGGGGTTGAACAAAAGCATAGTATATGCTAATATGCAGATATAAAAAGAACGAATGTTCTTATTTATAAAATCACTTTTTGTTCACAAAAATTTCAAAAAATTATCAAAAATTTTTTTGAAAAAAGTATTGACATTTCATGTGAGAAGATTATAATAAAGCCACAAAATAAATTCCCACCGAAAAGGGAGTAGTTCTATTACGGCATCGACTATACGCGGGAAACCGCCGGTGCCGTGAACCGAAAATCGGTTACAAGACTTTTCGACGGCACATTGATGTGGCGGACGAAAGGTCTTTTTTATTTTTTCAAAAAAGAAAGAAGATGATTTGGTATGGAAGAAGACAGGCTTGCTGCTCTTAGAAAGAGTTTGCGTAATTATCATAACTTTGGATTCTTCCGAGTGGCGGCTTATTAATTCCGCGATGGGAGGGTTTTTTAATGACGGAGATCGAGCGAGAAGCTCTTTTGATGATCCGAAATTCAAAAGACCCGGAAGCGGCATTAATAATTGCTATTGAAATTATAAAAGATTATGTGACTTTAACGCAGCCTTTATCATTGAAAGAACAAGAGGCTGAGAATCTTGCGGGATAAGTCGTAACAATTCAATAAATTCTTTTTCGAGATCGCTGAGGGGTTCCTCGGCGATTTCTTTTTTATCTAAAGATACCTCAAGATTACCATCAAGAAGCGCAATTAAATCGTTAAAATCACAAGAAATTGCAGAAGAAACTGCTTTTATTGTTTCGAGAGAAGGAATTGGCGGATTTTTGCTTTTTGGATTATAGTTCCTTTCAAGGATAGAAACATAAGCTTTACTTAATCCGGATTTTTCGGCAAAAACATCCTGACTTATTTTTTGCTCCATTCTATAATTCTTAATTACATCGCCTAAATTCATTAATATCAACTCCTGTCAAATATACAATACAGCATACTAAACAAAAAGTCAAGAAAATTTGTAGAATGTACTTGACAAGCTGTGTCTAGTGTGCTAGACTAAACACGAAAGGAGGC
>JAZQBJ010000206.1:0-3381 GCA_045545715.1 Oscillospiraceae bacterium
GTTATCAACATGTTCGATGAGCTCCAGGAAAAGAAGGATCTTACCTATCTCTTTATCACTCATGACCTTTCCGTAGTTAAATACATCTCCGACAGAATCGGTGTTATGTATCTCGGTAACATGGTTGAACTTGCAGATTCTCAGGAAATCTTTGATAACCCCGTACATCCTTATACTGAAGCACTTCTTAACGCTATCCCTACAACCGAAGACGAAGGTCATAAAGATCTTCAGATCCTTGAAGGCGATATCCCCAGCCCTGTAAACCCGCCTAAAGGCTGCAAATTCCATACAAGATGCGCTTACTGCACCGAAATTTGCAAACAGGTTGTTCCGGAATGGGAAGAAGTTTCTCCCAACCATTTTGTTGCTTGCCACCACAAGCTTACAAAAAAGGAAACTGTACAGGAATAATAGTTTGAGTTAAAAGGAGCTTGATTTTATGGCAAGAAAAGGCTTGTTTATGCTTTTTCCCAAAAGAATTGACCGTGCATTCGAGCTCCAGGCCGAACAAAACGGTCATGATCAGCACGAAGAATTTGAAAGGGAAGAATTTGATCCCAAATCTGTCGAAGATGAAATTCAGCTTGCAGATAAAATGGAAAAAGGTGACCTTTCAGCAATGATAGTTGCCGCTCTTGGAATGATGGTTCCGATTGCTGCGATTATATTGATTCTGATTATCGGAGTTGCTGTTCTTTTAACCGGAATGTATTAAATAAAAGGTACGTGCTCAAACTGTGCACGGACCTTTTTTTATCCCCTCGAAGTTAATCTTCGAGGGGATTTTTTCGTTTTAAATTTCTGATTTGATTTTGCTGAGAAGGCTTTCGACTTTTTCAGCAAGCTCTTTAAGAGCTCCGTCTTTAAAAGGAGAAGGGATATTTGCTTCTTCAAGAAGAAGATCATAATACTGTTCTCCGCCCTGTTTCATAAGGCGGATATAACGTGCAAAAGCATCATCGTAATCTTCCTGAGAAGCGAGGAGGAATCCAAAAGCGGCAGTCTGTGCAAGGCAGTAATCGATATAATAGAACGGAGATTCATAGATATGCATCTGATACTGCCATCTGCGTCCATCTTCAAGGAAGGGGACTCCTTCAAGATTAATATGGGGAAGGAATTCGGCACAAAGCTTTTTCCAAGTTTCATTTCTTTCTGCGGGAGTCAACTCCGGATTCTCATAAACGATATGCTGGAAATAGTCAACAATAGTTCCATAAGGAATGAAGGAAAGGGCGCCGAGAGCATGCATAAATTTATATTTGGTTGCGTTTTCGCCGAAGAATTTATCAATGTATTTCCATGCAAAGAATTCCATGCTCATGGAATGGGTCTCTGCGGTTTCCATTCCGCCGCATCCGATTTCAAGGGCAAATTTGTTATCTGCAATAAGGAAGGCGTTGAATGCATGGCCCGCTTCATGGGTCATAACGTCAACATCATCGGCGGAACCGTTGAAGTTTGCAAGAATGAAAGGCTGTTTATATTTAGGAATTTCTGTGCAATAGCCGCCGCCCCATTTATTTTTGCGGGATTCAACATCGAAAGCATCGTTTTCAAGCATAAGATCAATAAATGCCGCGGATTCGTCACTCATTTCATGATACATTTCTTTTGCGGCGTTGAAAATTTCTTCCTTATTTCCGGATGGTCTAGGATCTCCGCCGGGAATAATGACATCATTATCATAAATCATATATTTATCGATGCCGAGATCTTTTGCGTTTTCACTACGGAGTTTTGCAACAACAGGAACAATGGATTCGAGAACGTTTTTACGGAAAGTTTCTACGTCATTTTTATCATAGCAAACGCGTTCCATACGGTAATAACCCAGTTCAACAAAGTTTTTATAACCGAGTTTCTGAGCCATTTTAGTTCTTACTTTTACAAGACGGTCAAAAATATCGTCGAGCTGATCAGCATAACCGTTCATTACGGTACCTAAAACAGTATATGCTTCCTTGCGGGTTTCTCGGTCATCGGACTTAAAGAATCCCGCAAGAGCTGCACGGCTGAGTTTTTCGCCGCGGAATTCAAATTCCATTCCGGCCATAAGTTTGGAATATTCGGAAACGATTTTGTTTTCCTCTATCATATCCTCGATAATTTCGGGGGACATTGCCTTCGCCTGAACTTCCATATGCTTGAAATAAACGGGAGAAAGTTTTTCTTCAAGTTCAGTTCTGAAAGGAGAATTAAGAAGAGCATCGTTATACATATTCATGAGATTTCCTACCTGTGGACCGATCTCATCAAAATAATCATTTTCTTTTACATAAAATTCATCCGCAGTATTGCAGCTGTATCTGATATAAGAGATATTCATAGCTGTAGAATATCTTATGACAAGTTCAAGATATTTTTTACGCCATTCAAGAACTTCATCGGAATTTTTTGCATTTTTAACTCCTTCGATAATTTCCATTGCGCTTTTGCTGAATTCTTCAAACGGGATGTGCTCATAAGGCATTTCGCTTACTTTCATTTTTTCAACTCCTTTATGAATTATGTTTTAATTATACACCTTCTTTGTGTTAAAAACAACGGTACATATATAACGGACATGCAATATTTAATTAATTCCAAATATATTTGATTATAGAGAGGTGATTCAATGGATTATATCTTTTTAATCGGAATATTATCGGGAATTATAATTTTTGCTTTGCATGTGACCGCATCAAACACTTTCCCAAAGCCGCTTTCGCCGGAAGAAGAAATTAACTGTTTTAAAAAGATGAAAAACGGCGACATTGATGCAAAAAACAAACTTATCGAACATAATTTGCGGCTTGTTGCTCACATAATTAAAAAATATTACAGCAATTCATCCGAACAGGACGATCTGGTTTCGATAGGTACGATCGGACTGATAAAGGCAGTATCAACTTTTAATTTTGAAAAAGGAACAAGATTTGCAACATATGCGGCAAGATGTATAGAAAATGAAATACTTATGTATTTCAGAAACAAGAAAAAATATTCACAGGATGTTTCCTTTTCCGAACCCATCGACTGCGATAAAGACGGAAACGTTCTGACAATTATGGACGTGATAACAAACGAAAATTCCATAACAGAAGATATTGAAAGCAAACTTCAGACAGAAGATTTATATAAAGTAATCGACAGCGAACTTCTGCCAAGAGAAAAAGATATTATTTTTCTAAGATACGGACTTAACGGAAGAAAGAGCTTTACACAACGGGAAGTTGCAAAAAAACTCGGCATTTCAAGATCCTATGTGAGCAGGATCGAGAAAAAAGCACTTGAAACATTGAAAGAAAAAATTAAAATTTAGGGTGAGTTTTGATGAAAATAAAAAAGGTACTTGAAAAAACAGAAATTCCTTTTGGAATCATCGGCAATTATTAT
>JAZQBJ010000207.1:0-11319 GCA_045545715.1 Oscillospiraceae bacterium
GCAAGGCGTTTATCCATTTCCTTTACCCTTGCATAAACTTCAAAAGTAAAAGGTTCATCAATAATACCTTTTTCTTCAAGAAGTTCGGCTATTTCGGAAAGGCCGTAGCCTTCGGGAATTGTGATTTCAATTTCCTTGCTCTCTTTGCTGAACCCAACAAGGTCATTGATGCTTGAAAGTGCAAACGATGCGATAAAAACAGATACAGCAAGGACCGCCGAAACCCAGATAACAGTAATAAGCCAGTTATATGCGGTATTGAGTCTTTTTTTCTTTTTTTTGCGAGCCGCTTCGGAATCGGAATTTTTCCGGACGGGATTTTTGATTTCCGGTTCCGCTTTTTTAACTTCGGCAACGGGTTCTTTTTTTATAATGACAGGTTCGTCTTCTTCCGGCGGCGGCGGAGCAAAAACATCGTCATCAAAATCAAATGAAGCGGGTTTTGTTTTTGCTTCATCATTCTTTTTTGCCGAAGAAGTTGCATCCTCAAAGAAAGAAGAAAAAACAAGGTCTTCATCTTCTTCCAAATCGGGTTTTACCCTGGGTTCTTCGTTTGGATCAAGGTCTTTGAAGAAATCTTCAAATTCTTTGTTGTTCATAAAATCCTCCGATCATTCCGTCAGTTTTGTTTGTAACCAACGGCTGATTGTTTTCATATCATATAACATACCGGCAAAACGGAAAGCCGAAAGCCGATATAATTTTTTCTTACGAGGTGAAATTTCATGTTCGGAAACAATAATTGCTGCTGGTGGATCATCATCCTTATCCTTCTCTTCTGCTGCTGCGGAAATAACGGTTATGGCAACAACGGCTGTGGCTGCGGCTGCAACAACGATTGCGGATGCGGATGCGGCTGATAATCTGAAAAATCCATAAGCCTTTGCCCTGCTTATAACGCAGGGCTTTCGGCGTTTATTCCGAAAATTCCTCGATTCCTTCAAGGTTTCCGTTTATTGCCGAAACAAGAGCAAGCGCAAAATCTTTTGCGGAAGCCGGACCGTTAGCCGTGATAAGTTTTCCGTCAATCTGAACTTTCTCTGCGGTATATTCACCTTCCGGAACCTCAAAACCCGGGAAGCATGTATATTTTTTACCGGAAAGAGCTCCTGTTCCGGAAAGAACATATCCGGGCGAAGCGCAGATCGCGCCGATGATGATATCATTATGGAGTGCAAATGTTATGGCATTATTAACTGTTTCTGAATTTTTAAGGTTTTTTGCGCCTGGCCATCCGCCGGGAAAAACAAAAGCCTCCGCTTTTTCAAAATCCACTTCGTTTTCGGAAATTTCAGCGGTTACCGAAAGTCCGTGAGCGCTTTTTATAATTTTTCCGCCGATTCCGACAGTTGCAACGTCGATTCCGGCCCTTTTCATAAGATCAAAAGGAACAACGGCTTCCATATCTTCAAAACCGTTTGCAAGAAAAAGATATACCATTTTTCTCTCCTTATTTTACTATAAGTTCGGTTCTGGGTTTTCCGCAGGTCATTTTTCCTTCGGAACATCTTCCTTCGGAAACACAGGCAGGGCCTGCATGTGCGAAAAGAGAAGGTGCTTCCGCTCTGCAAAGGCGAAGCATTTCGTCAGCAACGGCGCGAATTTCCCATTGAGCTCTGTTGCAGCAGCGAAGGCGGAAAAGGTTATGAAGGCTTCTTACGTTCATGGTAACTATCATTTTTGTATCGCATGCGTTCGGAAGAACAAAGCGGGCGTCTTCAATTGCTTTTTTCTCCGCAAGTTTAAGTGCTTCTTCCTCAGTCTTTCCTTCTGCAACAAATTCCGCTGCGGCTTTTGCCTTGAGGATTTCGGTAAGTTTACGGTAACTTTCCGCACAGGTTTCCATAATTTTATTATATTCCGCAAGAGCTTCTTCATTCTCGCCGATCGACGGAGGAACGATAAATTCGAAATGTCCTTCTTTGTTGACATAACGCTGGCTCTGAACGCTGAAAGAAGCGATTCTGTGGCGGGTTATCTGGGCAAGAAAAGCACGGGAAACTCCTTCGATGGTGAAGGTGAAAGTTACGTGTTCAAGGGGACTTTCGTGACCAAGACGTTCAAGCATCGCAACGTAGTTGGAAGCTTTTTCATCGGTCATCCCGTCAAAAAGTTCATCCGCGCCGGAATTGCTGTAACAAAGTCTTGCGGCGGCGGCAATTGTTTTTTCGGGGTTTGGAGTATGGCAAAGAAGATTGACTTTCATAACGGTACCTCCTTGAAAATATTTATATTTTATTATATAACAAAACAAACATTATATCAAGATAAAAAATGAGCCGCACCAAGGTGCGGCTCCGCTGTTTTTTTAATTATTTTACGGTAATGGTGAAACCGAGAGTTTCAATATGCATTCCGTTTTCATCAAGGAACATTATAGAAATTGTGGCGTTTCCTTCGCCGACTGCATCAAGTTTGAAAGTTCCATTTTCGCTAAGCGCTCTCTGTTCCGCGGAAACAACGCTTACGTTATCGTAAAGAAGAACAGCAGTAGCTGCTTCATCACCGACCGCAACGGGAATTTCGATGGTATCGCCGACAAGATAGGTTATGGGCATTTCGGAAATGTTGCCGTCATAACCATAGTTTCCGATGGTGAATTCCCATTCGCCTTCAAGAATATCGCCAACAAAGCCATTGATATCGTCAACATAGAAGAATTTTTCATCCATGGTTACGGAATAGGTTTCTCCCATTTCAAAAACTTCGCCTTCGGGAAGCATGATTATAAGCTGGGCATAGGGAGGATTTACTCCGCTGTTGAGGAAAATATGGTCGCCGTCCATACGTGCATCATATTTGAGGATTTCTTTTCCGTCGGAAACTCTTTTTACGGAAATTTCGCCGGTTCCCATTTCAACATTGGGGGTGTTCATAACAACCTGGAGTGCGGTAAGACCGGAAGCAAAGGTCTGACCCTCATCGCTTACGGGATAGAACTTAACTTCAAATTCTTCCGGGGTTACATATTTCGGATCGGGTCTTGCGCAACCGGTTACGGAAAGCAAAACAAGCATAAGGCCGAGAATTACGGCAATTGTCTTTTTCATATTGATAAACATCCTTTCTGCATATCTAACGGCAATTATAATATAAAATATAAAAAAATGCAAACTATTTTTAAATTTATAAATAAAAATTGACCGTTTATTCACAAATTTCGACAAAAAGCTTTGCCTATAATTTATTTATATATTTTAAAATATAATACTTATAATTTTAAAACTGGCATTTTCTTGACATATACTCCGTTTTGGATTAGGATTATATGCAGAATTTCTGTTTTTGGGAGGAATTTTTATGTTCAGCGAATACAGCGCCCTTGGAATAGTTCATAAGATTCTCAAAATGCACCTAAAACCCGGTGATTTTTGCATAGACGCAACTTCCGGAAACGGACATGATTCCGTTTATCTCTGTGAACTTTGCGGGGAAAACGGACACGTTCTTGCAATGGATATCCAGCCGGAAGCCGTTGAATCAACAAAAGCAAATCTTGCCGAACACGGATTTTCAGATATCAGCGAGGTTATCTGCACAAGCCACAGTGATATTGATAAATTTGCAGAACCGAACAGCGCCGACTGCATTGTTTTCAACTTCGGTTGGCTTCCGGGCGGAAGTCACGACGTTTTTACAAGGGTCGAAACTTCGATTCCCGCAATCCAGAAATCCCTTGAAATTTTAAAACCCGGCGGTCTTCTTTCCCTTTGCGTTTATTACGGACGCAACAACGGTTATTCCGAAAGGGACGCAATTCTTGAATTTGTTTCTTCCCTTCCCGGCGCTCAGTATAACGTTATGAAATGTGATTTTCTCAACAGACCAAACGACCCGCCCTTCCCTATTTTTATTGTTAAAGATAAAGAATACTTCAAATAAAAAAATCCTCCGCGCTGCGGAGGATTTTTTATTTATGCAGAAATTATTTGATGATTTCGATTCCGCCGATGAAAGGAAGGGGTTTCATTTCGCCTTTAACCGCGTTGATAATTCCGAGAATTGCAAAAACAAAAGTTGCAATTCCGCCTACTGCCGCAATAATCGGGCCTACGAAAGGAATGATTCCGATGACGCTGATTGCGATTTCCGCAAGGAAAAGAACAAGTCCCTGGTTTGCGTGATAACGCGCAAACGCATCATCTTTTGCCGCAAGAAGCGGAACGAGGAAAAGGATCCAGAGATAGGAAATTGCAGCCATGAGTTTATTGCCTTCCATAATAAATACCTCCATAAAAGAAATTAATGTTTTATTGATTATTTAATATCTTCGTCACCGAAAGGGTCGCCGCATTCCGGGCAGAATTTCGGCGGATTTTTGGGGTCTTCCGGTTCCCAGCCGCATTTGTCGCATTTATATTGGGGAACACCGGCGGGTTTCTTTGCGCCGCAGTTGGGGCAGAATTTGCCTTTGTTTACCTGACCGCAGGAGCAGGTCCAGCCATCTTCTGCAGGTTTCGGTGCGCCGCATTCGGTGCAGAATTTTCCGGTTGCGGTTGCGCCGCAGGAACAAGTCCAGCCTTCGGGCGCCGGCATTGCGTTTCTCGGATCTTTTGCCGCTTCAACCGCCTGGGGATTGGGAACGCCCATCTGTGCCTGTTGCTGCTGACCCATCTGGTAAAGGTTTGCAGCGTTGACTCCGCCCATGTTCTGTGCCATACCCATTCCCATGAATGCCATTGCGGGACCTGCGCCTTCATTTGCCGCTGCAGCCTGCATTGCCGCAGCCTGTGCGCCGACCATATGTGCTGCCGCTCTGGTCGGATCCATAAATGCCGCATTACGCTGCATTTCCTTGATCATCTTTTCGTCTTCTTCGTCCGCTTTTACCGAAGATACGCCGAAGGATACGATCTCGATTCCGCGAAGGCCTCTCCATTTTTCGGAAAGAACTTCGTTAAGAGCGTCCGCCATTTCCGTGGTATGGCCCGGAAGAGCAGAATAGCGGATTCCCATTGCGGAAATCTTTGCGAATGCCGGCTGGAGAGCGGTGAGAAGTTCGCTCTTGAGCTGGCTGTCAAGTTCGCTTCTGTTATACTGATATGCTACGTTTCCGCAAACATTGGTATAGAAAAGAATCGGGTCGGAAAGACGGTAGCTGTATTCGCCGAAGCAGCGGATCGCTATATCGATATCGATTCCCGCTCTTTCATCAACTACTCTGAACGGAACCGGGCTCGGGGTTCCGTATTTGTTTCCGATAAGTTCCTTGGTGTTGAAATAATATACTCTCTGGTCCTTTGCGGTATCGCCGCCGAAGGTGAAACGTTTTCCGATAGTCTTAAAGGAATCGACTATGCTTGTTCCGAGTTTTCCGCTGAAAATCGAAGGCTCGGTGGACATATCGTATGTATATTCGCCCGGCTCTGCGCAGATATCAACAACTTTTCCCTGTTCAACAATGCACATGCACTGGCCGTCTGCTACTGCGATTATCGAACCGTTGGATATGATATTATCTTCGCCTTTTGTGTTGGAGCTTCTTGCGCCTGTTCTTTTCTGTCCTTTTACCGCAAGAACGTCCGCAGCTATCGCTTCGCAGTAAAAATACTCTCTCCACTGGTCGGCCAATACTCCGCCGATTGCTCCGCCTATCGCTTTAATAAGTCCCATAGATCACACTCTCCTTTTTATGTAAATTCAATTTTATGCCCAGGGGTTTGCGCTTTCCGGCTGACGAATGTCGGAAAGAATGAACTGTTCCCAAAGATACCATTTTCCGTCTTTTGCTTCTCTTAAAACGATTTCTCTTAAACCGTCGGCGCCGCCGGAACGGACAAAGAGTTTTGCATAACCCTGGTTTTCATAGCTATAAGGGTTGTCGCTTACGGTTATTTTCAGCGGAAGGCTCGGAGTATAATCGTTTTCCGGGGTTGCGCCTTCGAAATAAGAACGGGGAACGTAATCCTTATCCATAAATCTGTCCCGGATGAAATTTACGTCCATTCCGCTGAGAGGGCGGGGTCCCCGGAGGAAATTGAGCATCTTAACGGAAAGCTCACGGTCTTTCGGATATACGCAGAAGGCGAGCACCGTCATTGCGGCGGTTTCAAAAGGTGTTTTCATTCCCGCTTCGGGAAGGGAAACAAATTCTTCGAAGCTTTCGGGAACTTTTGAAAAATCAATCGAAACAGATTTGTTTGCGGCGGTTTTTACGGCGTTTTTGATGTTGTCGCCAAGTTCCTTTCCAAGTTTGTTTCCGTTTGTTTTAAGTGCGTTTATTGCCTGTTGTTTAAGGCTGTCAAAAAGTCCCATATAAATCTCCTTTCCGTTTATCCCATAGCCTGGGCCATTTCGAGCCAGCCGAGGCCGTATTCTTCCATAAGAAGTCCGCCGCCGGTGCGGCTTGCAACGATCCAGTTTCTGTCCCATTCCGCCCTTCTGAATTCATAGGTGGACATAAGAAGAATCGGGCCTTTTTCGGCGGAATTTGTTCCCTGGGTAAGGGTCATTTCAAGAATAAGGCTTCCGGTGAAATCGCCGTTTTCGTCATACTGCTCATAGGCATAACCTTCGTAATATTCAGTATATTCGCCGTATTCTTCGCCATACCAGAAAGTTACGCAGGGTTCGCCATAGGCGGCACGATAGAAATTGAAATGGAACTGAACTTCGTCACCTTCGGGGGTGGTATAAAATCCCGCCCAATCGCCGAGAAGATCATCGAAAACAAGAATATCCCGCATGGAAGCATCTTCATAAACCGTAAAATCATAGCTCCATGCTTCCGGAGTTTCATAAACTTCGAGCCAGCCCATCTGGGAATTGAAATAGGGGCTGAATTCAAAGACGTTTCCGTCGGAATCGACTATCACGATTTTTACGTTGGGATTCGAGCCGTCTTCGTTACAGGTGATGATGAAAGGCTCGCCGGAATCACTTTTATAAAGAATTTCTCCGTAGCTTCCGCCGGTGGGAGAAGATTTCCATTCGTTTACGGAAACGGAGGAATTTTTATCCCTCGGAACGATGCAGTACATTTCGTTTCCGTTTGTTTCAACGTATCTGTCATAAGGAATTTCCGCGATGAAGGAATATTCGTCCATATATCCCCGCTCCTCAAAAAACTCCTCATAACCGGTTCCCATGGGGCCTTCGATATATCCGATAAAAGCTTCGCCGAAGGCGCTTTGGGTGTAATAAAGTTCGTTTATAAGTTTTTCATAGGAAGTGGGGTCGGCGTTGTTTTCGTGGATCGGCTCACTTGTTTCCGGATTAAAAGGCCTTTTTCCCGGGGAAACAACTCCGCTTTGGGAAGAACTTTCTTCGGAAGATTCGGAATTTTCGGAAACGCCGGATTCCTGCGGCGGAACAACACCTTCCGGAAGATTGATGTTTACTTCACAGCCGGAAAAAACCGAAACACAAAGCAAAAGCGAAAATATCAGAGCAAAAAGGTTTTTCACGGTATCACCTCTTTTTTAATTTTGCGGATAAGCAAAAACCTGCCGAAGAAAACTTCTCCGGCAGGTTTTGAATTTAGCTTTCACCAGAGAATATGCGAAAATATTCAATGGGGTCTTCAGATTTTATTTTCTTTTTCCAAGAAGAGCTGCGCCGCAGATAACAGCGATAGCTGCGGGAAGAGCAAAAACCGGTGCACCGGTGTTGGGGTTTGCTTCCTCGGGTTCTTCGGTTTCTTCGGGTTCGTCGTTGTCAAAAATGTCGATGATATCGTCGAGGATATCTTTGGAAGGATTCATCGGAGCGAAGTTGAATTTTTCATAATAGCTGTTTACGAAAACTGCTTCGTCATAGGTTACGGGGTCGCCGTTTTCTTCGATTTCGAATTCAAAACCGACAAAATCGTTGTTTTCGAAAA
The DNA here is from genome assembly GCA_045545715.1 of Oscillospiraceae bacterium. Lineage (GTDB taxonomy): Bacteria > Bacillota > Clostridia > Oscillospirales > Ruminococcaceae > UMGS1668. The sequence continues at coordinate 7,823 of JAZQBJ010000207.1, forward strand.
CGGGGATTACTTTATAAACAGCCTCGGAATAGGTCCAGCCTTCTTTTGTTCCTTTGGTTTCTTTGATGAAGAAAGGCTCATAAACAAGGGATTCGTCTTCGATTTCGATAATGATATCTTCTTCATAAGTTCCTGCGCCGTTGGTTTCAACAGTGTTGGAAACATAGCTCCATTCGATCTGATTGCTGTTTTCAAAACCGAAAACTTCGAAAGTAAAGGTTTCTGCGCCGGGAGCTTTGAAGCCGGTCTGTTCAACAACTTTGGTAACGGGGATGATTACTTCAACGGTTCCGTTGTTGGAATCATCGATTTTTTCGTTTACAAAAACATAGGGGTTCAGATTATCGTAATAATTAAGTTTGCCGTCATTGTCCCGGCCGGTTATAATCTGGCCGTTTACAACTTCGATGGTGTATTCCACGTCAGATTTTATGTAGCCATCGGGAGCGGTGTTTTCTTTAAGGGTATAACTTCCGTCAGCAATTCCCTGGAAAAAGGCTTTGCCGGTTTCCTCGGAATATGCCTCATATGCAGGTTCGGTCGTTGTTGCAGGAATAAGCACAAATGCTGCTCCTTTAAGAGGATTGCCTTCCGCATCGGTTTTCATTACGACAAGAGTTACATTGGTTACACTGGTTGCCGCAAAAGCGGTTACTGCCATTGCAAAAATCATTGCAAGGCAAAGGATAATGCTGATTATCTTTTTCATTCTTTTTTCTCTCCTTTTCAATTAAAGAATAAATAATAGAAAAATCTATGATTTTATTATATATAGGGTATCTTTTGATGTCCCCACACAGCGGTCAACAAAAAGTGTTGGAAAACAGCCGAAGGGTGGGAAAAAGTGTGGGGTTTTTGCTTTTCGGGATATTTATTCCTTCTTTGTTACGCAGAGATTTTCATCCACGGAAAGAACGAAGGAAGTTTCGTCCGGCAAACTTGTTGGATAATGTTCGATTTCGGTGACGGTAACTTCGCCGGGAGCGATTCCCACAAAAAAGATATCCGCGCCCTTATCCTTCATTCCGTCCTCGTGTTCCGGAACGGGGATTGGATAGCTGTAAACCTCCACAATTCCTTCGGGGTCGGTTTTTATTTCAAATCTTCCGCCGGCCATAACTCCGCCGCGTCTTTGATAATATGCTTTTTCGGTATCAAAAGGATATTCGGGGGCTTTTTCGGTTTTGCAGCCGAAAAGCATTGAAAGCAGACCCAGCATTACGATTATCACCGCCGTTTTTAAAATTTTGTTTTTCATTGTTCTGCCCTCATTTTTTGCCTGCGGCGGCCTGTTTTATAACAAGGCGTCTTTCGCTTGGAACTTTGATAAGTTCCTGATGGCTGAAATATTCATCAAGAACGTCCGCGCTTTTTGTTGCAAGAACTTTCGGCTCTTTGTTTTTGGAAACCTCCTCTTCGCTGACTCCTAAAAATTCTTTAAGATTTTTGAAATGGAAGGCATTTATTCCGACGGTATAGATCCTGTCGGCTTCGATATCCTTTCCGTCAAGAGAAAGTTCAAGAAGCTGTTGGGCATCATAATCGAAAACTATATGGAAACCTCTTGAATACTGATAAAATTCAGTAAGGCCGAGAAGGGAACCGGTTCTGAAAACATGTTTTATTATTGTTCTGAGCTGGGTTCCCGTTACAGAAATTCTGAAAATCTCGTCGTTATAGGGGAATATCTGTATAAGATCCTCGAGCATAACTATCGGGCCAAGTTCTTCTCCGCGAATGCTTCCGGAACCGACCATCATGATATCAACGCCCAGAGCGTCCTTAAATGCATCGGCGAAGATTTTTCCAAGCTCGGTTTCCTGATAGCGGCAGGGGTGGGTATATTTATCCGCAAGGCGGGTGACTATTCGTTTATATTTTTTATCCGTTTCGGTTTTATATTTTTCGATGACCGCTTCAAGGGCGGTATCTCTCGGGCAGTAATCATCATCAATAGGGATAAGGCGCCATGTATAACGGTCGATGCAGTTGCGGTCGGTATCGACAATGATATCGAATCTGCCTATCTGGTTTGTTCCGCAAGCCGCTTGGACTATCGGAATTCCCCTTACGATTTCCGGCTTTTCAAGGTTTGTGTGGCTGTGACCGCCGATTATAATATCAACGCCCCATCTCGGGTCAAGAGCTTCTGCGAGTTTTTTGTCCTCTTCAAAACCGATATGAGTAAGAAGAACTGTAAAATCAATGTCTTCGGTTCTGTAACTGTCGCAGATTCTTCCGACTTCCGAAGCAGCTTCGTGAACATCGACAAAAGAACCTATTATTTTATCCTGCTTTGTGGAATGGAGCACGTTTTCCGTAAGGATTCCGATAAAAAGAATTTTCATTCCGCCGATTTCCTTGATAAGATGGGATCTGAAAAGGCGCACTCCGTTTGTTGTTATATAAAGGTTTGCGTTGATTATCGGGAACTGGGCGCATTTTTCAACGAAAAGCAGATGCGCAAGGCCATAGTCAACTTCGTGATTTCCAAGAGTTACAACGTCGGGAGCAAGCATATTCATTATTTCAATGGTGGAAATGCCTTTATATTCACTGTCGATTACGCTTCCGCGGAACATATCTCCGGAAATTGTATAAAGAACGTTTTCCTCTTCGCCGCGGACTTTGTTTATGTAACCGGAAAGCATTGAAATTCCGCCGAGAAGTTCCTTATCCACCTCTTTTGCCATAAAATCGCCGTGAAGATCGTTCGAATGAAGAATCGTAAGTTTTTTAAGATTTGCCATTTTTCCGCCTCCCAAAAATTAATTATCATGAAGCAATTTGTTAAGTTCTTTTAAAAATCCGCTGTATCCTTCGGGAAAATTTGCGGAGCCTTCCGCATATATTCTTTCGCCCTCATTGATAACCGCTTCAAGCCGGAACATATCGCCGTCGGAAACGTTTTTCGGATGTTCGCCCTTAAAACCGTTCCAGCCGGAAATTTTGCAGGAATTAAGAATTTCTATCATTTCTTCGGTTTTGAGCACGGCGCTTTTTTCAATCCGGCGCTCATCTTTTCCGTTTGCGTAATAAAGATGATAAAGCGAAATTTCCGTTTCATCGCCGCGGCAAAGAATTTCATATTCCTGCATCACACGCATTCCGCTTATTCTTAAATTAATCTTTTCAAAAGAACGGATTTCTTCCGGAGGTTTTCGTCCGGAAAATTTTTTTACCGAAACAAAAGCCACCCCTGCGGCAATTGCGACGAGCAAAAAAATCAAAAGGAATTTTTTCATCTTTCCTTCTCCTTTCCGTAACCGATATTCGGATATTATAACCTAATATAAATATAAAACAGTTGAAAAAATAAATCCCCACACCGAATAGTTTTTCTGTGTGGGGAAACGCCTTTTGGAATGGGAAAAAGGGTGGGAAAAACAAAAAGCGCCGCCAAAAAGTCCGCTTTTTTAACTTTGCACTATGCACTTTGAATTTTGCATAAAAAAAAGAATCCCTCTACCGCCAAAGGCGGTCCCCCTCCCTTTAGG
>JAZQBJ010000208.1:0-10902 GCA_045545715.1 Oscillospiraceae bacterium
ATTTTGTATTTTACATCAGGATCACCTCTTGATTTATTTATATATGATATAAGAATTTTTGTAAAATGTGCGATTACAATGTGCGAATTCGCACATATTTTTCATCACAAAACCACCATAATAAAAAAATCCACTTAAAAAGTGGAATACAAAGTGGAATACATTTGGGTGTTTTAAGACCGATTTTACACGGTTTTACGTAAGATTTTAAGAAAAAATAAAAATATTTTTATATAAGCAAAAAACCCGCAAATCGCATATTCATGCGGTTTTACGGGTCTTTCGATTGGTGAGCCATCGGGGATTCGAACCCCGGGCACCTTGATTAAAAGTCAAGTGCTCTGCCAGCTGAGCTAATGGCTCATATGTGATTTTCAACAGCTTGATTATTATAACCCATATATTATGATTTGTCAATAGATTTTTTAATATTTTTTTGTAATTTTTTGAATTTTTTTTGCAAACATATTTTACCTTTTTCCGGCGTATTTTTCAATATAAATTTTTAAAATCAGGAGAATTTATGAAACAAAAAATCGCTCTTGCCGGTGTTCCAAATTGCGGAAAAACCACTCTTTGGAACTATTCCACCGGTAAAAAAGGAAAAACCGGGAACTGGCCCGGCGTAACTCTTGAAAAACTTTCGGCGCCGCTCCGCTTTTTTCCGGAAATCGAACTAATCGATCTTCCCGGAATATATTCTCTTTCCGGAAAAAGTCCCGAAGAAAAAATTTCCAACAACTTTTTGAAAAGCGATATCCCCGATTCTCTCGTAATAATTATTGACGGCACAAAACCTGAACAGGGAATTTACCTTGCTTTGGAACTTCTTTCTCTCGAAATACCAGCTGTTATCGGAATAAATTTCTGCGATGAACTCAGGAAAAAAGGTATTTCCGTTGATATAGACAAACTAAGCACCGAACTCGGTTCCCCTGTTTTTCTTATAAGTGCCGCAACCGGCGAAAACGTCCGTAATCTTTTTTTCACCGCAAAAAATTCCGCCAAAAATGCCGCCCCTAAAATTCATTCCGCTATAGAAAGACATGAAAAAGCCTCATTTATTGCTGAAACATGTTTTTTTAAAAGCAAAGAAGCAAACAAAAATAATAAAGTGCAACCCTTGCTCGTGCTCACAGCCTTCATCATTGCTGCTTTCGCTGTATCGGCCGTGCTCAAAGTTTCAGTTGTTTCTTTTTTCGAGCGTGCGTCAGCAATATCCTCTGCATTAATGAACTATTTTCATTTTCCTTTTCTTTTGCGTTCTTTCTTCGCTGAAGGTTTATTAAGCGGTTTTTCAATTCTTTTTTCTTTTGTGCCGGATCTTCTTCTGTTCTTTTTAATTTTTTCACTTCTTGAAAATAGCGGATATGTGGCAAGATTTGCTTTTTATTCGGATTTTTTGCTAAGAAAAGTCGGTTTTTCCGGGAAAAGTGCCATTCCCATGCTCATAGGTTTCGGGTGTACCGTTCCCGCAATATATGCAGCAAAAGCTTTGGATAATGAGCACGACCGAAACCGCACCCTTTCTTTGCTGATGTTTACACCCTGCAGTGCAAAATATCCTTTGAGCATACTTATGTGTGAGATTATTGCTCCCGGTTTTGGAAAAATCTTAATTCTGCTTTTTTATGCCACTGTTATTCTTTTTGGAATTATTTTTATCTTTTTTGGCAAAAAAGCTTCACCCGGCTTCATTCTCGAACTTCCTGAAATCAGAATCCCCCCTGTTAAAAGCACCATAAAAAGCACTTATATCAAGCTTTCTTCATTCATTTCAAAAGCCGCCCTGATGATAGTTTTGTCCTCGGTGCTCATTTGGATGCTCAAAAATTTCAGTTTGGATTTTAGGTTCTCGGTACCTTATGAAGACAGCATTCTTTTTTATTTATCAAAAACTCTTTCCGTAATTTTCTCTCCCTGCGGAATTCCTTTCGAAGGCGCAGCGGCACTCATTTGCGGAATTTTTTCAAAGGAAACGGCGCTTTTTATTCTTCTTTCACTTTGTGGAAACCTTTCAGGAATTTTTTCTCCTGTTTCCGCCGTTTCTTTTCTGATTTTTTATCTCTTTTACACTCCCTGCATTTCTTCACTTATCTGTATCTGCAACCATTACAGCATTAAAAAAGCAGTGTTGCTTTTTCTGCAACAGACTGCTCTTGCATATTTCTTATCTTTTTCTTTCTATCAGACTTCTCTTTTTATTTTCAACCTTTTTATCCGATAAGATCTTTTCGAAGAATTTCCAGAATCTTTTTTTCTCTTCGCGAAACCTGAACCTGTGTCATTCCAAGTTCTTTTGCTGTCTGTGTCTGGGTCCTGTTCTCATAATATCTCAATCTTATTATCATTCTGTCGCGTTCCTCAAGGTCCGAAACAGCTTTTATGACCGAAAGCCGTTCTGTTATCTGTTCTTCGGGCGATTCAACCGGAATATCCGACTGGCCGCCGCCATCCTCATCATCCATTGTTAATGAAATGACCGGCGACGATGCGCAAAGTGCTTGAGTAATGTCCTCTTCGTCAACACCAAGCCTTTCAGAAAGCTCCGAAACAGTCGGTTCCCTTCCGTTTTTAAGCAGAAAATTTTCTCTTTCTCTTGTTGTTTTTATTGAAAGCTCTTTAAGACTTCTGCTTATCTTAACTGTTCCTCCATCACGAAAAAGCCTTCTCATTTCGCCAAGGATCACAGGCACCGCATAGGTTGAAAAACGTACACCTCTTTCGGTATCAAATGCATCAAAAGCTTTTACAAGTCCCATGCACCCTGCCTGAAAAAGGTCCTCATATTCTATTCCTCTTCCTGTAAAGCGGTGGGCACAGGAATGAACCAGCCCCAAATTTTCTGTTATAAGTATTTCTCTGTCCGCCAGGTTGTCAGCAAGCTTTGCTCCCGACATATTTTACTTTCCTTTCGACACGATGGATTTTTCAAGGGTGACCGTTGTTCCTTTTCCCTCTTTTGAACGTACTTTAAGCCTGTCCATAAAAGATTCCATTATTGAAAAACCAAGTCCCGCCCTTTCCCCTGTTTCACAGGTGGTATAAAGCGGCTCCATAGCTTTTTTAACGTCAGAAATTCCACAGCCTTTATCCCGGATAATTATTTTTATCCGCGCGCCCTCGAAGATTTTTACGTGTATGTAAACTTTTCCTATTCCTTCCCTGTAACCGTGAACAATACAGTTTGTAACCGCCTCAGAAACCGCCGTTTTAATGTCAGAAAGTTCCTCAACGTTCGGATCAAGCACAGCAATAAAAGCCGCCACAGCGCTTCTTGCAAAGCTCTCGTTGCAGGATCTGCTTTCAAAAGAAAGTTTCATTTCATTTATCAATTTCATTTTACGGAAAACTCCTTTCTGCTTTCTTCAAAAAGCAATTTTTCAATTCCCGCCATTCGCATAACCTTTTTAATATTTTTCGGCGCGTTTTCGATCATTATTCTTCCGGAAAGGTTTTTCATAAGTTTATATCTTCCCATAACAAGTCCTATTCCTGAAGAATCCATAAAAGTTACTCCGCCAAAATCAAGAATAAGAACTTCCGGCCAAAAATTTTCCACAGCTTCGTCTATTTTTTCTCTAAGTCCCGCGGCGTTATGGTGGTCTATCTCTCCGGATATATATGCAGTAACATTCTTTTCATCAATATCTATTTCAACCGGCATAAAAATTCCTCCAAACAAAAAAAGCCTGTCTATATAATACAGACAGGCCTTTAAAATATTTGTCAAATTCTGTTTTTAAAACAAAAAAATACCTCCGGATCTCTCCGGAGGTATTTCTTAAGAATTATGCTCTGTTAATTACACAAGTTCGATGATTGCCATCTCTGCTGCGTCGCCGCGGCGAGGTCCAATCTTAATGATTCTGGTGTAACCGCCGTTTCTTTCGGCGTATTTAGGTGCGATCTCGTCAAAGAGTTTCTTTGCTACTGCTTCCTTGGTTACGAAAGCATAAACCTGACGTTTGGAATGAAGATCGCTATTTTTACCAATAGTGATCATCTTCTCAGCCATAGCGCGAACTTCTTTTGCACGAGTGACGGTGGTTTCGATCTTGCCGTTTTCAAGCAGATAGGTGACCATCGCGCGGAGCATAGCTCTTCTGCAGTCGGTAGCACGACCGAGCTTTCTAGTTCCTGACATCGATATTCACTCCTTTATGATTCAATCTTCTTCCTTGTTGAGGTTGAAACCAAGAGATTCAAGCTTAGAAACAACTTCTTCAAGGGACTTCTTACCAAGGTTACGAACTTTCATCATTTCGTCCTCGGATTTACCTATAAGGTCTTCGACAGTGTTGATTCCTGCACGTTTGAGGCAGTTGAAGCTTCTTACGGACAGATCAAGTTCTTCAATGGTCATCTCAAGGACTTTCTCTTTAGAGTTGTTGTCCTTTTCTACCATGATTTCGCCTTTGAAGGCGTCTTCGGAAAGATCCACGAACAGGTTGAGATGTTCATTGAGGACCTTAGCTCCAAGGGATACTGCTTCCTTTGCGGAAATGGTGCTATCCGTCCAAACTTCGAGGGTAAGTTTATCATAGTCGGTAATCTGACCAACACGAGTGTTTTCAACGGTATAGTTTACCTTCAGCACCGGAGTATAAATACTATCAACGGGAATTACGCCGATTGCGGGCTGCATATCCTGTTTGTTTCTTTCAGCGGAAATATAGCCGCGGCCTTTATCAAGGGTAATTTCCATGAAAAGGTGGCCATCGCTGTCAAGAGTTGCGATATGCATGTCTTTGTCGAGAATTTCGACTTCAGAATCGGCCTGGATTGAACCGGCAGTGACTTCACATTCACCGGAAACATCGATTACAACAACCTTGGGACCGTCGCAATGAAGTTTTGCGGTAAGGCCTTTGATGTTGAGGATGATTTCGGTGACGTCCTCTTTTACACCGGGGATGGTGGAAAATTCATGACGGATACCGTCAATCTTTACGGACGTTACAGCAACGCCGGGAAGCGAGGAGAGCAATACGCGTCTCAGGCTATTGCCAAGAGTCGTACCGAATCCGCGCTCGAGAGGTTCAACAACGAATTTACCGTAGCTGATGTCTTCGGGGTTTTCTTCGGCTTCGATTCTCGGTTTTTCTATTTCTAACATCTAAATCCCTCCTATGTGGGCTTTTAAGCCCTGTTTCGCATTCCCCTGTCAGTTCCTACCAATTATTATTTGGAGTACAACTCAACGATCAGGTGTTCCTCAACGTCAAGATCGATGTCTTCACGGTTAGGAAGCTGGCTGATCTTAGCAGTGAGTTTTTCTGCATCGAAATCGATCCAAGAAGGAACGGGATGTGCAGAGTTTGCTTCTACAACTGCTTTGAGTTTTTCGTTCTGACGGCTCTTGTCGGTTACAGCAACAACGTCACCGGCTTTGAGCAGGATGGAAGGGATGTTGGCTTTGTGGCCATTAAGGGTATAGTGACCGTGTCTTACGAGCTGGCGAGCTTCTTTTCTGGAAGAAGCAAGACCTGCACGATAAACAACGTTGTCGAGACGGCTTTCGAGAATTCTGAGAAGGTTTTCACCAGCCTGACCAGCCTGTTTGCTGGCGAGTTCGAAATAATGTTCGAACTGGCTTTCAAGAACACCATAGTATCTCTTTGCCTGCTGTTTTGCGCGAAGCTGAAGACCGTATTCAGAAATCTTTTTACGGCCCTGACCGTGCTGGCCAGGAGCATATGCTCTGCGGCTGAGTGCGCATTTAGGACCATAGCATCTTTCGCCTTTAAGGAAGAGCTTTTTGCCTTCGCGGCGGCAGAGTCTGCATACAGAACCTGTATATCTTGCCATGTGTTTTTACACCTCCAATAATTTCAGAATACCACTATTATACGCGGCGACGTTTGGGCGGACGGCATCCGTTGTGGGGAACAGGAGTAACGTCTTTGATCATAGTTACTTCGAGTCCTGCTGCCTGAAGAGCACGGATTGCTGCTTCACGACCGGAACCGGGACCTTTTACGAAAACTTCAACGGTTTTAAGGCCGTGCTCCATTGCTGCTTTTGCTGCAGTTTCTGCTGCAGTCTGTGCTGCGTAAGGAGTGGATTTTCTGGAACCACGGAATCCGAGTCCGCCTGCGGAAGCCCAGGAAAGAGCGTTGCCGCGAACATCGGTGATGGTAACGATAGTGTTATTGAAGGTGGACTGGATATGTGCTGCGCCACGTTCGATATTTTTCTTTTCACGACGGCGACGAGTAATTGCTTTTTTAGCATTTGCTTTCGGCATGTCTTAATCCTCCCTCTTATTTCTTCTTGTTAGCAATGGTCTTCTTGGGACCTTTGCGGGTTCTTGCGTTGGTTTTGGTTCTCTGTCCACGAACAGGAAGACCTTTTCTGTGGCGAAGACCACGATAGCAACCAATTTCTACAAGACGTTTGATATCAAGTGCGGTAGCACGGCGAAGGTCGCCTTCTACCTCGATGTTTTTGTCGATGTACTCACGCAATTTAGTAGCATCATCTTCGGAAAGATCTTTTACGCGGATAGTAGGATCGATTTCAGTATCCGCAATGATCTTAGAAGCGGTTGTGCGGCCGATACCGTAGATATAAGTGAGAGCGATGTCGATTCTCTTATTCTTCGGCAGGTCAATACCAGCTATACGAGCCATAGACTTTGTTGCACCTCCGTTTTAGTTAATCAGCCCTGACGCTGTTTGTGTTTAGGATTGGAGCAGATAACCATAAGACGGCCTTTGCGTCTGATGATTTTGCATTTTTCACAGATGGGTTTTACGGAAGGTCTGACTTTCATAGATATACCTCCTTATCACTTAGATCGCCAAGTAATGCGCCCTTTGGTAAGGTCGTAAGGCGACATTTCGACTGTTACCTTGTCTCCGGGAAGAATTCGAATGTAGTTCATTCTGAGTTTTCCGGAAATGTGGGCTAAAATTTGGTGGCCGTTGGGCAACTCGACCTTGAATTGGGCGTTGGGAAGGGAGTCCACAACAGTACCCTCGATTTCAATTACATCTTCTTTGGCCAAGCTTAATTCCCTCCCTCGTCAATTTCATTGAATTTTGAAAGCGCAGTGATGAGCTTTCCGTTAGTTTCGAGTGCATCTTTTTCCAAAACCGTTTTGGTAAAGGCAAGATGCTTTTTACGCTTGCGTTTGGGTTTTTCGACTTTGCGGAGTCTGCCGTCGGCAATAAATGCAAATTCTTCATCCTCAAGCACTATTGCGTAGAAACTGCCGCGGTCTTTACCCGCTTTTGACAAAACAATCTGTCCGAGCATTTTTCACCTCATCAGTCCGGATCGGTCAGAATAATCGGACCGTTTTCCGTAATTGCGATAGTGTGCTCAAAATGGGCCGAAAGTTTGCCATCCTTGGTTCTTACTGTCCAACCGTTCGAATCCGTTGAAACGAACCTTGTTCCGGCATTTATCATGGGCTCAATGGCTATGCACATTCCGTTAACAAGCCTGGGTCCGTGACCAGCCGCGCCGAAATTCGGCACTTCCGGGTCTTCGTGGACGTCGCGGCCGATTCCGTGTCCGACAAATTCGCGAACAACCGAATAACCGCGCTCTTCACAGTAAGTTTGAACGGCGTTGGAGATATCCCCGACTCTGTTTCCGATAACGGCCATTTCAATTCCTTTATAAAGGCTTTGTTTGGTAACGTCAAGAAGCTTCTGAGCTTCTTCGGAAGCAGCGCCCGCCACAAAAGTTGCAGCGTTGTCGCCGTGGTAACCATCCAGGCATGCACCAACATCTATCGAAACAATGTCGCCTTCATTGATAACCCTGTTTCCGGGGATACCGTGGATAAGCTCATCGTTGACAGAGATGCATGCGCTGGCGGGAAAACCGTATAAATTCAGGAACGAGGGGGTTGCGCCCTGACTCACGATGAAATCATAAATAGCTTTATCAATTTCCGCGGTGGTAACACCGGGTTTGACAGCCTCGCCGCCGACCTTAAGAGCAAGAGCCGAAAGTCTTCCGGCTTCGCGCATCTTTTTGATCGTGTTTGCGGTTTTAAGAATCACCATGATTTAGACCCCCAAAGCTTCCAGCGCAAGGCGAGTGGTTTCTTCAATTCCGTTCTCACCGTTGACTACTGCAAGCTTGCCTTGATCTCCATAGAAACCTTTAAGCGGCTCGGTCTGTTCATGATAAACATCGAGGCGGTGTTTAATGGTTTCGGGGAGATCGTCCTTTCTGGTGATAATTTCTGCGCCGCATTTCGGGCAGATGTTATCAGCAGGAGGAGGACAGGAAATCATATGGTAGGGAGCGCCGCAACCGGAACACACTCTGCGGCCGGAAAGACGGGCAACGATCACATCGTCGGAAACGGCGATTTCAAGTGCCTTGTCAATTCTTACGCCGCCTTCCTGCAAGGCTTCTGCCTGAGGAATGGTGCGGGGAAAACCATCAAGAATAAAACCGTTCTTGCAGTCGTCCTTAGTAAGACGCTCCTCAATGATGGAGATAACAAGAGCATCCGGAACAAGTTTTCCGGATTCCATGTATCCTTTTGCTTCAAGTCCAAGCGGAGTTTCGTTTTTTACTGCCTCACGCAGGATATTGCCTGTGCTGATGGTCGGAATTGCGAGTTTCTCTTTAAGAATTTCGGCCTGAGTTCCTTTTCCTGCACCAGGAGCTCCAAGAAGAATAAGATTCATGGATATACCTCCTATTAATTATTCAAGAAATCCTTTGTAATGTCTCATCATCATCTGAGATTCAAGAGATCTTGCAGTTTCAAGAGCTACGGAAACAACGATGATAATAGTAGTACCGCCGATGGTTACGTTGCTGATACCGGAAACTGCGCCGATGATGGTCGGGAGAAGAGCAATAACGCCGAGGAACATTGCACCGATGAAGGTGATTTTTCCGATGATTCTGGAAATGAAGTCTGCGGTAGGTTTACCGGGACGAATTCCGGGGATTGCACCGTTGTTCTTCTGAAGGTTATTTGCCATCTCAGTAGGATTATACTGAATTGCAATATAGAAATAGCTGAATGCCACGATAAGGACAAAGTAAAGTACGGAATATACCCAGGAAGTCTGGTCGAACATTCTGAAGAAACCGTACCAGAAGGAACCTTCTTCAACTTTTACAAAAGCTTCGATGGTTGCCGGAATAGCAAGAAGTGCGCCCGCAAAGATGATCGGGAGAACGCCTGCCATGGTTACTTTAACCGGAATGTGGCTGGACTGGCCGCCATACTGTTTGCGTCCAACAACGCGTTTTGCGTACTGAACAGGAATACGGCGCTCAGCCTGGTTCATAAGAACGATAAAAGCGATAAGCAAAACAAAGATGACAATAAGTGCCGGAACGAAGAAGTAATATTTTACTTCGCCGAGGGTAAGGTAGTACCAAAGAGTAGAAACAAGATTGGGACCACCGGATACGATACCGGCAAAAAGGATCATGGAAATACCGTTTCCGATACCTTTTTCATCAATTCTCTCGCCGAGCCACATAACAAGCATGGAACCGGCGGTGAACATGAACAGGATAGTTACGACTACAAGTACATTTTCCCAAGTATTGTCAAAAGTTGCAACTGCGTTATAACCTTTAAGGGTTACAAAGTATGCATATGCCTGGATCAGAGCAAGAGCAACGGTGGAGCAACGAGTGATCATGTTGATCTTCTTTTTGCCCTCAGCGCCTTCTTTTGCAAGTTTCTCAAGTGCGGGAATTGCAATGGTAAGGAGCTGAACAACGATGGATGCGGTGATGTAAGGCGAAATGGAAAGTGCAAAAACGGTTGCCATAGAAAGGGCGCCACCGGTGAGCATGTTGAGATAACCAAGAAGGTTACCGGAGTTTGCTCCGAACATGGAAGAAAGAGCGGTGGTGTCAAGGAACGGAACCGGGATTGCAGCACCAAGACGGAAAATGACAATAATGAGGAGAGTGTAAAGAAGTTTTTCGCGGATATCCTCTACTTTCCAAGCATTCTTGAAGACATCAAACATCTTTATTTCACCTCGGCCTTTCCGCCAACCTCCTCGATTTTCTGCTTAGCAGACTCAGAGAAAGCAGCTACTTCAACGGTGAGCTGTTTAGTGAGCTCGCCTCTGCCGAGAACTTTGACTCCGTCAAGAGTCTTTTTGAGAAGGCCTGCTTCAACAAGGGTCTGCTCGTTAACTACAGTGCCGTTCTCGAAGATTTCAAGATCGCCAACGTTGACGATTGCATACTCGGTGGCAAAAATGTTTTTAAATCCACGTTTCGGGATCTGTCTCTGGAGAGGCATCTGGCCGCCTTCGAATCCGGGACGGATGGAGCCGCCGGAACGGGCTTTCTGACCTTTATGACCTTTACCAGCGGTTTTGCCGTTGCCGGAACCGTGGCCTCTACCTCTGCGGTAGCTTTCAGTATTTGCGCCGGGTGCCGGTGCAAGTTCATGAAGTTTCATATCGGTGCACCTCCTTATTCTTCTACTTCGGTGACCTCGACCATGTGAGCAATCTTAGCGATTTTGCCGCGGGTTGCTGCATTGTCGGGCTGAAGGGTTTCCGCACCAATTTTGCGGAGGCCAAGGGAGATTGCAGTTGCGATCTGATAATCTTTCTTGTGGATAAAGCCTTTTACAAGTTTGATTTTAAGCATTTTAACTGTTTTCCTCCTTAACCGTAGATTTCTTCAACGGTTTTGCCGCGGATTGCTGCAACCTGCTCCGCATCACGGAGAGAAAGCAGACCCTGCATGGTGGCAGAAACTACGTTGCAAGGATTGTTGGAACGGAGGCATTTGGTACGAACATCGTGAATGCCTGCTGCTTCCATAACGGCACGAACTGCGCCGCCTGCGATAACACCGGTACCTTTGGGTGCGGGTTTCATAAGAACTTCGCCTGCGCCAAATTTACCAACAACCTCGTGAGGAATGGTGGTTCCTTTG
>JAZQBJ010000209.1:0-15726 GCA_045545715.1 Oscillospiraceae bacterium
AGCAATAAATTCGGAAGGAGAGATTTATTTTATGGCATTACTTGATAAGATAAACGATTTTGCAAAAACCGCCACCGAAAAAACAAACAACGCAATCGAAATTACAAAGCTTACCGCAAAAGTTGAATCCGAACAAAGAAACCTGAGTGATATAATCAGAAAAATCGGAGAATATTACGTTGCAAAAATCGATTCCGGCGAAACCCTTGATTCTGAAGTAATGGCTATTTTCGAAGGCGTTTCCGCAAGCAGAAAAGCAATTGCAGAAATGCGCGCGGAAATCGAATCGCTCAAAACACCAAAAACTTCCCAGGAACCCGCAAAAATCGAAAACAAAGAAAAATTCTGCCCCTATTGCGGAAAGGAACTCGACGTTACCGCAAAATTCTGCCTCAACTGCGGAAAACAACAGCCTTAAAATAAAAAAACAAAAGCCGCTTAAAAAGCGGCTTTTTTAATATAATCAAACAGAATAAAAAGAAATATTGAATATCATCATCGGATTTGCTATAATATAAAATTGGAAAAGGAGGCGATGTTTTTGAACAAAAAATTGCTTATGATAATCGCCGCAGTAATTGTTCTTTTGGCAACCGCAACAACCGTGGTGGCCGCAACAATTATGGTCGCAAACAGTCCGGCGGAAAAAGTTCAGGAAAAAGAATCCGAACAGGCAGAAACTCCTGAATTTTCGGTCACAGAAACCGAAGGACTTTCCGAATCGGTATGTAACCCCGAAAGAGATTACACTTATCTTAAAGGAACTCTTTACAGAAATCTTTACGCAACAAAATATCCAAACCTTGTGGAAACCCTTAAAGCCGAAGAACCGGTTGAAGAAAGCGGTTCCGGAGCCACGGGGAACTGGCAGGTTGGAGTTGGTTCCGCCGCAAACCCGGGATATTCCGGTTCTGTCGGAAGCTATTCCCTTAATGATAAAAGCGTTGCCGCACACCTTACTGTACAGGGCACAAGCATCCAGGACAAAGCAATCTGGCAGTGTTCAACTTCCACAACCTATTATGAACCCAGCAGCGTTGCCTGGGCGGCAAAAACCGCGCATCTGAGAAGCGGAGAACTTTCCCAGAATACCGTAATTTACGGCCATAACTGGAACAACTGCTTTGTTCCCTTCAAAAAAACCGGAAGCCAGTTCGAATCCCTTATGGCATACACCTATGAGGATTTTGTTTCCGAAAACCAGTATATCTATCTCACCACTAACAGCGGTGTCCATACCTTCCGTGTTTTTGCTGTTTGTTTCACAAAAGACCTTACTTTCTATATAAACTGCAATAACATCGACGTTTCTTCCGTTGCATCTAAAGCAATGGGAATGAGCCTTTTCGATTTTGGAGTAAGCGTAAGCGACAGCGACAAACTTATCACGCTTTCAACCTGTACCCGCTATTATAAAGGTCTTGGAGCAAACCAGCGTTTTATAATTATGGGCAAGCTTGTAAGTTCCGAATAAAAAATCAAAAAAACTATGGACAGAACGAAAATTCTGTGCTATAATAATTTCCGCTGATAAATCAGCGGAAAATCCGGGGGCGTAGCTCACTTGGGAGAGCGCTTGAATGGCATTCAAGAGGTAGAGAGTTCGATCCTCTTCGTCTCCACCATGCAAAAAACGGCTTAACTATGCGGTTAAGCCGTTTTTTTGTTTATGCGGAAAATCAGAAATTGAGGTTATGATAAAAACCGGCTGTCAATGGTTTCGCCGATAAAATCCCGGATATATTCCAGATTGAACTTTCTGCCGTATTTAAGTACGACACCGTGCTGTGCTGCCAATTCGTCAGTATAGTTTTCAAGCGCAACAAGATGTAAATCCCTGAATCCGGAGCCATATTGGGTGATAACAAAACTCATTTTCGGAACGGAAACATAAACTTTTCCGGTGGTGTGGTTTTTTGTTGCGGTGATCTGCGCAATTCCGCCGATAAGGTTGGCCGGATCAATTTGTGCGGAAACAAAGTTTCCCAAAGAATAAAAAACAAGAGTTTCGCTGCCGTTTTCGCCGGTAACATATTCGATTGGCTGCAAAACATGCGGGTGAGTTCCGATGACGATATCCACACCCCAGTCTGCAAACTGCTGTGCCAGCTCGCGCTGATATTTGTTTGGTTGGTTAAGACCTTCGTCGCCCCAATGGACAGAAACTATCACAACGTCAGAAACTTCTTTAAGTTCCTGAATCTGCCGGTGCATTTCATCGGTGTTATCCGTATAAATTATCATATTGGCGCTGTCTTTTGGCAAAGGCAAACCGTTTGTGTGCTGTGTAAATCCAACAAATCCGAACTTAATGTCATTTTTTTCTATAACAACGGGATCTCCGTATCCTTCCTGATGATCATAAGCTCCTGTTACGGCGGAAATGCCCTCGGTTTTGCGCAAAAGATCAATGGTTTCACAAAGCCCTTTTACGCCCTTGTCGAGCATGTGATTGTTGGCAAGGTTAATTATATCAAAACCCAGTTCAGAGAGATTTGCAGCCATTTCGGTCGGGGTGTTGAACATCGGGTAGCTGGAAGGCTCCATGCTTTCAGCCATCTGAGTTTCCTGATTGATATAGGCAAGATCTGCCGCGGCGATCTGTTCCCGGATATTCTCATAAACCGGAAGAAAATCATAACTTCCGTCATCGGTACGCCGGGCGGCCTGGTAATAAATAACGTCGTGTATGAGATTATCTCCAACGGCAAGAAGGGTCGCTTCGGTGATGATGTCTTCGGGTTCCTCAGGAGTTTCCTCCGTAAGTTCGGAAATTTCTTCTATAACGGAAATAGCCTCGGATGAAGAAGAAACTTCTTCCGGCGCTGCGGAAAGCCGATTTTCACATCCGCAGCAGCCAAAGATAAATGTTAAAGCCAATAAGCAAAGCAAACTTTTTTTCATTGTATATCCTCTGTTTAAAAATATTTCCAAAGTTCTTTTATAACCGAGTTGTTGACACTGTAAATGCCGTTTCCATCGCGCATGGCGCTTGCGCCGTTGCTCAAAAAAACAACTCCGCAGGATGTTTTAGGGTCATAGAACAAACAGGTAATGGCACCGTAAGCGTTTCCCTGGTGTCCGTATAATGTCACACCTTCAAGAATGTCGGAAGTGATCTGAACAGCAAGTCCCCGTCTTACGTTTGTTTCCGGATCATGTATCCGTTCGCGGTTGATGTTATCCACACTATCCTGTGAGAGATAAGTTTTTCCGTCATAAGTTCCGTCGCCCGCAAGAATTATGGCGATTTTGGCAAGATCGGGCGCGCTTATATAAAGTTCCGCCTGTCCGAGAAGGTACATCTCGCCCGGCTTGATGTTTTTGCTGTAAAGAGGTTCCATTTTTCCCCATGAAAGCGGATCTGCCTGCCTGAGTTCCGCAATCTTTCCCCGGTCTTTTATGTGGTCGGTAAGATAACCGGCATCGATTCCCATAGGTTCAAAAAGAGCATCAATTGCATAATCATAAAAACGTTTTTCACTTGCCTGCTCAATTACACCGGAAACAAGCCCCATTCCGATGTTGCTGTAACAATATTTTTCTCCGGGAGGGTCTTTGCTGAAAACCCCGTGTCTGATAACCTTGTCAAGGGATGGAAAGGGAATATGCGAAACAGCGTATTCCCAGCCGCCGCCGTCAACAATTCCCGAAGTATGGGACATAAGCATCTCGACCGTTATGGGCGTTTGGGGGTACCGCGGATTTTTAAGATCCGGGTGTATAAGCTCTGCAATATCATTTTCAAGGTCCAGTTTTCCTTCATCGACCAGCTGCATGGCCAGAACCGTTGTAACCAGCTTTGAAGCGGAAGCTATTCGGTATTTTGTATCGTCATCGGCAAGGGATTTTTTATAGGTATATACCCATTTTTCTCCGTCTTTTACCATGCCGTTATATCTCGCAACGCCGTATGAATGGGTGTAAACGATTTTATCTTTTTCAAAAGCCGCAACGCTGCAGCCCATCACGTTATAAGTCGAAGCGATTTTATCTATCGCATTGTCAACTGCGTCACGGTTTTGTTCAAAAGTGTTGTGATAAACGTATTCGGGTTCTTTTTGGAGTTCCGGTTCCGGCGGAGGTTCAAAATTCGCGGGGGGGGGGGTCTAACTGCGCTTCGCTTTCTATAATGATCGTTTCGGGCGGGGCAATGGGAGCAGGCCCGGATTCAATAACGCTTTCGCCAAGACACCCGGAAAGCAAAATTACCGATAGAAAAACCGGCAGCAAAGAAATAATTCGCCTGAAGGCTGTTCCAACTTCCATTTTATAAAAATTCCTTTCGGACATATTTTTCTTATTACCAATATATCACATAAAAGCTGTAAAAGCGACACGATTTCGACATATATCGCGTTTATTCCGTTTTGGAATAATATGCTCTGAAAAAATCCTGTTTTCGTCGTTTTTAAAATAAAACAATTTGTCGGTCATATAAGCCGTTGACCTTTTTTGAGTTTTGTGATAGTATATACTTAAGTAAAAATATGTACAAGCAAAAGTGGCTTTTGCTTTTTATAGATTGGTTTTTGGTCCTAAAAAACGAAAAATCAGGAGGAAAAGGATTTTATGAGCGACACCCATGAACAGATAAGAATAGTTCAGGAAACCGTTGCAGGCAAGGAAATAACCTTTGCCCACGTAATCGGCGGTCCTGCACCTATCATATATCAGAAACTCGGTCTTAATCCCTCAATAGATTACACCTCCAACGCTATCGGAATTATGAATATGACTCCGCCTGAATCTGCAGTTATCGCTTCCGATATCGCGGTTAAAAGCGGCAACGTATATCTCGGTTTTGCGGACCGTTTCACCGGTTCAATGATCATAACCGGCGATATCGCGGATGTTACCGCAGCTCTTAATGAGGTTTGTCAGTATTTCCGCGACGTTATGAAATACGTAGTCTGCGAAGTTACAAAACGTTAAGGAAGTGCGGTTATGGGAGTACGCATGACCAGAGAGGAATTCCTTGAAAAGGTTTTCCAAAAAAAATATGAGGAACTGAAAGATAAAGATCTTCGAATAGTCCGTATCAAAGTAAAGGGCAAGGAAATTTCACTTGCGCAGCTTATCGGTTCTTCCGAAACAAGAATCTATCAGAACCTTGCACTCCATATCGGAACCCACGCCGGCGAAGACCACACCGGCGAATCCATCGGTCTTATCCACGTTACCCCGGAAGAAGCGGCGATTATCGTTGCGGATATCGCAATGAAAAGCGGCAACGTCGAAATCGGAACGCTTGACCGTTTCAGCGGTTCTGTCGTAATTCTCGGAGACCGTTCCAACGTTCGAAGCGCCCTTGAAGGCGTTCTTGAATTCTTTGAATATAAACTTAAATTCACCGTCTGTGAAATAACAGAGGTGTAAAGAGAGCACAAATGAAAAAAATGTTTTTGATGGGCAGAAGCGAGGCGGGAAAAACTTCCCTTACCCAGATTCTGCACGGTGAAGAACTTCATTATCACAAAACTCAATATACGAACACAGACGATTTTATAATCGATTCCCCGGGCGAATATTCCGAGACCAAACATTGCGGAATCGGTCTTGCCTGTTTTTCTTTCGAGGCGGATGTTCTCGCTCTTGTTATGGCGGCGGACGAACCCTTCGCGGTTTTCGAACCGAACTGCAACTGCTGGACAAACCGCCCGCTTATAGGAATCATTACAAAAACGGATTCACCTTTCGCTAACGTTCCGATGGTGCGTAACTGGATGATAAATTCCGGCTGCGAAAGGGTTTTTGAGATAAGCAACGTAACAAAAGAAGGCATCGGGGAGCTTTTTGCTTACCTTGAGGCAGACCCGGTTAAAATTCCCTGGCAGGAAGCGGTCGACCGCCAATGGAGCGGGCAGCCCGAATGGATGAACAGAGAAGAATTCGAGGAATTCAAAGCATCCGGTTGGGGAACAGATAAACAGCTCGAAGAATTCATCGCAAAAAAATAAAACCTTGTCCGAAACGGACAAGGTTTTTTTATTGGAATAAATTACATAAGTCCAACAAATCCAAGAATAATTCCGACAACGGCGCTTCCGCCGAGAATTACAACGGGATGAGGGTTCCACTTTTTGAGCACGAAGTAGCAGGCAATTGCAAGAAGGATTCCGGGAATGCTGATGAGGTCGAGAATTGCTCCGGTTTCCTGAAAAAGCGGAACGTTGATAAGAGAAATTTTGACAACGGAAACAAGCGCGCTGCAGATAAGTGCAACAGAAACGGCGCGAAGACCATAGAAAGCGCCTTTGACAAATTTGTTTTCGTTGAATTTTTTAAGGAATTTGGAAACAATGCTTACAATGATTATCGAAGGAATAATAAAACCAAGAGTTGCAAGCACGGAACCTAAAACTCCTGCGGAAGTAAAACCAACGTAGGTTGCCATGTTTATTCCGATAGGGCCGGGGGTGGATTCGGAAATCGCGATCATATCCGCCAGCTGAGCATGGGTGAACCAACCTGTCTTGTCCGAAATATCATAAAGAAAAGGAAGTGAAGCAAGTCCGCCGCCGACGGTAAAAAGACCTACCTTTAAAAATTCCAAAAAAAGCTGAAGATAGATCATTTTGCCTTACCCCCTTTCAGGAATAAAACGTGAACAATCATTCCGGCAACGGCCGCGATAACAACAAAAATTATTGGGCTGATATCGACAAAAAGGGCGAGAGCAAAAACAATTGCAAAAAGCGCGAAGGTAAATTTATCAACAATTGCTTTTTTGAAAAGTTTGATTACCGATGTAAAGATAAGAACACATACACCGACGCGGATTCCGGCAAAGGCATTCTGAACAATTTCAAGTTCAGAAAAACTTTGGATAAAAGCCGCAATTGCAATTATTATGGCAAGCGAAGGCGCAACAACACCAAGGGATGCCGCAATTGCGCCAAAAAGACCTTTTACCTTGCTTCCGACAAAAACAGCAGTGTTAACAGCAATAACACCGGGAACACATTGACCCACTGCGTAATAATCCATAAGTTCAGCTTCGGTTGCCCAGCCTTTGTTTTCAACAACTTCGCGCTGAAGCATGGGAAGCATTGCATAACCGCCGCCAAAAGTCAGACCGCCGATTCTGGCGAAGGCAAGAAAGAGTTCAAAAAGTTCTTTCATATGTTCTCCTTAATATATAAATAAAATAACATTATAATCTTATCAAAAAACAAAAATCTGTCAACCTTTTGCCGATTATTTGTTCCGAAAGCAAAATATTGCAAAAGCGGAAAAAAGTGGTAGAATGTAATTGAAAAACCGAAGCCGGAAAAGGAGAAAAAAGATGAAAACTCCCTTTGATCCAACATATCAGAAATATCCTTCCCAGAGATATCCCATATATGCAAGAGGCGGAATGGTCAATGCTTCAAGTCCCCAGGCTTCTGCCGCAGGTCTTGAAATTCTGAGAAAAGGCGGCAACGCAATGGATGCCGCAGTTGCAACCGCTTCCGCGCTGACCGTTGTTGAACCCACCGCCAACGGAATCGGTTCCGATGCTTTTGCACTTGTCTGGTCCGCAAAAGACCAGAAACTCTATGGACTCAACTCCAGCGGTCCTGCACCGATGGCAGCTTCCATAGAAACCATTCTTGCGGATAAAAAAGATAACGACGGAAAAATGCCGACTTTCGGCTGGACCGCGGTGACTGTTCCCGGAGCACCGAAAGCCTGGGCAGAACTTAACAAGCGCTTCGGAAGACTTTCCCTTTCCGAAGACCTTGCTCCCGCAGTCCGCTATGCAAGAGAAGGCTATCCCTGCTCTCCCAACCTTGCGCTTATGTGGCAGAGAGCATATAACAGATATACAAAAGCTTTTGAAGGAAAACCGGAATTTGATGAATGGTTCAAAACCTTCACTCCGGAAGGGAAACCTTATGAAGCCGGCGATATAATCAAACTTCCGAACCATGCGGATACCCTTGAAGCAATCGGAAGAACCGGCGCGGACGCTTTTTATTCCGGCGATATTGCAAGAAGAATCGATGCGGACAGCCGCGAATTCGGCGGTTATCTCCGTTATGAAGACCTTGCGAAATTTGAAGCAAAATGGGTCGAACCCATTAAGGTCAACTACCGCGGATACGAAGTTTGCGAAATTCCGCCCAACGGCCAGGGAATCGTTGCGCTTATGGCGCTCAATATCCTCAAGGAATTCGACTTCACCGAAAAAGACTGCGTTGAAACCTACCACAAACAGCTTGAAGCAATCAAAATGGCTTTTGCAGACGCTTTCCACTATGTAACCGACCCGGACCATATGGAAATTGATTATAACGCTCTTCTCGATCCTGCTTATGGCGCAGAAAGAGCAAAGGAAATGGGCGAAACCGCAAAAGTTTATACCCATTCAATTCCTCCCAAGAGCGGCACCGTTTATTTCTGCTGTGCCGACGGCGAAGGAAACATGGTTTCCTTCATCCAGTCCAACTATATGGGCTTCGGTTCCGGAATCGTTGCAAAAGATACCGGCGTTTCTCTCCAGAACCGCGGATGCGATTTTTCTCTTAACCCCGAAGATGCAAACTGCCTTAAACCCGGAAAACGCACCTACCACACCATTATTCCCGGCTTTATCCTTAAAGACGGAAAAGCGGTTGGTCCTTTCGGCGTAATGGGCGGTTATATGCAGCCCCAGGGACACCTTCAGGTTGCAATGAACTTCATTGATTTCCACCTTGATCCTCAGCAGGCTCTTGATGCTCCCAGATGGCAGTGGATGCGAGATAACACCGTCACTGTCGAAACCCGCTTCAACAGCGAGCTTGCCCGTTTGCTCCAACAAAAAGGCCATGACATAAGGGTTGATTTAACGACCCCGAGTTTTGGCCGCGGCCAGATGATCGTCCGTCTTGAAAACGGAACTCTTGTTGGCGGAACCGAATCCAGAACGGACAGCAATATTGCCTGCTATTAATAATTTCTCTTTTCCTCATAAAAACTTCCGCAGCGACCAAGAAGCCGCTGCGGAAGTTTTTTGTTGATATAAATTGATATTTAAAGTATAATTAAATCAGATTGGGGGGGAGTTTATCTTGATAAAAACTATTGTTCACGACCCGATGTTTCTTGCCCAAAAATCCGAAAAAGCAACCGCCGCGGATTTACAGATTGCAAAAGACCTTTTGGAAACGCTTTTTGCTAACCGTGAAGGCTGCGTAGGAATGGCGGCGAATATGATAGGCGCAAGAAAACGCATAATTGTTTTTGATAATAACGGAACATATATGACGATGCTCAATCCGGAGATCATTCAGAAATCCGGCGAATATGAAGCGGAGGAAGGCTGCCTTTCTCTTTCCGGAATCCGTAAAACAAAGCGTTTTCAGTTCATAACGGTAAAATATCAGGATATGGAATTAAAACCCCAAACCGGAAAATTCTTCGGCTTTACTGCCCAGATCATTCAGCATGAGATCGATCACTGCAACGGAATTTTGATTTAAAAAGTATTACTTTTTGTCGAAAAACGATTAAAATTTACAAAAAGTAATAAAAAACGCCTGCAAAGCAGGCGCTTTTTTTAATATCCGAATGTTCTCGAAACTTTTTGAAGGGTTTCGACAATGTTTATTTTCTGCGGGCAGTTTTGTTCACAGATCCTGCACCGCAGACAGTCCGAAGGCCTTGAAAAATTCCTTGTAAGACAGGAATAAGCATGTTCTATTTTCCAGTCGTCCTCCGGGTTTCTGCAACATTCGTTATAAATTTCAAAATATTTCGGGATCGGAATTTGCAAAGGGCAGTTTCCGGTGCAATAGGAACAGCCGGTGCAGGGAACGGCGGTTTTTGAACGGATGATTTTTGCAATTTCCATAAGGCCGGAAAATTCGGCTTCGGAAAGGGGAGAAAATTCTTCGGCATTTTCATCGATCTGTTCCGGGCTGTTCATTCCACTGAGAACGATTTTTACGGAAGAAAGACTTTCCGCAAAACGTATTGCCGCCGAAGCTTCGGAAAAACTGAATTTTTCGGAAAAAGCTTTCTTTGCCTCCGGCGGAAGATTCGAAAGAGTGCCGCCTTTGACCGGTTCCATAACGATAATTTTTTTGCCGTGCTTTTCGGCAACTTCGTAACATTCTCTTGCCCGAAGGGCCGGGCTTTCCCAGTCAAGATAGTTTATCTGTAATTGAACGTAATCTATTTCCGGGTGTTTCGAAAGAATTTTATCAAGAAGTTCCGGGCTGTCATGAAAGGAAAAACCGGTTTCAAGCGCAAGCCCCTCTTTTTTGATTTCTTCAAGAAACTCAAACTCTCCGAAAGTTTCCGCGGTTATGTAACTCGCTTCGTTTAACCAGTGCAGAAGATAAACGTCAAAATAATCCACGCCACAGCGCAAAAGCTGTTTTTCAAAAATCTTCCGGCAATCGTCCCTGCTTCGGATCATCCAGCTGGGAAGCTTATCCGCAAGGACAAAATCCTTTCGCGAATATCTTTCGGAAAGAGAGATCCTGACGGCATCTTCCGAAGCACCGCCAAGATATGTGTAGGCCGTATCAAAATATTTTCCGCCTTTTTCAATAAAACGGTCAACCATAAAATTGAGCACGGCGTAATCAACGCTGTGCTCATCTTTTTTATCCAAAAGCGGAAGCCGGAGAAAACCAAACCCAAGCTTGTTCATAACGCACCGCCCTTATGCAAAAATAAGAAAATGCATTCCGAATGCGCAAAGAATACCAAGAATAATACCGGTAACCACCTGCAAAGGCGTGTGACCGACAAATTCTTTAAGAACAACCTCCGGAAGCTCGTTCTTCGAAAATTTTTCAAAAGAATCAACAAGAATGTTGAGAAGCTTCGCGTGTTTTCCTGCCTCAAGGCGAACGCCCATTGCATCGTGGCAAACTATTATCGCAAGGATTCCGCTTATCGCAAATTCAAAAGAACCGAAACCATAGGTCAATGCGGAAATTGTCGCAAGGGAAGAAACGGTTGCGGAATGTCCGCTGGGCATTCCTCCGTCGCCGAAAAGTCTTGAAAAATCCCAGGTCTTGTTGATGATGGCATAAATAAAAACCTTGAGAACCTGTGCAACGGTCCAGGAAACAACAGCGGTTATAAAAAATTTGTTTGTAACAAAATCAACTATCCAATCCATTAAAGCATTCCTATCGAAAAAAGATTATGCATACATTTTACCACAAAAGCTTTCTGTTTTATATAATAAATATCTTAAAATTTTATTATTTTTTTAAAAAAATATAAATATGTGGTGCATTTTGCCGAAGTTTATTCAAAACGATTGATAACGGTGAACCGACAGTGTTATAATCTTTTCATAAAAATTGAAAAAAGGAGGAAACAAAATGAAAAGTAAAATAAAAAATCTTGCTCTTGGAGCAATGTTCCTTGCAATCGGAATAATTCTTCCTTTTTTTACCGGTCAGATCCCTCAGGTGGGAAGTATGCTTCTTCCAATGCATATTCCGGTTTTTCTCTGCGGTCTTGTTTGCGGCTGGAAGTACGGAACAGCAGTCGGTTTGGTTCTTCCGCTGATGCGCTCGATGCTTTTCACAATGCCGCCAATGTATCCGGATGCGGCTGCAATGGCTTTTGAACTTGCCGCCTATGGTTTTATTGTAGGATTCCTTTATGAAAACGCCCGTTGGCACTGCGTAAGATCTCTCTACAGATGTATGGCAGCTGCGATGATCGGCGGAAGGCTCGTCTGGGGTCTTGCGATGACCGCGCTGATCGGTTTCGGTGATAACGGCTTCACCTTTGCAATGTTTTTAACAAGAGCATTTGCAAACGCTGTTCCCGGAATGATTTTACAGCTGGTCTTTATTCCCGCGGTGATGCTTGCTCTTGATAAGACCCACCTTGTTCCTTTCGGAAAAAATGAAAAGATCCGTACCGAAAAAAAGGCGGATATCTGATAAAAAAACGGTGCCGGGAGGCACCGCTTTTTTTGTTTATTATTATCCGATAAGTTCAAGATATTCCTCAAGACAAAGTCCGTTTTCCATTATATAGGTCGCCGCTTCAACGCCGACATAACGGTAATGCCAGGGTTCATAAGTGATTCCGGTGATATCCTGTTTGTCCTTCGGATAACGGAGGATAAAGCCAAATTCCGCGCAATGCTCATACATCCATTTGAAAGAATCGAACTTTTCATAATCATGTTCAAGGTCGGAATAATAACCCCAGTAATCGGAGGAAACAAGGTCCATTGCAAGTCCGGTGTGATGTTCGCTGGTTCCGGGCGGAGCGACCCATTTTGCCGCTTCAACCTTGGCGTCCTCTTCGGAATATCCGTATCCGATATACTGGTTCACCTTGCGTTTATAAAGTTCTGCGGATTTTTCAACGGTTCGATAAGCGGAACAAAGCTGCATATTGAAGCCTGCTTCTTTTGCGGCAGCAAGAAGATTTCTTGCGCTTTCGGCAGCTTTTATATCCATCTTATAATTTCCCTGAACCGCTTCAAGTTCCATGGAATAATCGTCCGGAATATAGTTCCAGGGGTTGACAAGGATAAGGGTTCCGTAATCCTTTTCGGAAGGCTCTTCCGGATGGGAGGAGCTTGCTTCCGGAGTGGAAGAAGTTGTTATCGAAGGAGCGTAACTTTCTTCGGAAGAAGAGGAGGTTTCTTCCGAAACATAGGAATGTTCCGAAGTTTCGGAAGATGTTTCGGAGGAAGAAACTTCGGAAGAACTGCTTTCGGAAGAGTTTTCGGAAGATTCAGCCGGTGTTATAACAACCGGAACAGAACTGCCTTCGGAAGAACTTTCGGAAACGGTCGGTTCTTTTGAGCACCCTGTGCTCAAAATGAGCATTATGCAGAGCGCAAACGGTAAAATTTTACGAAAAATCATTGTATCTCCATTTCTCCGGCTGCATACATAATTGCGGAAAGGGCTGCAACCGGCGCTGTTTCACATCTCAATATTCTTGGACCGAGGGAGGCTATAAAAGCACCGTGCTCGGAAGCAAATTTGGCTTCATCATCGGAAAAACCGCCCTCACATCCGACCATCATCGCAATTTTTCCGCCGGTTCTTTTCTCCATAATTTCCCGAAGAGGATATTCTGCATGCTCAAAAAAGAAAATCGGGGTTTCGAATTTTTCCATTTCGAGCACCGCGTTTTTAAAGCTCAAAAGTTCGCCAACTTCCGGAAGTTTTCCACGACCGCTTTGTTTTGCGGCTTCGTCCGCAATTTTGCGAAGTCTTTCGAGCTTTTTCTTCATCGTCTTTTCGTCCGGACGGGAAATACATCTTGAAGTCATAACCGGAACGATTTTTGAAACCCCAAGCTCAACGGATTTCTGGATTATGTATTCGAGTTTATCGAATTTCGGAAGAGCCTGATAAAGGATAACCTCGGTTTTGGGTTCCGCGGCGGAATCCTTTCGTTCAAGAATATCAAGAGCAACGCTTTCCGGAAAAGCTTCCCTGATAACCGCGTCGGCCTCTCTTCCTTTTCCGTCACAAAGAACAAGATGTTCGCCGTTTTTCATCCGAAGGGAAAGAGCGATATGACGGGCGTCATCGCCGGTAATTTCAATAAAATCGTTTTCAACGCTTTCAACAAAAAATCTCGGCATTGTCTTTCCTCCAATCAATAAAGTGCAAGCTCAAAATCACCGAAATAACGGCTTCCAAGGGGATTGATATCGGTAAAATCCGCCGGATAAAAACTTCCGTAATGGGGTCTTTCTCCGTCGCAAAGTTTATAGAAATTTCCTTTCATTTTGTCGCCGGGAACAAGATAGCTTTTTCCGAAAAGTTTTTCAACAAGGGAAAGGGGAAGGGTAAAATTGACGCACCAGTAAACTCCCTGTTCGTCTTCGCCGGAAAAGATTCTTACGGAAACGTTTTTGGAAATATCGGTTTCGTTTCCGGTGGTTTCGTCAATGAATTTGCAGACCAAAACTCCTCCGCGGTTGGTGGAAAGCCAGAAATAGCGCTTTCCGCAGTCCTCTTCGGGGAAAGGGGCAATTGCCGCACCTACAACGCTTTTTTCCTCCGGCGCAACTTCAAAAGCAAGGAGCTGGATATAAAAATCATCGTTGGAAATACAAAGCCTTGCCTGGGCATAGGGCTTATAATCCGCTTTTTCAAGGGGATAATTTATTATTTTTGCGGCGGGAAGGGAATTCCAGAGAGGGTCGCCGGTTATCATGCTTATGGGGAACATTTTTAACTTCCTCCTTAAAGGGTATATTATAACAAATACAAGTTTATAACATAATCTTCCGCAAATCAATATTCTTTTATTCTGTTTTGGAAAACTTGTTTGAGAAAATTGACAAAGAAAAGCTTTTATTATAATATAATGTAAGAAAAATATCGAAAATTCCCGATTTTCGGAGGTATATATTTTGAATATAAAAAAGTTTCTTTCGTTTTTCCTTGCCGGAATAATGCTTCTTTCCTTTTCCGGCTGTGAATTTATAGAAAACCTTCCGTTCTTCACCGAAGACGAACCGGACGAACCTCCGGTCATCGAAACTCCGGAAGTTATCGAACCCGTTGACCCCAACTGGCCTGTAACTGCCTTTGGTACCGAAATCGAAAAGGCTCCGGAAAAGGTTGCCGTTGCTTCGCCCGCTCTTGCGGAATATATTTATGATATGGATATTATGGAAAAAGTTGTTGCCGTTTCGGAATACAGCGGTTTCGCCGGAGCTTTCACATATCCTTCCATAGGTTCCGTCCGCCTTCCGGATATGGAAAAAATAAAGGAAACTTCTCCGGAATATATCCTCACTTTTTCCGCTTATGAAGAAAGTATACTCATCGAACTCCAGCAGATGAATATAACGGTCATTAATATCGAAGCGCCGGAAAGCCTTGATGAACTCCGCGCTCTTTATAAGGAGATAGCCCTTTTCTTCAAAGGCGCCGTTGACGGCGTTCCTTTCGGAGAAAATTACGTTGCGGAATATGATTCCGCACTTGCCGCAATAGCATATTCCGGTGAGCAGAAAACCGCCGCGTTTATCCGCGCTCTCGATTATATGATGATAACCGGCGATACGATGGAACATGAGATCCTTTCCGCTGTGGGAATAAAAAATGCCGCAGAAACTTATTCCGGTTATACTTTCCCGGAAGAAAACTGGAAGGATTTTGATCCGGAGGTTATTTTCCTCAATAGCGATCTCCACCTTATCGACCTTGAAACCAGCGACCTCTATAAGAAAAAATCCGCAGTAAAAGGCGATAAAGTCTATAATGCCGATATAGATGTTATCGGAATCGGAAGCCGCCGTTCCTTCGAAATTCTCAAAGATGTTCTCGCAACCCTTTATGATGATTACATCGGCGGAACGGTTCTTGAACCGGCTTATCCCAGTATGTATAAACAATAATGAAATTAAAAGGGCGGAAAAAATTTCCGCCCTTTTTTGCAACAAAAATCCAAATTTTCAGCACTATTATTTTGAAGGGAGGAGATTACATGAAAAAATATTCCAAAATAATTCTTTTTGTTCTGATGGTTGCTCTCCTCGTTTCCGGAATAAACGGAAAAACTTTTGAAGGCATAACCTGGACATATACGTCCGGTGACGTTTTTATCGTTGTTCTTGATGATAACGGGAAAGAAACGGGTTTTTTTGTAACCGATGAAACAAAAATCGTTTATAGAAACGATCTTTCGGATGCTTTCGGCTTTTCTTCCGCAAGGGCGAAAATAACCGCAGGTAAAAAAGCAGAAAGATATGCCGATCCGGCTTTTAACGGCAAGTCGGATCGTAGCCATGTCGTT
>JAZQBJ010000210.1:0-1826 GCA_045545715.1 Oscillospiraceae bacterium
AAATATGTTCAGGGCGGACTTGTTTGCTTTTTTGTAACCGGCGATGTCGGTGCAACCAAAGCAGCAATTTCTGCCGGTGAAATTGCCGCAGATAGAGTTGGCAAGGTCATTTCTTCCCACGTAATCCCGAGGCCCGCAGGAAGTACTTCTATTATTGCTTCCTACAAGGAACACCCCGCCGGTAGACGCCGCGGAACCGGTATTCACAAACGTGAATTCCCTGCTAAGACTCCTGTGAAATCGGAACCGGCCGCAAAGCCCGAAGAACCGAAATCCGTCCCGGAAAGTGCAACTGATAATATCGGATATACCGAGGAAGCTCTCAGAAGTATGAAAACTACTGACCTGAGAAAACTTGCTCGTGAAATTCCCGATATCGGTCTTACCAAGATCGAAATCAGAGACGCGAAAAAGGATCCGCTCGTAGAGGCGATTCTGAAAGCACAGAAAAAATAACTAAAGGAGCAATAATATATGCTGCAAGATAGAGATTTGCTTTCTGTGCAGGAAGCCCGCGACATGATTAAAAAAGCACGTGTTGCTTTTGAAGCCGCAAAGCTTCTTAGTCAGGAGCAGATAGACAAAATTGTCAAAGCTATGTCTGAAGCTGCCTATGCTCATCGTGAAGAACTTGCCAAAATGGCAGTTGAAGAAACCAGCATGGGTAAATATGAAGACAAAATTATTAAGAACACTCTCGCTGCAAAAGCTGTATATGAAGCAATCAAAGACATGAAAACTGTCGGCATCGTTGCTGAATATCCTGAGCAGAAGATGTTCGAAGTCGCTGTACCTGTAGGTGTAGTCTGCGGTATCGTTCCCTGCACTAACCCTACTTCCACTGCTATCTACAAATCCATGATTTGTATGAAAGCTGCTAACCCCGTTGTTTTCAGCCCCCATCCTTCTGCAAAGAACTGCATCGCAAAAACTTGCGAAATCCTTTGCGAAGCTGCTGAAAAAGCTGGCGCACCTGCAAATATGTTCCAGTGCCTTACCACTCTCAGCATGTCCGGAACCCATGAACTCATGACTAACGCTGGCGTTAACATGATTCTTGCAACCGGCGGCCCTGAAATGGTAAAAGCTGCATATTCCTCCGGTGTTCCTGCACTTGGTGTAGGCGCTGGTAACGTTCCTGCATTCATCGATCACACTGCAGACGTAAAACTTGCTGTTAAGAGAATCTTTGCTTCCAAAACTTTCGATAACGGCGTAATTTGCGCTTCTGAACAGTCCATCGTTGCAGAGAACTGCATCAAAGATCAGGTCCTTGAAGCTGTTAAAGCTGAAAAAGGCTACATCATGAACGACGAAGAATACGCAAAACTCTGCAAAATCTTCACCAGACGTCCCGGCAGCGTTAACCCCGCTATCGTTGGCCGTCCTGCAACCAAGATCGCTGCTATGGCAGGTCTTGATGTTCCTGCAGATACCAGAGTTCTTTGCTATTGCGAAAAAGGCGTCGGCGACGAATATCCTTTCTCCATCGAGAAACTTTCTCCTTGCCTTGCTCTTTATTTCGAAGAAGATTGGCAGGCATGCTGCGAACGCTGCATCCAGCTTCTTGAGTTTATCGGTATCGGTCACTCTCTTGCAATGCACACCAATGACGAAAACGTCATCCGTGAATTTGCACTCAAGAAACCCGTTTCCCGTATTCTCGTTAACACTTCTTCCGCACAGGGCGGCGTAGGCGCAACCACCAACCTTATGCCTGCACTCACTCTTGGATGCGGTGCTGTTGGCGGTTCTGCAACCAGCGATAACGTTTCTCCTCTCAACCTCATCAACCTCCGCCGCGTCGCTTATGGCGTAAAAGAGGC
>JAZQBJ010000211.1:0-2369 GCA_045545715.1 Oscillospiraceae bacterium
GAATTTCCTGTGGAACCCACGGATGCGATTACGTCGCCGGCTTTTACTTCGTCACCGACCTCGACAAAAAGGTCGGCGCAATGGGCATAGAGCGTCTGGATTCCGTTTCCGTGGTGGATGACCATATGATTTCCAAATCCGCTGTTCCCGCGGCTGGATACAACAACAGTGCCGTCAGCTACGGCATAGATATTGCTTCCGTGGCCGCCTTTCGGCATATAATCGGTGCCGGTATGACCCTGGTATCCCCAAAGTTCACAGCAAACGTAACCTCCGTCCACCGGACGGATAAATTCGATTCCCAGTTCGATCCCTTCTTTTATCAAAGACTGTAAGTAAGAAGTGTCGGGAGCAGGAAGAAATTCGATGGGATTGAGTTGGGTCTTGCTCTTGCGCAGTTCAAAATGCAGATGCGGTTCACCGGTATCTTCGGTGGAACCGGTCATGGCAATAAGGTCGCCGGCTTTTACTTTATCGAACTGTTCAACGTATATTTCGGAACAGCTGCCGTAGAAAGTGGAAAAAGAGTCGCCGTGGTCTATGGCAATGGATTTTCCGAAACCGGGAAAAGTATTATCGACAAAAAACACTTCTCCGTCCGCGGCGGCATAGATTGCGGAACCCGCCTTGTTTCCGATGTCGATTCCGGGATGGGTTTCGTAATTTTCCGCATCGGAAGAGATAAATTTCTCTTCGCATGGCCAGAGGAAGGATATGGTTGATTTCTTGGCTTCTTCGCGGTTGTTTTTGTCCCTTATTTCCACCGGAGTTTTATCTGCTATGTACGGAATGTCTGAAAAGTGTATTTTTTCGGAATTTTCAGCAGAATTGGGAACACCGAAATAATTTATCGGTTGCACTTCGGAAATGACCTCTATGTTTTCGAGGTCGGCAAAAATATCAATGCCAAAGTCCTCATCTGGATATCCGAAAGGTTCGTTGACGGAAATTGTAATGGTGCCGTTCTCATTTTTGATTTCAAGTCCGGCATTTACAAGTTTGTCATATCTGTTCGCACAGATGGAGTTGTCGTGGCTTTTGATGCAGGTTATTTCAAAAGAAGAATCAGTTGGTATGCCGAGGTCTTTTATAACAATCTTTTCAATATCATTGCCGTCGAAAGGATAATAAAGGCTATTGTTGATAGGTACAACAGCAACCAGATTACCACTTTCAGTATCTACAAAAATACTGCTTGCACGTGTTTTTTCTTCGGCTTGTTTAAGATAATCTACGATATTTTCAATTTCAACAGCAAGAGAAA
The DNA here is from genome assembly GCA_045545715.1 of Oscillospiraceae bacterium. Taxonomy (GTDB): domain Bacteria; phylum Bacillota; class Clostridia; order Oscillospirales; family Ruminococcaceae; genus UMGS1668. Next base: position 1,265 of record JAZQBJ010000211.1, read on the forward strand.
TGATTTTTCCGACAACTGCGCCGCCTTCGACGGTTTTTCCTTCGGGAAGATCGATGCAGCCTGTGTTGCGGATGAAAAGCCGATATGTTCCGGCAGGGATATTTTTGATTTTGCCTTCGCCGTTTCCGTCAGCAACAGCCGCGGAGTATTCGGTTCCGTCATCGGAAAGAAGCCCGACTTCCAAGGTTATTGTAGGGCTCGCATAGGTGAGCTGATACTCAAAAACAACGTTGTCGGTCATTACTTCAACAGTATCTTCAAGAAATTTGGTGTCGCCGTGTTCAAGTCCGGCAAAAGACATTTCCAAATTAAAAACGGTGGTTTCCGCAGGAGCAGAATTGTCATCCGGTTCCTTCGGAACAGTTCCGCAGGCGCTCATGGTGATGATGACCGCCGCGAAAAGGCAGAGTACCGCAAAAGGATGGGATTTTTTGTTTTTGTTTTTCATAATGGACACGATTCTTTCACTAAGCGGCGCGGCGCTGAAAAAACTAAGGGAAAGGCTCTCTTTTTCCGCAAAATCCAGTATCGTGTTTGCATAGTCGGCGGATCTTTCCGTTCCAAAGGCGGAAAGAACTTTTTCGTCGCAAAATCTTTCCAGATCCCGGTCGAGATATTTTACCGCGATCCATGCAAAGGGATTGAACCAGTTCACGGAAAGAGCAAGAATTCCGATGAGTTTTAAAACTGCGTCGCGGTTTTTGATATGAGTCTGTTCATGCAGAAGAACAAAAGAAAGCTGCCCGGAAGAAGTGCCTTTCGGAATAACTATCACCGGGCGAAAAAATCCGAAGCTGAGGGGAGAGCTTATTTTTTCGCTTTGATAAACCGGGATTTTTCCAAGGGGAAAATCCGCCGGAAGTTCATCAAAAGGCAGGGCGTTTTTCATGATTTTCCTTACGGAATAGATATGCTTTGCGGAAAAATATCCGATGCAGGAAATTCCGCCGAAAACCCATACCGCAAAAAATATTTCTGCGGAGGAGATTTCGGTTTTATTGGGTTTTGCGGCCGGGATTTCCGTTGGTTTTTCCGGTTCGATATCAATATAAACCGGGATTTGCTCCGCCGGAGCCTGGACATTTATCTCCCGATAGGCAGAAGG
>JAZQBJ010000212.1:0-3658 GCA_045545715.1 Oscillospiraceae bacterium
TTTACGTCCTGGAGAACAACGCCCATGGAACGGCGAAGATCATCTTTGTTTATGTCGCGGATATTGATTCCGTCATAAGTTATTGTGCCGTTTTCAATATCATAAAAATAGTTGATAAGATTTGTAATGGTGGTTTTTCCCGCGCCGGTTGCGCCGACAAGGGCAACTTTCTGGCCCGGTTCCGCATAGAAAGAAACGTCGTGGAGAACGCGTTTTCCTTCTTCATAGGAAAAGTCGACGTTTTCAAGCCGAACTCCGCCCATAAGCTCCCGGTATTCAAAAGTTCCGTCCTCTTTGGGGATCTTCCATGCCCACTGTTCGGTTCTTTCTTCGGTTTCTTCGATGGTTCCGTTTTTCTTTGTCATGTTGACAAGGGTGACCTTGCCGTTGTTTTCCTCAATGGGTTCGTCGATAAATTCAAAAATTCTTCTTGCACCGGCAACTGCCATAATAACGGCGTTTATCTGGTTGGAAACGTTGCCTATCGGCTGGCAGAAGCTTCTTGAAAGCTGAAGGAACGAAGCGATGGTACCGAGGGTAAGAGTGCTCATTCCTAAAAGAGTAAGGTTCGGAAGTCCGGAAAGAGCAAGGTATCCGCCGATTATTGCGATGATAACATAAAGGAAATATCCAAGACCGTTCATAAGCGGCATAAGGGTGTTTGCAAGTTTGTTTGCGTTGGTGGCGTTGTCGCAAAGATCGGTGTTCTTTCCGTCAAAAGCTTCCTTTGCTTTGTCTTCGTGGTTAAAAACCTTGACAACTTTCTGGCCGTTTATCATCTCTTCGATATAACCGTTCATTCCGGCGATGGAACGCTGTGCCTGCATAAAATAGCGTCCGGATTTTCCGGTTATCTTTCCGAGAAGCTTCATCATGAAGAAAGTGAAGATAAGAACGATCACCGTGAGCCATACGCTTTGGATAAGCATTGAAACAAAAACAAATGTTATCGAAAGAAGCGACTGGATCACCTGCGGGATGCTTTGGGAAAGCATCTGGCGAAGAGCGTCCGCATCGTTGGTATAATAGCTCATAACGTCGCCGTGGCTGTGGGTGTCAAAATATTTTATCGGAAGGCGCTGCATATGGCGGAACATCGAAGAACGGATATCTTTAAGAATGTTCTGGGAAACTTTCGCCATGGTGCGGTTATAAAAAAGCGAGGAAAGGATTCCTGTCACATAAAGTGCCGCCATTCCGAAAAGCGCCGCGATAAGCGCGGAAAAATCCGGATTTTGTACCCCGACAAGCGGTGCGATATAATCATCGATAAGAGTTTTTATGAAAAGAGAAGAAGCTACGCTTGCTGCGGTCGAAAGGATTATGCAAAGGAAAACAAAAACCATCGAAAAACGGTAGTTTTTAAAGTAGGAAAGAAGCCTTTTTATGGTCACCATATCAAGAGAGGGCTTTTTTGCAGGAATTTTTTTATCATTCATCAGAAAGTCCTCCTTTCATCTGGGATTCATAGGTTTCGCGGTAAATTTCGCTTCCGGCCATAAGTTCTTCGTGGGTTCCCATGGCAACGATTTTTCCGGCATCAAGAATTATGATTTTATCCGCATCCATAACGGAAGCGATTCGCTGGGCGATTATTATCTTTGTTGTATCGGGAATTTCTTCCGCAAAAGCCTTGCGGATAAGGGCGTCGGTTTTTGTATCGACCGCGCTGGTGGAGTCATCAAGAATAAGCACCTTGGGTTTTTTAAGAAGCGCTCTTGCGATACAAAGGCGCTGTTTCTGTCCGCCGGAAACATTTGCGCCGCCCTGTTCGATATAGGTGTCATATTTTTCGGACATTTCGTTTATAAACGGAGAGGCCTGGGCAAGGTCGCAGGCGTGCTCGATTTCTTCCTGTGTCGCGTGCTCATTTCCCCAAAGAAGGTTTTCCCGAACCGTTCCGGAGAAAAGGACGTTCTTTTGAAGAACCATCGCAACGCTGTCGCGGAGAGTTTCAAGGTCATAATCCCTGACATCGTTTCCGCCGACGAGCACGGTTCCTTCGGTCACGTCATAAAGGCGCGGAATCATCTGAACAAAAGTGGATTTTGAAGAACCGGTTCCGCCGATTATACCGATGGTTTCACCGGATTTTATGTCGATACAAATGTCATCAAGCACGTTTTTCTCAGCTTTGTCCGAATAACGGAAAGTTACGTGCTCAAACTTAATGCTTCCGTCCGGTACCTCAAAAACCGGGTGCTCATTATTTTTTATCGTGCTTTCTTCGTCAAGAACTTCGCAGATTCGCTCGGCGCTTTCGCGGGAAATTATGATCATAACGAATATGAAAGAAAGCATCATAACGCTCATTAGGATCTGCATGGAATAGGTGATAAGGCTCATGAGCATACCGGTTGTAAGACCGAGATCCGGGTTGTTTCCGGAAGCAATTATGGCCTGGGCTCCAAGCCACGAAACAAGCAGCATACAGGTATAGGAGCAGCCCTGCATAAGAGGTGCGTTCCAGGCGATGTTCTTTTCCGCATGGGTGAAATCCCTGCGGATGGATTCGGAAGTTCCGTCAAATTTTTCAGCTTCGTGGTCTTCGCGGATAAAGGATTTTACAACGCGGATTCCACGGAGGTTTTCCTGAACGGTTCTGTTAAGCCGGTCATAGGTTTTGAAAACCCTTTTGAAAATCGGGTGGGTCTTTGTCATTATGATATAAAGTCCGCCCATAAGTATCGGGAGGCAGGCTATGAAAACCATCGCAAGTTTCGGATAAATTCTGAAGGCAAAAACAGTCGAAAAAACCATCATGATCGGAGAACGGAAAGCGGTTCTTACAAGCATAAGATATGCCTGCTGAACGTTCTGAACGTCGGTGGTCATTCTTGTTATAAGGCTCGAGGTGGAAAATTTATCTATGTTTGAAAACGAAAAATTCTGGATATTATAATACATATCATGTCTTAAGTTTTTTCCGAAACCGCATGCGGCGGTTGAAGCGGCTCTTCCCGCAAGGTTTCCGAAAAGAATTACAAGACATGCATAGACAACAAGTTTTATTCCGCTTTTAAGAACAAAATCCATGTCGCCGGCGTATATTCCAAGGTCCAGCATATCGGCCATTTCAAAAGGAATAAGAACTTCCATTACAACTTCAAGGCTTACAAAAAGAGCCGAAAGAAAAGACGGAAGCTTATATTCCCTTATACATTTTGCAAGGCGCTTTATCATTAAATTTCCTCCCCCGTTTCAAGGTTTGATGAAAGTCTTTTAAGAAAACCGCGAAGCTGCTTTTTTTCTTCATCAGAAAATCCGCGAAGCATCTGGGCTTCAAGGGTAGCGCGGTCGTTCCGCATTATTTTAAAAACTTCGCCTGCTTTTTCGGTAAGAACAAGCTTTTTAAGTCGGGCGTCATAATCCACCGGTTCTCTTGTTATAAAACCGTTTTCAACAAGAAGATCCACGTTTTTTGAGGCGGTGGAACGGGTTATATCAAATTCCTTTTCAAGATCCCGCTGAAAAACATCTCTGTCATAGTTTTCCGCAATATACGCGATAATCCATGCTCCGGAGCCTGTCATCCTATCGATTTTTTTGCGGTTTCCGTAGTTTATGAAATAGTTGGAGATGTTTCTTGAAAGAATTCGAAGTTCGGTGTTTATATAGTATCGTTCACACATAGATCTTCCTCCTCTATTTAAAATTG
>JAZQBJ010000213.1:0-6986 GCA_045545715.1 Oscillospiraceae bacterium
TATTTCTACAATCATCAGCGTATTCAGCTTAAAACAAAACTGACTCCCCTCGAAAAGAGAAGTCAGTTCCTTGCTTGAATTTTTTATTTCTCTGCCATAATGTGCTTTTTTTGTGCTGTCCGCACAATTTGGTGCGGTGCACAAAAGGTGCTTTTTTTGTTTGCAACAGATGCGCCGTTCTGTTATAATCAAACCATATTCCAGCTGAAAGGCGGTTTTTTATTGTCTGAAAAACTTATTTTGATTTTTGAAATTATCGGAACGGTTGCTTTTGCTTCTTCCGGGGCAACGGTTGGAATTTCGAAAAAAATGGACATCTTCGGCGTATGCGTTCTCGGTCTTATAACCGCTGTCGGCGGCGGCGTTATCCGGGATCTTGTTCTCGGGCTTGTTCCCCCGGCAACCTTCCGAAACCCGATTTATGCCCTTGTTTCCATTGCCGTTTCAATAATCATTTTTCTTCCTTCCGTCCGGCGTTTTCTTTTTAAAAACCGCCGCTTTTATGACAAGACCATGCTTTTGATGGATTCCATCGGTCTTGGAATTTTCACTGCCATAGGTGTTGAAACAGCCTATCTTTCCGGCCACAGAAGCGTTTTTCTTCTTATCTTTGTGGGAATGATAACCGGAATCGGCGGCGGCGTTATGCGAGATTTTCTTGCCGGAAACACCCCTTATATTTTTGTAAAGCATTTTTATGCAACTGCTTCGCTTGTCGGCGCGGCAGTGTGCATAATTCTCTGGAAATCCATCGGCCAGGGTGCGGCACTTATCGGCGGAGCCGGAACAGTTATGATCCTTCGGCTTCTTGCTGCAAAATTCCGCTGGAGCCTTCCCAAAGCTAAGGACGAATTTTAAAAAAGCATATCAAAAAGGCGCTTCCTTTCGGAAGCGCCTTTTTTGTTTTGTTTTACCAATCAAGTCCCGGAGCACCGGTATCGGGGTTCAGTTCTTCGCCGTAAGTGTTTGTTACGATAACTTTTCCAAGCCATGTTGTATTATAGCTTACGGAATAGTTTTTCGGAACGTTTTCTTCGGCAACGGTGTATCTTACTCTCCTTCCGTTTTCATTATAAACAGGAAGATTTGTGAAAGTATAAGTCCAATCGCTTTCTTCATCAAGAACAACGTGGTCGATTCTTACTCCGTCGGAATAAAGAACAAGGGTTACGGAATCGGGTCTTTCGCCCTCTTTATCGTTTTTATCGTCCCAAACTTTTTCAACGGTAAGTTTTGTGGTGGGAGCAGGTTTTTCCGGTTTTTCGGGTTCCTGCGGTTTTTCGGGCTCGTCATAGATGTTGGTAAAGGTTACTTTTCCGTTTTCGGTTCCGTTAACCTTAACAATGCTCTCGAGTTTTCCTTCATAGTTATCGAAAACATGGATGTGGATCTGATGTTCGCTTTCGTCATAATCGATGTTTTCGATGGGTTCGGAAGCGTCCTCATATACTACGTAGTAATAATCGCCCGGTTCATTGAAAGTGAAGTTGAATCCGAATTCGCCGTTTGTGTTGGTTGCGGTAATGGGTGCTGTACCTTCCGCAACGGTGAAGTTTTCATTGGTGGGATAAAGGTTGAACTTGAACTGTCCGTCCGCAAGGTCTTTTCCTTCAAGAACTTTTGTACCTTTAACGGTTACTTTTGCGGATTCCGCAGAATAAGTGTTGTTGAAAACGATCTCGCCGTCTTCATAAACAACGTCCGCAACAAGTTCGCCGTATCCGTTGTCAGCAACGACTACGGTAACGTCATATTCGGCGCTGTCATAGGTGACTCCGCCGAGATTTCCGGCTTTTTCTTTTACGGTGAATTTATATTCGCCTGCTGCGTCAAATTCAAGTCTTTCTTCGAACAAAGTGCCTTCGTTTTTGACGGTTTTAACGGTTTCGCCTGCCTCATTGATAATCAGCATTTCGAATTCGCCGTCCAGAAGAACTCTTCCGGTAAGATTCTTATCTGCTACAATGAAAGCTTCTGTTTTTCCGGATACGGTATAGACGTTGGTGAAGGAGAGAACATTGTCTCCATCTGCGGTTGCTGTTCCGTCAACAACTTCGATGGAGGAAACAGCCGCTTTAACAGCGCCTTCTTCCTGGGTTACAGAAACGGTGATGTGATATTCAGCATTGCTGTAAGTGATTCCGCCGAGGGTTCCGGCTTTTTCCTTAACAACAAAGTAGTAATTTTCGCCTACGTTTTTATCTCCGAAATAAAGCGGAGCAAAAACAAATTTTGCGTGGCTTGCATTGATTTCGGAAACCGCAAGATGATTTACTCTCTGGAGAGGTTCTCCTACAACTTTGAAATCGCTGCCTGTCTGATAAAGTTCAAAGGCGAACTCTTGGCTTATAAAGTTACCATCATAAATGAAGTTTCTGCCTTCAAGGAATTTTTCGCCGTGAAGAACAACTTCCGTTGTGTCGAGGTCGAGCTTGTTGGTGAAAACAAATCCTTTTCTTGTTGTTCCTTCAACAATTTCAATGTCGCCCTCTTTAACATCGATTACGTTGTCGTTATTATCATCAACAAAGCTGTAAGATGTTTCTGCGATGATTCCGCCGTTTTTGTCGTCGGAAATAGTAACTTCAAGTTCCGCATAGTCGGTGGTATAGATCATACCGTCAACTCTGTTTGCCACGTCGGGAGTAACTTCTTTGACGTGGTAGGTATAAGTTACGGAATCATAATAACCGGTGGTTTCGTTCTTGTTAAGGCTGTCGGGGCCATAAACAAGTTTGATTTCGGCAAAGCCGCTTTCATCGGTGGTATAAGGAGAACCAACGGGGTTTCCTGCCTCGTCATAAACTGCGAACTGGAATCCTGCAAGGCTTGCGCTTACACCGGCTGCCTTTTCGATCTGTTTGCGGATAAGAACTTCGGCTTCGGCGCTTCCTGCGGGAGCATAGGTGTTGGTGAAGTCAACATCAACTACCCATTTCTTGCTTTCATCACTCTTGGTAATACCGACCCTTGAGTCGCTGCTGGTAACCTCGCCGATCTCAAGCTTACCGTCCATATCGGTATCGGTTATTTTTACGGTGAAAAGACGGAAGGTGCTGTCATAAGTTACGCCGCCAAGAGTATCCTGAACTTCGGTGACCCAGAAATAATATTCTCCGACCCTGTCAAAGGTTACGCCGTCCATTGCGGTGTTAAGGGTGAAATTATGATTTCCATAAGTTGCAACGTTTTTGGTGGAACCTGCTTCAACGGGTTTGACAACAAATTCAGTTCCGTTCCACTGGCTGAGAGCGAAAGTAAAGCTGTCGTTCGGAAGCCAGTCACGTCCGACAAGAATCTTTTTGCCGACAATTTCAATGTCCGCGCCGGTTACGGGGTTAGGAGTATATTCGTTGACAAGAACAGCGGAAGAGGTTGCATCGGATTTGATTGTTCCGGTAAGTCCGGTGGAAAGGTCGCCATTGAGTTCGAATCCGTCATTCTCAACTTCGGTTTCGGTTACTTCATATCCAACACCGTCAGTAATTCCGGTTATGGAAACGCTCTGTCCGTGTCTGATTTTAAAGCTTACAGAATTACCTTTCCAAGTTGCGTTTTCGTTCTGCGCAAGACCATTTACAACAACAGTACCAAGTTCTTTATTCTGTGGAACAGTAAATTCAACTTTTACTTCAAAAGTTTTGTTTGCCGGAATGGTGTAATCCGCGCCGAAGGGGTGTTCTACGATTTTGCTGATGATAAGGTGGCCGGGTTCCTTCGGGCCGTTTTCAAATTCAACCGGAACAATTCCGTTTGTAAGATCGCCGCTGATACTGTAAACGATTCCTGCGTTATCTTTATAAACAGGAACATAGTCTTCGCCATCTGTATCAGGAACTTCGGTAACGATATATCGCGTTGCATCTGCGGGGGGATTGATGATATAAACGGATTTGTTTGCATCAAGAGCGATTTCAACATATCCGTCGTTTCCGATTGCTGCTGTCTGGATATTATATCCGTCATAGGAATAACTGATGTTTTGGCCTGCTCCGATAACAGCTTCGTTTGCATCGGTAAACGCAACTCTGAAGGTAAAGCTTGTATCGGTGTTCGGCTCAACAACGTCGATAACTTTGGTAAGCTTGATTCCCTGGGCGGGAGCCATGGTCATTTTACCGTTGTTTCCGTTGAAGATATATGCTTCATAAACGGTGTTGTCATTTTCTTCGCTGACTTCTCTTCCATAGATATACATGTCGTCAACATAAGGAAGAGTTCCGGTTTTGTTTTCTATCTTATAAAGGCTGTATTCGGTAAGAAGTGCGCGGTAAGGGGTGCCTTTGGGGATATACCAGGTTCCGTCGCCGTTGGATTCTGCTGCTTTAAGAGTTTCGCTGTTGATTACCTCGTAAACTTCTTTTATTCCGTTCTCATCACTGTTATCGAAATGATAAATGAGGTGATAGAATTCTCCGGTTTCGGGTTTTGCTCCGGAATATTTAACATAGCTGTCGCCATTTTTTACATAAACACCGGCGTTTTCGGTGTAATAATATCTGTCGTTGGTAAGAGAAGGCTGATAATGGGTCGTTGCGGCAACTTTTGCCTTATCAACAATAGATGCATTGGTAGGATCGAAGTTATCGTCATCGCCCCAACGGTTTGTATAGAAAACATAGTTTCCTTGGCTGTCTGTGTGGTGGTGATGTCCTTTGACTGCTTCTGCAACGGTGATTTCGTTGATTTCATCACGAAGGCCGACTTCGAAGAGAAGTCTGATGGGGCCGGGTGCGCCTTTTATCTCAACGCTTGCGTTTTCCGCGCTTGCAAGGCTGTCGGAATCAACGGTTACGGAATAGGTAAGAACCGGAACAAGAGATGCGGGAACAGAAAGAGTTACCATCTGGTCGCCGTCATCAAGGTCGGTCGCAACGTGAACAACAATATAGAGCATCTGGGTTCCGTAAAGGTTGTTTTCCTTCTGGGAATCGCCGAGTTCGCCGAAAAATCCGTAGGATTTTACGTATTTGGTTGCTCCGGCGGGAGCGTCGTTGGTGTCGTGGCTTTCCTGCCAGAAACCTTTATAATTTCTGTTGTCATCGCAGTACCAGCCGATATAGTTGCTGTAAACTCCGTTTTTAACGCCAAGCTGGCCGGTACGCCATGCCTGCTGCGCAAGAGCGATTGCGGTGGATTCGTTGACGCCAAGGCGCTGCTGAATCGCTCTGATAAGTTCCCAGCCGTTTTCGGTATAGGTGGAACTGTTGCCGAAATCATTGCTCATCATGTGATCGATAAGAGCTTTTCCGGTAAAGAAAACGTCTTCCACGCTGTCTCCGTTTTCAACCGCAAGCATGATACCTTCGATCTGTTTGACTTCCATATATTCACCGATGGGATCTTCGATGGTGATGTAACCGTCGGTGTTGTGGTCGCCGCCGTCAACAAGGGTGGGGTAATATCTGGACTGGATGATGATTTCATTTACGATATCGCCGAATGCGGAAATAAGTCCTTCTCTGTCGTCAGCGGTAAAAGTGCGGTCAACATAGTTCTGCTGTGCAAGCCATGCTGCTTCATAGTTTGCGGTGCCGGTTTTGACCTGCGGAATAACGCCGTCGCGGGTAACTCTGAATTCGACCTTGTTGTTGCCGCTTCCTTCGGTAAAGGTCACAACGTTTCCTTTTCCTGCGTTAAGGAAGTTTTTCCACCATGTATCGAGTGTTCCGTTGGAGGTGGAAGGCTGAAGGGTTCCGTTTGCGGAGTTGTCGTTTTCGTCTTTAAGCCAAAGGGAATAGAATTTAACGTCGGTTCCATACCATTCTTCAACGCTTGCTTTAAGATGAGCAGCGGTAAGCTGGGTAAGGAAGGTAAGGGTGTTGTTTCCGTTGCCGCTTCCGTCTCCGTGGGTGGAAACGCCGGTATAGGTAACGGTCTGCTGGTTATTTCCGCCGCCGGGACGGTTTCCGCCCTGACCGCCTCCGACTTGCTGGGTAACAACATTCTTGCTGATGTCATCGTAATAAGTGGATGCAACGGTGGGGCGTCCGTCGGACATAAGGGTGATGATCGGCATTCTTGTGGTGCCGCCCTGGATAAGTTCGCTGTCTATTACAGTATCGCCTTTTTCATAAACGTCTTCAAACTGCTGATATGCAAGATAAAGACCGCTCTGGATATAGGTTCCGCCGATGGTCTGTTTTGAAGCGTCTTCGACCTTTCCGAGTTTTGTGTCCTCATATCTAACATTCGTTCCGATGCTTACGGTGGTATCGCCGCTGCTTCCGGTATATCTGATATATTTGCCGTCGGTTGCGGTATATCTTTCAAGGGGAAGAAGAACTGTCGCATGCTCAAGGTTGGAAGTTCCGGTGGTGGATCTTCCGGAATAAACGATTACGCTGATGCGGTTGTGTTTATTGAGCTTGAGAAGCTCATCGATGGCAGCGTTTGCCGCACCGACCATTGAAGGAACATACTGGCCGTTATCCATGGACTGGGAAAGGTCAAGGATAAAAACAGTATCGGTCGGAATTGCGGAATAGCCTACGATCTCCTTGTTGGAGGCCATTGCGGAAAGCGCAACGAGGAAATTGTTTTCCGAAGCGGAAACACTTCCGAGAGCCGATACCTGCTCGTTTATAAGAACAGATTTATCAGTCCATACAAGGCCGGCATTTTCGGTGCCTTTATTTTCGCCAAAGAAGTTTTTCCAATCGTTGATGGTACTTGGGTCGGCGATCTGGTTATATCCGCCGTCCGTTTCTGCCGCAAAGGTTACCGGTACGGAGCCGAAAACCATTGTCAGGCAAAGAAGCATTGCCACAAGGCGTTTAAACAGAGAATTTTTCATTTAAACATCCCTTTCCAAAAAAATTTTTTTCGGAAATCCGGCTTTTGAAAGAAGCTTTCTTTCCAATATACATAAAGATCTTTTGCAACAAACCTTTAATATTAAATTTAAGTATATAAATACGATTTTATTTTACAACACTTTTTTCGAAAAATCAAATATGCTGAGAGCATATTTATCAATTTTGTAT
>JAZQBJ010000214.1:0-7387 GCA_045545715.1 Oscillospiraceae bacterium
GTGTGTTTTTTGGCAGAACTTTCGCCGATGATGAAACAGTATTTTGAAATAAAAGAGAATAATAAAGACGCCATACTGTTTTTCCGTCTCGGCGACTTCTATGAAATGTTTTTTGATGATGCAAAAATAGCATCCAGAGAACTTGAACTTACCCTCACAGGAAAAGACTGCGGCCAGGAAGAACGTGCACCTATGTGCGGAATTCCATATCACAGTTATGAATCCTATGTTGCCAGACTTATCAAAAAAGGTTATAAAGTTGCAATCTGTGAACAAATGGAAAACCCCGCAACGGCAAAAGGAATTGTAAAACGCGATGTAATCCGTGTTATAACTCCGGGAACCGTTGTTGAAAACGCAATGCTTGAAGAAAGTTCGAACAACTATATTGCAAGCATTTTTGTTGAAGGAAATTCCTTTGGAATTTGTTTTTGCGATGTTACGACCGGCGAACTTAAATGTACAAGCGCGAAGGATTCCAAAGAGCTTGACAACAGAATAATCGAGGAAATAAGCAGATATAAACCCTGCGAAATTCTTTTTAACGATAATTTTCTCGACTGTCGCGAAGCCGGTTATTTTATAAAAGAACGCATCAACTGTCTTGGTGAGCAGATCGACGATTCGGAATATGACAAAAAACTTGTTGAAAAAACGATTTATGAGCATTTCGGAAAACACAGCCCCAACGAACTCGGGTTTGAAAACATATTTCAGGAAAACTGTGTTTCAGCGCTTCTTCGTTATCTTTATGAAAATCAGAAAAACGGCGTAAGCCGAATTTCTTCCGTAAAATTTTATGATGAAAAAGCCTTTATGAAACTGGATCTTTCAGCAAGACGAAACCTTGAACTTACTGAAACAATGCGCGGAAGAGAAAAAAGAGGAACTCTTCTTTGGGTGCTTGATAAAACGAGCACAGCAATGGGAAGACGCCTCCTTCGCTCCTATATCGACAGACCGCTTCTTGACCCGGTTAAAATTGATAAGCGTCTTTATGCCGTCGAAGCTTTCGTAAATGATCCCATGCTTTGCGAAGATATTGCGGAGGAACTTTCGGGTATTTATGACCTTGAAAGAACGATGACAAGAATAATCTTTGGCAACGCAAACCCGAAAGAGTATAAAACACTTGCTTCAAGCATCGGAAAACTTCCTAAAATAAAAGGACTTCTCAGCGGAACAAAAGCTCCTCTTCTTGCAGAACTTCGCGAAAACATAGATCTTCTTGAAGATATTAAAAATCTTATTGATATTGGAATAACTGAAGATCCGCCTATAACTCTTAAAGACGGCGGCGTTATTGCAAAAGGATATAATCCGGAACTTGATGAACTTCGCGATATCGCTACCAATATTACAAGTAAAATAACCGCTATTGAAACATCTGAAAAGGAACGCACCGGTATTCCTAAACTAAAAATCGGTTACAACCATGTTTTCGGTTATTATATTGAGGTCTCAAAATCCTATACCGAACTTGTTCCGCAGGAATATATCAGAAAACAGACCCTTGCCAACGGAGAGAGATACATAACTCCGGAGCTCAAAGAGCTTGAAGAAAAGGTTCTCGGTGCTCATGATAAAATTCTTGTGCTTGAAACAAAACTATTTGAAAACATCCGTGCTCAAATCGGTGCTCAGATTGAAAGGGTACAAACTACTGCCAATGCAATTGCGGCAATTGACGTTCTTCAGTCTTTTGCGGCAGTTTCTCTTCGCAACAATTATTGCAGACCTACTGTCGATTTCGGCGATATAATAGAAATTTCCGAAGGCAGACATCCGGTCGTTGAACAGATGCTCCGAGGAGCACCCTTTGTTCCCAACGATGTTCTTCTTGATAACAGAGAAAATCAGATAGCCGTAATTACCGGCCCTAATATGGCAGGTAAATCCACATATATGCGTCAAGTCGCATTGATCACAATAATGGCTCAGATAGGCTGTTTTGTGCCCGCAAAACACGCCAGAATAGGTATTGTTGACGGCGTTTATACAAGAGTCGGAGCTTCCGACGACCTTTCTGCAGGACAATCCACTTTTATGGTAGAAATGAGCGAAGTTGCAGAAATTCTTAAAAATGCAACGAACAAAAGTCTGCTTATTCTTGATGAAATCGGAAGGGGAACGAGCACTTTTGACGGAATGAGCATTGCTCATGCTGTTCTTGAACATATTGCCGACAGAAAAAAACTCGGAGCAAAAACTCTTTTTGCAACCCATTATCATGAGCTTACTGATCTTGAAAACGCATATCCTAACATCCGCAACTATAATGTTGCCGTTAAAAAACGCGGCGACGATATAACTTTCCTTCGAAGAATCATAAGCGGAGGAGCGGATGATTCCTATGGTATAGAAGTTGCAAAACTTGCCGGAATCCCGAACAGCGTTGTTAAGCGCGCAAGAGAAATTCTTTCTGCCCTTGAAGAAGGTAAAGAGGTTGAAAAGATTTCCCGTATGCAGCAAAACGATGACCTTATGGGACAAACAAATCTTTTTGCGGCTATAACAAGCGATGCCGAAAGAATTATACGCCAGACCGACGTTGAAACTCTTACTCCAATCGAAGCCCTCAATCTTCTTTATGAACTTAAAAGCATTGTAAAATAAAAAAACTGTGTGGTGAAAAAATGCCTAAAATAAATCTTCTTGATAAACACATTGCCGAACTTATTGCCGCCGGCGAAGTTGTTGACAGACCTTGTTCTGTAGTCAAAGAACTTGTAGAAAACTCAATAGATGCCGGCGCTGACAGCATTACCGTTGAAATTCAGAACGGCGGAAACACCTTTATCCGCGTTACAGATAACGGCTGTGGAATTGAACCGGAAGATATTCCAAAGGCATTTTTGCGCCATGCAACAAGCAAAATTCACGAAGAATGGGATCTTGACAGAATAATGACTTTCGGTTTCCGCGGAGAAGCTCTCGCATCCGTTGCAGCGGTTTCCCATGTTGAAATAATGACAAGAACAAAAGATTCTGCTACCGGTTTTCGATGCGAAGCCACCGATGAAGGAACTTCCGAAATTGAGGAAGCAGGATGTCCCGAAGGAACGACAATTATTGTAAGAGATTTGTTTTATAATACTCCCGCAAGACAGAAATTTCTTAAAAAAGATGTTGCGGAAGCAAATGCCGTTGCACAGGTTATGGATAAAATGGCTCTTTCTTATCCGGAGGTAAAATTCCGTTTTATTCGTGACGGAGAAATAAAACTTTCAACTTACGGAAACGGAGATATGCTTGCAGTAATTTCTGCAGTTTATGGAAGAGATTTCGCAAAAGAAACAATAGAAGTCAATTACAGCCCTGTTGGACGCGATAAAATGAAGCTTACGGGTTATATTACGAAACCCACCGCATCAAAACCCAGCAGAACTTTTCAGAATTTCTTTGTCAACAGAAGATATGTAAAAACGCGAACCGCAATGGCAGCTCTTGAAGAAGCTTTCAAGGGTTCTTCAATGATAGGTAAATTCCCCGGATGTGTTCTCAATCTTGAAATTCCTCCGGAAACTGTTGACGTCAACGTGCACCCGGCAAAAACTGAAGTTCGTTTTGTAAGCGAAAAAGAAATATTCGATCTCGTTTATTACGGTGTAAAATCTACACTTAACCAAAGAGACGTATCTGCCGTTCTTGAAGAATCTAAAAAAGTAAATAAAACTTTCTGGAACGATATTTCTGATAAAAAAGAGATAGAACATTTTGAAAACGTTGTTATTCAGACAACCCTTCCTCAAACTCCGAAAACAGATTTTATTCCAAAAACATATAAAGATGTTAAGTTTGAACTTGTAGAATCAGACAACGTAACAGCAAGAAATAATGATAATCTTATTTCTTATAGGATAGACGGCGACGTTACCCATACCGCGCAATATAAACTTCGCCAGGCGGCGGATAAAGCTGTTGAAGAAGGAACCGAAATTCCGAAAGAATTTATTGACGGAATGGCTGCCATAAAAAAGGCGGGTGCTCCTGTTCCGGAACTTCCCAGAAACCTTGAAACAGATCCTCTTCCTTTTGGAAATCTTAAATATGTCGGTGAAGTTTTTAAGACCTATATTTTGCTTGAATCAGAGGATGAACTTGTTTTTGTGGATAAACATGCCGCGCACGAAAGAATCCTTTATGAAAAACTTCGTAAAGGAATAAACGCTTTCGATTGTCAGTGTCTTATAACTCCCATACCCTGTAAATTAAGCGATGAACAGTGTTCCGCCGTTCTTGAAAACCCTGAAGAAATGGAAAAATTCGGATTTATGGTAGATGATTTCGGAAGGGGAACAGTGCTCGTAAGATCTCTTCCTTTCTGGGTAAAAGCAAAAGAAGCCGAAAGCATTATCGGAGAGATCGCCGATTCAATAATAAATTGCAAGCACGATCTTACTCCCGAAAAACTTGACAACCTTTATGCTAATATTTCCTGCAGAGCGGCAATAAAAGCAAACGACAAAAATTCCCAGCCTGAACTTGAAACAATCGTTAATATCCTTCTCAATGATGCAAGTATAAAATATTGCCCACACGGAAGACCGGTTTCCGTAACAGTAAGTAAAAACAAACTTGAGCGGATGTTTGGCCGCCAGCAATAAAAGGTGACTGCTATGAAAAATAAAATACCGGTTATTGCGGTAATCGGCCCTACTGCATCCGGAAAAACCGGACTTGCTGTAAATATAGCCAAAAAATTCGGCGGAGAAGTAATTTCTGCCGATTCAATGCAGATATATTCCGAACTAACAATCGGAACAGCAAAACCTACGGAAAAAGAAATGGACGGTATTGTTCATCATCTTGTTGGAAACAAAAGCATTGATGAAGAATATTCCGTTGCAAATTATGTTGAGGATGCTAAAAAAGCAATAACCGAAGTATATGAAAAAGGAAAAATACCTGTTCTTTGCGGCGGAACGGGACTTTATGTAGATTCCCTTCTTTCAAATACTGAATTTTCGGAAATAAAAAGTGATCCGGCGGTAAGAGAAAAATTTTTTGATTTTGCCAAAACAAACGGAAATGAAGCGCTTTTTGAAAAGCTTAAAACAATTGATCCTCAGACAGCCTCAAAAACACACGCAAACAACCTTTTAAGGGTCGTACGTGCTCTTGAAGTTTATGAAATCACCGGAAAGACAATGTCCGAGCATCAGCGTGATTCTCATCCTGTTCCGAGCATTTACGATGTATGCTATATCGGAACAACTTTTGCTGACAGAGAAAAACTTTATGCAAGAATTGAGCAGAGAATCGATAAAATGCTCGAGGAAGGCGTTGAAAAAGAAGCAAAATATCTTTTTGAGCACAGCGGAACATGTACCGCTGCTCAGGCGATAGGGTATAAAGAGTTCTATCCTTATTTTCGCGGGGAAACGAGCATTGAAGATGCTGTTGCAGTGCTCAAAAAAGAAACAAGGCATTATGCCAAACGCCAGGTCACCTGGTTTAAACGAAACGATAAAATAAACTGGCTTTGTCGCGACGAATTTTCATCAAAAGAAGATCTTTATGAAGCGGCATTTAAAATTATTGAAGATTTTTTGGAGAAGAAATGAAAGTAAATTTTTTAAAGGTACTTTTTGCTTTAATGGCAGTGTTTTTAATAATTTATGCCGGATTTCAGGCGTGGACTTTTTTCTATAATCCATACCAGACAGAAATTGCGATAACATATTCTGTTAATGAAGCTATTCACGTTAAGGGAATTGCTGTAAGAACAGAAACCGTAATTGATGATCAATATGGCGGAAGCGTCAGTTATATACATGAAGATGCGGCAAAAGTTCTTAAAAACAAACCTGTTGCTTATGCTCACGCGTCTTCGGATACGGTTAAAAAAATGGAACGAGCGGCAGAACTTGAAAAAGAAATCAGCCTTCTTGAGGAAGCTTCCGCCGGTGTTTCTCAACTTTACGGTTCTTCCGAATTTATAAACGATCAGATCGGAAATTCCGTGCTCGCTTATTCAAATTCAATTTCGAATAAAAACTATTCCGAATTTATTTCGTTAAAAGATGACTTTTTACTTTCCGTAAACAAAAAAGCCTCTATAACCGGAGAACCGAATAAGTTTTCAGAACGAATTGCATTGTTAAAAGCTGAATACGATGAAATTCAAAATGAAAAAAATTCCGATGAAGCAAATACAGTAACTTCGCCAAAAACCGGTTATTTTATTTCTTCTGTTGACGGATTTGAAAATATAATTAACAAAGAAAATCTTTTTGAAAAATCCGTTTCTGAAATAGAAGATATAATCAGTCAGGACGTTGTGGCTGCGGAAGAAAAACTCGGAAAAATCGCAGACAACTATAAGTGGTATTATGTTGTTTCGGTTTCTCCCGAAGAAGCTGAACTTTTCAAAGTCGGAAAAAACGTCACCGTTAATTTCGACGGAATAAAGGATTCTGTAAAACTTGAAATTTATGAAAAAATTGAAGATGAGTCAAGCGATAATGTAATCGTGGTTCTTCTTTGTAAAACTTTTACTTCCGAATTTGCCTCAATAAGGCAAATCAGTGCTGATATAGTATTCAGCACAATTTCCGGATTGAGAATATCCACTGATTCCATCAGATTTAACGAAAACCAGCAAATGGGCGTTTTTATTCTTGATAGAAGCGAAGTTAAATTCAGAGCTGTAGAAGTTATTTATTCCGGAAGCGGATATAGCATTGTAAAATGGAACCAGGGAACAAAAAATGCGCTTCAGCTTTTTGATGAAGTTTTTATCGGAGGAAATGATCTTTATGTCGGAAAAGTTATTGACTGATGTTTCTTCTAACGTTAAAGAAACTTTAGAAAAAATTGAAAAAGCAGCCGTTGCAGCAGGTAGAGAACCTTCAGAAATAAAGCTTATGGCTGTTACCAAAACGGTTCCTCCCGAAAAAGTCAACGAGGCTGTCGATGCAGGGTGTTTAATTCTTGGAGAAAACAAAGTTCAGGAGTTTCTTGAAAAATATGAACGTTACGATAAAAGAGCAGAAATTCATTTTATCGGAAGGCTTCAGACAAACAAAGTAAAATATATTGTCGATAAAGTTTCAATGATAGAATCTGTCGATTCAATCAGGCTTGCGGAAGAAATAGAAAAAAGATGCGCCAAAATCGATAAAGTTATGGATATTCTTTTGGAAATAAATATTGCAGATGAAGAAAGCAAAGGCGGTTTTTCTCCCGATGAAGTTGTGGCCATTTCTGAAAAAATCAAGGATTTTCAGCATTTAAGACTTCGCGGACTTATGACAATCGGGCGTTTTGGAGCAGAAATTGAAGAAACTCGCCATTATTTTGAAAAAATGCGTCATCTATTAGTTGACATTAAGGCCAAAAACATAGATAATATATATATTAATATATTGTCGATGGGTATGTC
>JAZQBJ010000215.1:0-1968 GCA_045545715.1 Oscillospiraceae bacterium
CGGTATTAACCTCTGTATTTCCGCCGCCAAAACGTCCAAAAGGTGTTTCGGTATCAGGGTTAATTTTAAGTCCGGTGAACTGAAGAACATCTTTATCAAAGTTAAGGATAAGTTCAATGTTTGTAAAACCGGGGTTATTTGCAAGGTTAAAAGTTACCTCGATTGTTTCACCGATTTTAGCTTCGGTTTTGTTTGCTGTCGCTGTGATGGAAGGGCCATCAGCCGCAAAAGCGGCTGTCGGGAACATTCCGACCACCATAAGAACAGCGAGAAGAAGTGAAAAAAACTTTTTCATAATTTTTCTCCTTTTATTTATTCTGCAGGGAATTTTGTAATGGTTCCGGCAGTATATTTAAGAATAAGGACCGCATCGGTGCTGTCAGCTACTCCGTCACCACTAACGTCTGCGGCTGCGGTGATGAATTCTGCGTTGTTAAGAGTTCCGGCAGTATGTTTAAGAACAAGAACTGCGTCGGTACTGTCGATTTCTCCGTCGCCGTTAACGTCGCCAAGAGTATAATCTGTTGCGGCACGTTTTACCTTAAGAACAAACGCAGCGGGTCCGCGCTCGGTGCTTCCATTATCCTCACCTATTACAGAGAAATAATAGGTTCCGGAAGCAAGATCGGGAGGAACGGTAATCTGTCCGTTCTCATCGGTGGTTCCGAGTTTTGTCCAGTTGTTATCTCCAACGGGCTGTCCGGCATAATCTCTTGCGGAAATGTAATATACATCTCTTTCGGGAACAATAATAGGAGCGGAACTCCCGTTAAAGCTTGAATTGGTTTGTTTAAGAGTGAGTGTAACGGATTCGCCCGGATCTATCTCATAATAATCCTTTACACCCTCGGCCTCAAAGAGCATATACTGAGAACCGGAGGCCGTTTTGCTCTCAATAAGATGAATATCGATTTTGGCGCCGTCGGAAAGAGCCTGCTGGTCACTTGTTGAACCCCAGCCATCTCTTCCGAGGGGATATTCATAATCAAGATAATAGTTGAGGTTTGTGCTTCCGTTCCAGAACTCCATATAGGAAGAACCTGCGCCCTGTGTCCAGCTGATATAGGGACTGATGTCGAAGTTACCTTTACCGCAATCTTCTTCATCCGCGCCAATCACATAGAGTTCGGTTGCATAGATAAAAAC
Source organism: Oscillospiraceae bacterium (assembly GCA_045545715.1). GTDB lineage: Bacteria > Bacillota > Clostridia > Oscillospirales > Ruminococcaceae > UMGS1668. The sequence goes on from JAZQBJ010000215.1 coordinate 1,147, forward strand.
ATGCATGGCTGTAACAACGCCATCGGCAGTATATTTATTTCCTGCCTGCTGTGTTCCGCCGCTATAACAGTCGGGGTTGTAATAAAATGCTTCAAGACCATAAAGCGCAAGATCGAAATAGGGCACGCTCATCTGTTCATAGAAGAAGTTGGTCTGGTTTCGGGTAGTATAAAATTCGTCAAGGCCGTCGCTTATGGTCATATTGACTTCAACTTTTCCGTTGTTGTTGGTGTCGCCATAGATTCCGGTGGTGATTTCGGGTTTTTCGTCCCCGGGTTCATCTCCGCCTTCATTGCCGCCTTCATCTCCGCCTTCGGGTTCGGTGGATTTGACAGTTACTTCCATGTATGCAGGACTTGATACAATATCATCTGGATAATCATTTCCGTACATACCGTCCATCCAAACATACCAGGTTCCTTTTTCGGTAAAAGTAATTGAGAATTTTCCGTTTTCGTCTGCGGTTACACTATTTTCGGAACCATTTATAAGACCGGTTTTATCCTGGCTGTAATAAACTGTTGCGTTTGCTTCGGGAACAGCTTCAGTTTCTTCCCCAACATCTATATTGCCATAAGCTCTGACAACATTGATATCCACCGGCTGATTTTGTGTAACTGTCATATTGTGGGTAATATTTCCATCGTTATCGGTAAAATAATGAAAACCCGCTACAGGATCATTATAAAAGTTATAACTTGTAATCATCATAATATCGATAAAATCCCCTGCGGCAAGAGGCATAATATCTGCAGTTGCACCCCAACCCTCGCTTTGAAGCGGATATTTTCCGTTCAAATAATAATTAAGGTTGCAGCTATG
>JAZQBJ010000216.1:0-1754 GCA_045545715.1 Oscillospiraceae bacterium
ACCTGTACTCCTTATGGAATCAATACCCACAGAATTCTTGTTCGCGGACACAGAACTGAAAATGCGGAGGAAGCGAAAAATATAAGGGTAACTTCCGAAGCGGCACAGATAGATCCGCTTATAGTTGCGCCGGTTGTTGCTGCGCCGATTCTTATTGCGCTTTTTATTGCAATAATGATTCCGAAAAAACAAAAGCCGAAATACGGAGGTGAAGATGATGAAAAAAGCTAAAGCGCTTTGCGCTTTGTTTCTCATGCTCATAATTCTTTTCGGTTTTTCTGTTCCTGTTTTCGGAGCTATGGAAAATATTTTTCCAGAAAATGAACCGCTTCTGCGGGTGGAATTTTTGGACGGTGAAAAACCTCTTTCCGGTGTGGAATTCAAGCTTTTCCAGATTGCGGATATTGACGAATACGGAAATTATTTCCCGAAACCTGGTTTTGAAAAATTTGATATAGGCACGAACGGAAAAAATCTTGAAAAATGGCGCGAACTTGCTTCCACCATTGAAGGATATGTTTTCCAGGAAAAAATTGAACCTATGGATAAAGGGATCACCGATTCTGAAGGAGTTTTGGAATTCCATTCCGAAGCGGAAAATTTTGTCTGCGGACTTTATCTTTTGGTGGGAGAGCCAGTTTCAGTCGATGGATTCACTTATTTTGCGGAAAGTGCTATTGTTCAGCTTCCAATGCCTTCCGGAAGCGGTGAAACCTGGGACTATGACGTAGTTGTAAAGCCAAAATACACATTTATTCCCGATATTGAGCCGGATGAATTTATTGAAAGAAAAGTCCTCAAAATCTGGGATGATAAGGGCTTTGAATCCATCCGACCGAAAGAAATCACCGTTTATCTTCTTAGTGACGGCGAAATTTTTGATTCCGTAAAACTGAATAAAGAAAACAACTGGCGATATACCTGGTCTGACCTTGAAGAAGGACATCGCTGGATGGTAACGGAAAAAGTTCCCAGCGGATATACCGTAAAAATTGAAAGAGCAGGCATAACCCACGTTATCACAAACAGCATTACAAAAGATGAACCGCCGGTTGTTCCGGAAATCCCACAAAAACCGAGTGATCCTCAGCTTCCGCAAACCGGACAGCTTTGGTGGCCCGTTCCGGTTCTGACGGTTTTGGGTCTTACTTTCATTGCTGCCGGAATAATCCGCAAAAGAGGATACAGAAGATGAAAAAAACGAAAGGTAATTTTTTGATTGTTTTAGGAGTTCTTCTTGTTGCGGCTGCAATCGGACTTAGCGTTTATAACTTTTATGAGGCAAAAAAAGCAGGGGAAGCTTCGCTTTTGGCATATTCGTTTATTGCAGAGCGGGTTGTTATAAAAGAGGAAGAGAAGGCTGAAAACGCGGCAGAAGAAGAAATCCCTGATTATATTCTTAACCCGGAAATGGAAATGCCGGTGATTTCAGTTGACGGAACGGAATATATCGGAACTCTGGAAATTCCTTCCCTTGGGCTCAAGCTTCCTATAATCAGTGAATGGAGCTACCCAAACCTAAAAATCGCACCCTGCCGCTATTTTGGATCCGTATATCTTGATAATATGGTCATTGCGGCGCATAATTACAGTTCCCATTTTAGGGAAATCGAAAATCTTTCAATTGGTGATGAAGTTGTTTTCACTGATGTTGATGGAAATGAATTTTTCTATTCTGTTTCTGCAAAAGAAGTTCTTCCGCCCACTGCCATTGAAGAAATGACCAGCGGTGAATGGGATCTTACTCTTTTTAC
>JAZQBJ010000217.1:0-8901 GCA_045545715.1 Oscillospiraceae bacterium
GCCTCCCGGAAAAATAGGTCGATGCCGACACAGCACAGTTTATCTGTGCTGTTTTCTTTATTCCTCCTTAGCTCAGTAGGTAGAGCGCATGACTGTTAATCATGATGCCGTTGGTTCGAGCCCGACAGGGGGAGCCAGATCGGACAGGACTTCGGTTCTGTCCGATTCTTTTCTAAATTAATATGCGGTGTTTATTACGGCGGGGATCCACCTGTTCCCATTCCGAACACAGTAGTTAAGCCCGTTCGTGCTGAAGATACTTGGAGGGCAGCCTCCCGGGAAAATAGGTCAATGCCGCAACAAAAGAAGCCCTGAGAAAAATCTCGGGGCTTTTTTATACATTATTTTATATATCTTATTCCGCAGGCAAAGCCAAAAGCCTTTGGATTTTTTGCCGCAAGTTTCTGAAGGCTTGTGGCATTTTTTAATTTTGGCGGACGCTTAAGGCTTTTTCCGAAAAGGTTTTCAAAAGCCTGTTCATTATCCTGAACTTTTCCTATTATTTCAAAATTTTCTGCAAAGGCTTTTATTCTTGAATTTTCCGGAAGGAGTTTTGTCATATCCGGATATAAAAGCCAGCTGTAACAGAGGAAGGCTTTGAATTCGGTTTTTGGATAAATCTTCCCGAAAAGCGCTTGAACATCGGAAAAACTTTTGCTGATTTCTTCGGTGCTCAAATCTGTGCCCTGCTGAACGTGGCAATTTATCACTTGAGCACCGGCCGGAAGTTTTTCCTTTTGTTCCGAAGAAAAAAACATATAGTCTTCGCCCAAAAACTCTTCATCAAGATAAATCATTTCAAAAGGCTGAAATTGCAAAACGCCGATTTTGAAAATTTTGCGGTTTATAATATGGCGAAACCAAAGGGCATCTTCCCTGCTGATTCCGGGTTTTCCGGTTTTGGCTTCAAAAATTTCCGCCCGCAAAGTAACGTCGCGGAAGGTTTCCGCAATAACTTTTTCGGGAACGCCGAGAGATAAATATTCTTCGTATTTTCCCGAAAGAAGATTTATCAAAACGGCGAGCCTTGTGAGCGGCTTTCTTTTGAGAATAGGATAATCCGGGGCCTCGCCGGAATAGGCTTTTTCACAGATTTCCGCGGTTTGTTTTTTGGAAAGAACGGCAAGGACCGCTTTTTCCGTTTTGGGAGATAAGCCGAGTATCTCCAGAATTTTTTGTTGTTCCATTTAAACATTCCTTTTCACAAAGATTTTGCGGCGCAAAACCCTTTGGAAAAGAATTACCGAAGGGCCGCACCTTTTTTTGAAATTCTGATAGCTCTATACATAAAAAAGACCCCTTTCGTTTTGGATTTTAGCCTATTATAAATCTAAAATCCGGCTTAGTCAAGAAAGCTTTTTCGGGATTCATACCAGCCGGATCTTAAATTTTCCGGCGAAAGTTCGGAAAAGCTCAGTTTCAGAATCCCATATTTTTTAAGCTTTTCCGCCGGTTGGGAAAACAAAATTCCGGAGGCGAAACCGCTTACTGCTGAAACCGTTTTGTCCCGATGAATTATTGCCGGCGAAGAAAAATTTTCCGGAACAAAAAAGCCGAGGACAAAAAGTTTTCTTGAAAATTCAGCCTTTTCCTCTTCGGAAAAAGCAACGCAAAGGGTTTTGTGCTGTTTTAAAAGCCGGGTGATGTTCATGAAAAATCTCCTTTTTAATGTATTCCATAAAAAGAAAAATCCCATCGTTTCCGATGGGATTTTTTTCGAAAGAGATAAAACCATCGGTCAGGCGTTAGCACCTTGCGGCTGCAGGTTGCTGTGCGGTCAAAGAGCCTGTCTCTCGCGCACTCTTTATGGTGGTTTTATTATAGCAGATTTTTTGCTTGATGCAAGGTCAAAAATGCACCGACGGTCTATGGACAAAGGGGATTTTCGGTGGTAAAATGTTTACAAATAATTATATTAACATTAAAAATTACGGAGAGTAAAGAAATGCTTGGTATAAAAAACCTTCTTGTTGATGTAGGCGGGGCAAAAATTCCCTGCGCGGTTTTCGGAAAAGGAAAGAAAAACCTTATAATGCTTCCGGGTTTGGGCGACGGTCTTACCACCGTTAAGGGAAAGGCAATTCCCATGGCGCTGATGTATCGGGAATTTATGAAGGATTTTACCGTTTATGTGATGAGCAGGCGTGAACCGCTTCCGGAGGATTTTTCAACAAAGGATATGGCGGCAGATATGGCTCTTTTTATGGAGTGCATGGGAATTGAAAAGGCAAGCGTTCTCGGGGTTTCCATGGGCGGAATGATCGCCCAGCATTTTGCGGCGGATTTTCCCGAAAAAACGGAAAAGTTTATCCTTGCGGTAACGGCGCCAAAAGGAAACAAAATTATGGAAAGCTGCATTTCCGAATGGACAGAACAGGCGAAAAACGGCGAAGGCGCAAAGCTTATGGAAAGCAACGTCCGGAATATGTATTCCGACGAATATTACCGAAAAAACCGCTGGCTTACGCCCATAACCGGAAAAATCGCCGTTCCGAAGGATGCTTCGAGATTTTTGACTATGGCCAAAGCCTGCCTTGAGCACGATGCCGAAAGCGTGCTCAAAGATATAAAAGCGCCGGTGCTCATAATCGGCGGAACCGAAGACAGAACAGTCGGCGCAGAAGCTTCGGAAATTCTTGCGAAGGAGATTCCGAACGCAAAGATTTTTATGTATAAAGGTCTGCGCCATGCGGTTTATGACGAAGCGCCGGATTTTAACAAAAGAGTTCTTGAATTTTTGATTGAATAAAAAAACCGAGTGTGAAAAATCACACTCGGTTTTTTGTTATACCGTAAGTTCAATAATATTTCCTTCAATTCCGATAAAAGCGCTTTCATAAAATCCGTCGCCGGTGGTTCTCGGCCCGCTTATTATCTCAAAACCGTCGTTTTCAAGCTTTTTTGTAAGTTCATCAACGGCGCTTTTGCTACCAAGCCTGAAGGCAAGATGGGCGTAGCCGCTTTTATAAATAGGTTTTTCGGTTTTCTCAATTTCCGGCCGGTTCATAATTTCGAGCTTTGCGCCGTTTTCAAAACCGAGGAAATATGAGGAAAAGCCGGTTTTTTCGTTCCGATAAATTTCGCCGGAAACGGCGGCAAAATATTTTATGAAAAAATCTTTTGCGGCTTCAAGGTCATTTACGTAAATTGCGACGTGATCAATAAACATTTTTTACCTCCGGGAAAATCAGATCCCCATAATATCTGCGTTTTTGCGTTCAAGCTTTTTGAAAAGGCGGATGAGTACGATAACCGCCGCGGTGGAAAGGATAATTTCCGCAAGGAATTGGGAATAGGGCAGACCGAAAACGGAAAAGAAATGATAAAGAATAAGGATAAAGGGAATTTCCAGAATGATTTTTCTTGCAATTGCAAAGAAAAGGGAAAGTTTTCCCATTCCGCAGGCCTGATAAACGCCGACGCCGATGAAATCCACAGCAAGGAAAACCATTGCAAGAGAAAATCCGCGAAGGAAAACGGAGCCAAGCTCGATTATGTCGCTGTTTTTCATAAAGGCGCCGATAATGTTTTCAGCGAAAACATAGTATCCCAAGGTTACCGCCGCAAGGAAAACGACCGTTACTTCCATTGTGAAAACAAGGGCTTTTTTCATTCGCTTTATATTTCCGGAAGCAAAGTTATAACCGATAAGGGGCATTATTCCCTGGGAAACGCCGAGGGCAACATAGAACGGGATCTGGTTTACTTTTTGGGCAATTCCCATTGCGGCAACGGCAAATTCGCCGGAAGCGGCGGTGAGGTTATTGAAAACCGTCATCCCCACAACGTTCAGAAGGTTCTGGATCGAAGCCGGAACGCCTACTCCGCAAACGCCGGAAACAATTTGTTTGTCAAGGCTGAAATATTTCGGACTTACGCAGACGAAGGTTTTTCCGCGTTTTATAAAAACAAGAACAAGGAAATAAACGCAGGAAAAAATGTTGGCAAGAAGAGTTGCAAAACCTGCTCCGGCGGCGCCCATTCCCATTCCGAAAGGAATTGTTTCCGCGGGAAGAATGAAAAACGGGTCGATGATTATGTTGAGAAGGCAACCACCGGTGAGCCCTATGCTTGCATGAAGGGAAGAACCTTCCGCACGGAAAAGATAGGCGGTCACCATAGAAGTTATTGCCGGAACGGCACCGCAGACGGAAGTGTAGAAAACATAATCTTTTGTTGCGGAAAAGGTGATTTCGTCCGCGCCAAGAAGATTGAGAAGCGGGGTGTTGAAAATCCCGGTGAGAAGGGAAAAAAGAATTCCGCAGAAAACCGCGCACCAGAAGCCAAAGGCGGAGCTTTTTCTTACCGAATCAAAATCCTGTTTTCCAAGGGCGCGGCTCATCATGCTGGAACTTCCGACGCCGAAAAGGTTGTTTACCGCGTTGAAAGCAAGAAGGAGGGGCGCCGCAAGAGTTACAGCCGAATTCTGAACAGGGTCGTTCAGCATTCCGACAAAGAAGGTATCCGCAAGGTTATAAACTATCATAACCAAAGAGGAAAGCACCGCCGGCAGAGAAAGGGCAAGAGCCGCTTTTGGAATCGGCGCGCTTTCAAAAATTTCTGTTTTACTTATTGCCATAAAAAACCTCGTAACGAAAAAATAAAGAGCCGAAAGGCTCCTTTTTGGATAAGATTATTTTAGCACAAAATTTGCCTTTGGTAAAGTAGGGGCGGATATTATCCGCCCGTTTTCAGAATTACCGCAGGTAACGATAACGGTATTCCCGGAGAGGAATCCTCCTTTGCCTGAAGGGAGGTGGACTTTTGTTCGCAAAAAGACGGAGGAATTCATTCTCAACGGGCGCACACACAGGTGCGCCCCTACGGCGTTACAATAGAATTAACCGCGCCGACTGTAGGGGCGGATATTATCCGCCCGTTTTTAATCTTCGCTCAGTTTATATGCGTTGTTGTCAACATAGATGCACATTTTGTTATAGAAATAAATATAAAGTCCGAAGGCAAAAAAACCGTCGAGAATGAGGATTATGTTTCCAAAAAGAAGTCCTTCAAAAATTGCGAAGCCAAAAAGCGAAAGGCAAACGGAAGACCAGAGAAAACCGAAAACGGCGACTGCAAAAACGATTATTCCCCAGAAGATGAACCAGCTTTTGTTTTCTTTCTTCCAGTTTCTGCGCCAAAAATCCGCCCTTTCCTTCGGGGTAAACGGATCGGGGCGCTTTTCGGTCTTTTCGGTTTTTGTTCTTTCGCCGTCCAAAAGTTCTTCCATAGAAACGGAAAATTCCTTTCCGAGAAGGCGCAGAGTTTCGATATCCGGCATATAGTTTCCGTTTTCCCAGCGGGAAACGGTTTTGTTCGAAACGCCGAGCCTTCTGCCCAGTTCTTCCTGGGTAAGGTTGTTTTCCTTCCGAAGTTCAGCAATAAATTTTCCTGTTCTGATCTGGTCCATTGAATCACCGCCTTTTCTGTTTAAATAATACCACAAAACCTTCCGAAAATCTTCCCCACAAAAAGCGAATTCCTTTATTTGTTCATAAAGATATGATATTATAAAGAAAAAGGGAGGCGGTTTTTATGAAAAAATTTGCACTTTATCTTTTTTCGGCGGTTTTGATATTATATGCTTCCGCCGCCGCGACGGAATTTCTGACCGGAACTTCCAATGCGTTTTTGGGAAAAAGTTTTTATGTTTATGATTTTTATAAAGTTTCCGAAGAGGAAAAAACCGAAATTCAGGAATATACAAACTCCCCGAAAGCGGCTGAACTTACCGGAATCCTTTCGGAAATTGAAATAAAACATTACAGAACAAAATTTGCGCCGGTACGGCAGGGCGATATGAAATATGAGATAAGCACCCACGTCAGCGGAGAAGGATTTCGTTTTATATTTCTCGGAAACGTAAACGTGTTTTTTGAGGATTATTCAAAAGGCGGTTATGAGATTGTTAACGCCGAAGAAATAATCGCAAAGATTGATGCGCTTCTTGCGGAAAAAGGTGAATGATATGTACTATGTGATTTTCGGGCTTCCGGTGGCTTTTGTCTTTGCGGCGCTGCAGGTTGTTCTCTGTTTAAAATCGGAAAGAAAAATAATAAGGCTTATTCCGCTTTTTATAACTCTCGGAATAATAGCTTCGCTCGGTCTTCTGATGTTGGATCCGGTTTCCGGCGCGCTTGCTCAATATATTGACTGGGGTGTTCTTGCGCTTATGGTTTATCTGACGGTTGGCGCCGTCGGTTCGGTTATCGGAACGGGAGCGGGCTGGATTATCTGCCGGATTATTAAAAAATCCGCTTGACAAAGCCGTTTTTCGGGTCTATACTAAAATAAGAATATTATGAAAAGAGGCGGATTCCCGATGTATGAGGAAATCAAAAAACTTGCCGAAACCATAGGTTTTGAAGATTGCAAAGAAATTCCCGCAAGACTTATCCCCTGCGATGCTTCTCTTCGCCGTTTCTGTGAACAAAACCTTTGCGGAATGTACCATTCCAGCTATATGTGCCCTCCCGCAATGGGAAATGCCGAAGCGCTTATCGCGCAGCTCCATAACTTCAAAGACGCGCTCATCTTCACAAAAGAATATCAGTGCGAAGATCTTACCTGCCGCGAAGGTTATCTTGGCCAGCAAATTGCCCACGAACGCAGAAGCCAGATGCTTTGGAAAGCAATGCAGAAAATCGGATATAACCCCAAAAACGCAAGAGTTCTTGCCGCCGGCGGCTGCCATCTCTGTGAAGAATGCGGAATCAAAACCGGCGAACCTTGCCGCCATCCGGATACTGCGATCCATTCCGTAAGCGGATACTGCATTGAAGTTGCAAAACTTTCCAAAACCCTTGGAATTGATTTTGTCGGCAAAAACGGCGGAGTTGTTTTCTATTGCTTCGTTCTTCTTAAATAAAATTACATAAAAAACAAAAAACGCGGTGCCAAAGGCACCCCTTTTCCTTTGTCTGTAATTAGCCTTCCCTTGGGGGAAGGTGGCAAAACCGAAGGTTTTGACGGATGAGGGGCATACCCTCTTTAGTAAAAACCGAGCGTATATAATCCGCCCTTGGTTTTTGCTGTCTATTTTCTTTTAAAAATTCCGATTATTCCGGAAACAAAAGGTACCGCCAGAACAAAACCGAAAACAATGAGCATGGATTCCGGATCCAGCGGAACGGTTTTGAAAATCGGGTTAAGGGCAGAGATATAAACAGTGCTCAAAACTATGATCGCCGAAGATAAAACCGCAAAAACAAGCTTCATATTATTGAAAAAATTGATTTTGAAAAGGCTTCGGTTTTCGCTTTTACATTCAAAAACATGAACAAGCTGGGTGAAAACAAGGGCAAGAAAAGCCGCAGTTCTTGCAAAATCGATGTTTTTTGTAAAACCGAGCACCGTTGTAAAGGCTCCGAGCACCGAAAAACCGATGAGGAATCCCCGGGTGATTATTTTCATTCCAAGCCCGTTTGAAAAAACGGATTCGCTTCGTTTTCTTGGTTTTTCAAGCATAACGTCGTCCTGCGGAGGATCAAAAGAAAGAGCAATGGCGGGAATTCCGTCGGTAACAAGGTTTACCATAAGAATCTGTATCGGAAGAAGAACCACCGGCATTCCCATGAGCATTCCGAAGAACATGGTAACAACTTCGCCGATGTTGCAGGAAAGCAGATAGCGGATAAATTTCCGTATGTTCTGATAAATGATCCTGCCTTCCTCAACGGCGGAAACAAGGGTGGAAAAATCGTCATCCAAAAGAACGATCCCGGAGGCCTCCCGGGTAACGTCCGTTCCGTTTTTGCCCATGGAAACGCCGATATCCGCTTCCTTTACTGCCGGAGCATCATTGACTCCGTCGCCGGTCATGGCGACAATGTTTCCGCTTTTCTTCAAAAAGCGAACGATTTTAAGCTTGTGAGCAGGAGTGACCCTTGCAAAAACGTTTCTGTGCTCACAGGCAAGAGAAAACTCCTTTTCGGAAAGTTCTTCAAGCTCTTTCCCGGTGATGACTTCCGATTTGGTTGCAGCTATACCGAGGTTTTTGGCGATGGCAAAGGCAGTTTCCGGGTGGTCGCCGGTTATCATAACTGTTCTGATCCCGGCTTTTTTACATTTGAGCACCGATTCCGCAGCGCCCTTTCGCGGCGGATCGATCATTCCGAAAAGCCCGAGGAAGCAAAGCTCATCTTCGGTTATTTTTCCGCCGGAATGTTCTTTATATGCCACAGCTATCACCCGAAGGGCGCCGGCGGCCATAGCAGAAAGCTGCTTTTTGATTGAGGAAAGGTCGCCGGAAGTCAAAGGGCGGTGCTCACCGTTTTCAAGCTTTGTTTTGCAAAGGGGAAGAAGAAAATCCGGCGCGCCTTTTGTAAAAACAAAAGCCCGCCCGTTTCGGTTTTTGACCCCAACAGACATCAGTTTTCTCGATGAATCAAAAGGGATCTCATCTGTGCGGCAAAAACCGCTGAAGTTCAAACCGCAATCGAGCACCGCTTTTAAAAGAGCGGCTTCGGTCGGCTCTCCGGAAATTTTCCGAGCATCGCTCGCTTCTGCGTTGTTGCAAAGTCCCGCCGCCAAAAGGGAAAAACGGAGTTTTTCTCCGGCTTTTATAAAATCCGAAGGATATAAAACCTCTCCGGATGGCAAAAAAACTTCTGTAACGGTCATACGGTTTTCCGTAAGAGTTCCTGTTTTGTCGGAACAAATTACGTTAGCACAGCCAAGGGTTTCCACCGAATGGAGTTTTCGGATAAGCGCGTTCTTTTTGAGCATCCGCCCAACCGCAAGACCAAGCGAGATGGTGATAACCGCGGTAAGTCCTTCCGGAATTGCGGCAACGGAAAGTGAAAGACCGGTGAGGAACATATCAAAAGCCGGTTCTCCTCTCAAAATCCCGGTAAGCGTAACTAAAGTCGGAGGCCAAGCGGGCTTAGGAGGGCAACTCTG
>JAZQBJ010000218.1:0-6356 GCA_045545715.1 Oscillospiraceae bacterium
CGACGTTATCATGCTCTATATGGTAGACAGCACCTTCGGTCTTCCTTCCACCGATGGAGTTGCAGCATTCAATGCTGTTTGCGGCGGGGGAGCAACCGTTTACACCAGATAATCTATTAGGATTAGAGAGAAAAGGGCGCATCTTTTTTTGATGCGCCCTTTGAAATTTTGCCTTTCCATTGAAGGGAAGGTGCCGCATGACCGTATGGTCGCGGCGGATGAGGTGTTTTTTGTTGCACCTCATCAGTCACCTTCGGTGACAGCTTCCCCTCGAGGGGAAGCCTTTTATTCGCAGGCAAGTTCGAGAAGCCTGTCAATAAGTTCGGAATAGGTCATTCCGGTGCTCATGATGAGCTTCGGATACATTGAGATGTTGGTGAAGCCCGGAAGTGTGTTCGGTTCGTTGAGAACGATTTTTCCGGAATTGCCGTCAATAAGGAAATCAACTCGGGTAAGACCTTTGCAGCCGAGGATTTTATAGGCTTTTTTCGCGGTTTCGCGGATTTCTTCCGCAACGGAATCTTCGATTCTTGCCTTGATGAAAGTTTCGCTTTCGTCGTTATAATATTTTGCGTCGTAGCTGTAAAATTCGTCCGCCGGAACAATTTCTCCCGGTCCGCCGACCATAAGTTCATCGTTTCCGAGCACGGCACATTCAACTTCAATAGGATTGAGCACCGCTTCCTCGATGATAACTTTTACGTCGTGCTCAAAAGCAAGTTCCATAGCTTCTTTGAGCATTTCGGCGGATTTTACCTTACTGATTCCGACGGAAGAACCTGCGTTGGCGGGTTTTACGAAAACCGGCCAGCCGAGTTCGGTTTCAACGGCTTTTTCCGCTTCGGAATAATCAACATTTCCGCGGAAATAGGTGAGCCATTTGACCTGGGGAATTCCCGCTCCCCTGAGAAGGGTGTGGCAGACGTCCTTATCCATACAAGCGGCGGCGGCAAGAACTTTGCAGCCAACATAGGGAAGACCCGCAATTTCAAGAAGTCCCTGCATTGTTCCGTCTTCGCCGTTTTTTCCATGGAGAACCGGAAAAACAACGTCGATATAAAGACTTTCCCAGCCGTTTTCGGTTTCTACCATTGCGCCGTGAACTCTTCTGTCCGGGCAGATGAAAGCTTTTTTAAGATTTTCGGAATCTTTATCCCATTCGCGGCTGCGGACTTTTTCGATATCTCCGGAATAGAGATACCATTCGCCGGTCTTTGTGATTCCGAGGAGAACGGGTTCGAACTTTTCCCTGTCGATGTTTTCCCAAACGGAGGAAACCGACATGCAGGAAACGTCATATTCGCTTGAAACTCCGCCAAAAAGCAGAGCAACGGTTTTTTTGTTCATTTATGTAAAACCTCTTTTCGGTTTTTAATCGGGAATAAGCCTTCCCCTTGAGGGGAAGGTGGATTTTCTGCAACAAGTTGCAGAAAAGACGGAGGAGGTGTTTTTTGCATCCGATATAAATTTGATGGGATTACAATCCCTCAGTCAGCTTCGCTGACAGCTCCCTTTGCACAAGGGAGCCTTAAAATTCCCCTGCAAGGGTTGTAAGAACGCCCATATAGGCTTCCGCCGGGTTGCTTAAAAATTTTTCTTTTACCGCAAGGGCCTGTTCCCTTGTTGGCATAAAAAGTGAAAGATCCATAAGATCCGTTCCGATATCGGTGACCCGGATGTGGATCATATATCCGTCTTCGGTTTTTGTTATTGTAACAAGGTTTTCCTTTTCTATGCGGCGGCGCTGGATAATATTCCTTGCGCTTTGGGCGGATTTTTCCCTTACAGAAAGGGGAAGATCTCCCTCAAGGGTTTTTGCGGCGGCTTTTCCTTTTTCGGTAACGGTGTATTCGTTTATTCCGGAATCGGTTTTAAAAGCGACGACGCAGCCGGTTTCCCTAAGTTCCCCAAGGGCATCCGCGAATTCAAAATAGTTTGCGGTTCCGTCGGCAAGAATGGCTTCGGTCATTTCGTCAAAGCTCATGGGTTCGCCAAGTTCCGAAAGAATGTGGCAGATAAGTATTCTTATTTCTCTTCCTTCGGTAAGTCCGCCGGGTCTTATTCCCGCGGTAAAGGTTTCTTCCATTTTATTATTGCCGCTCCTTTTTTTCAGTAAAGTTTTTTCGAATATATTTCGGTGTAACGAAGAACGCCTTCAACGCGTTCCGATTTCATAAGGCTTATGCGCTTTGCGCAAACCGGCTCTTCCGGAAGGAGCTTTTCGGTTTCCGCAAAGGAAAAATCCTCTTCCGGCAGAAATTTTCTCGCAAGGGTTATATGAGGAACAAATTCCCTTTCTTCCGGTTCAAAACCGATTTCCCGGAGTTTTTCAAAAACGGTTTCATAAAGCTTTCGGAGTTTTTCGTTCTCGGAAATTCCGGCCCAGAAAATCCCTTTTTCAAAAGTTCCGGTTCCTTTGATTTCAAAATCAAAAGCCGGAAATTCAATTTCCGAAAGGGCTTTTTCAATTTCGTCTTTCCGCCCGGTTTCACCGATAAAAACAAGGGTCAGGTGAAGATTTTCTTTTTCGGAAAATTTTCCGGAGGAATGTTTTTCCGCTTCTTTTCCGGCATTGAAAAGAGCGTTTTTTATTTCCTCATCAAAACAAATTGCGGTAAAAAGGCGCATTTTCCGCCTCCGTTAAAACCCACAAACGGAGGGACTTTGATGAAAAAGCCCCTCCGCAGGAATTATTGTTATCAGTCGGTCTTTACGCATTTATGCGGGATTTCGTGCTTCTGGAAAAGCTGTCCACAGCGGGTGCATTTCCATGCCCAGGGATGCTCTCCGGTAAATTCAAGCGGGCCTTTGCAGTCAACATATTCAGGTTCGGCGGCTTTTGCTTCTTCCTTATGTTTCTGCTCGCCTGCTGCTTCGGCAATGCGCTGTTTGCGTTCTTCGGCGCGTTTGCGGTAAAATTCCGGATCATAGGCGGTCATGCCTTCCGCATCGGTTTCGGGTTTTACCTGGTTATCCGGTTTGCGTTTCTGTTCATGTACCGGAGGAACGTATTCGGTTACGGTATATTCCTCTTCTTCCTCTTCTTCTGCGGGAACTTCTTCGGCAGGTTCATCCTCGGGAAGTTCTTCCTCGGCGGTTTCTTCGGAGATTTCTTCCTCAACCGGTTCTTCGGTTACTTCCTCGGCGATTTCTTCAATTACCGGTTCTTCAATAACCTCTTCGATGATTTCTTCCGGTTCTTCAACAACGGGCTCTTCGACTACCGGTTCGGCGGGTTTTGCTTTTTTCGGTGCAAAAGGGTTTACCCATTCTTCATCCGGAACGGATTTATAGGGGTTCGGTGCGGAAACGGGTTCCGGCTGAGGTTCCGGAATGGGTTCGGGACGGACGGGTTTATAGGGATTTACGTAAGGTGCCGGAGCGGGAGCAGGCTGCATAGGCGGCTGCTGGGGCATTGCGTAAGGATTCTGCTGGGGCATGCCATAGGGGTTCTGCTGATACTGCATTCCGTAAGGATTCTGCTGGAACTGGGGATCCTGCGGATACTGAGGCATCTGCTGAGGCATTGCGTAAGGATTCATATAGGGGTTCATATAGGGATTGGGAGCCATCTGCTGAACAGCGGCAACACGCTGTGCGATAAGGGTTTCCATTTCACCGCGGAATGCGGAAAGTTCTGCTTTAATGGATTCTGCGGTATCGTCAGCAATCTCTGCACGAAGTTCATCAAGACCTGCTTCCTCTTCTTCGCCTTCAGAAAGAGCTGCAAGCTGAACGGCGGTTTTGGCTGCAAGTTTTGCGTTGTTATAAACAAGCTCGATGTTTGCATCAAGGCTCATTCCGCCGGTCATTTCTTTAACAAGAGTGAGGAGGAAAGGAGTGAGTTCTTTGCCTTTGATGTTGTTTTCCTCGGCTTTTTTAACGGCAATTTCGATAGCTCTGTCCGCCATGCCTTTGGACATTGCATATTCCTTCGGAATGGGGTTTCCTACAAGCATACCGCCGTGGATTCCGAGATCGAGTTTTGCTTTGAATGCGGCTGCAAGTTCGTTCGGGGTGTTGATTCGGTAATCAACGCCGAAGCCGCTTTCTCTGCAATAGAATGCGGGAAGTTCGTCGGTGCCGTAACCGATTACCGGAACGCCTTTTGTTTCAAGATATTCAAGGGTAAGGCCGATATCGAGAATGGATTTTGCGCCGGCGCAAACGACCATAACGTCGGTTCTTCCGAGTTCCTCAAGGTCTGCGGAAATATCCATGGTGGTTTCCGCGCCGCGGTGAACGCCGCCGATTCCGCCGGTTGCAAAGATTTTGATTCCTGCCATTGCGGCAATGATCATAGTGGAAGCAACGGTGGTTGCGCCGTCCTGTTTTGTTGCGGCAAGGATCGGAAGATCGCGGCGGCTTGCCTTTGCGATTTTGGTGCCTTTTTTGCCGAAATATTCGATTTCCTGTTCGGAAAGACCTACTTTGAATTTACCGCCGATAATAGCGATTGTTGCCGGAACGGCTCCTTCGGTGCGGATCATTCTTTCAACGTTTTTTGCGGTGTTTACGTTCTGGGGATAGGGCATGCCGTGGCTGATGATAGTGGATTCCAGCGCGACAACGGGTTTTCCGTTTTCAAGAGCGGATTTTACCTCCGGCGCGATATCAAGATATTTTGCAAGATTCATGAATTTGGCTCCTCCTTCATAGGCGAACTTTTACGTATAATATAATAATAAAAATAATGCGCTTTGTCAAATAGTAATTGCGGAAAGAGGAGGAAAAGGGTATAATAATTTAAAAACCTCCCCTAACAGGGGAGGTGGATTTTGCCCAAAGGGCAAAAGACGGAAGGGTTTAAAAAATTGTTCCGCAATTTGTTCTTTTTAAAACGAATCCCTCCACCGTGCCATACGGCAACGGTCCCCCTCCCTTTAGGCAAGGGAGGCACTTTTGAAAGGAGATTTATATATGAAAATCGCAAAAAATTTCAGCGAACTTATCGGGGGAACCCCGATGCTCGAACTTTGTAAAATCGAAGAGGAACTCGGACTTGAAGCAAAGATTTTTGCAAAGCTCGAAGGGCTCAACCCCGGCGGAAGCATCAAAGACAGGGTTGCGTGCTCAATGATTGACGAAGCAGAGAAAAACGGCATGCTCAAGCCAAATTCTCTCATTATTGAACCCACCAGCGGCAACACCGGAATCGGTCTTGCGGCGGTTGCGGCGGAACGCGGTTATCGCTGCATTATCATAATGCCGGACACCATGAGCATCGAGCGCAGAGCGGTGCTCAAAGCCCTTGGCGCGGAACTTATTCTTATCGACGGCGCTCTCGGAATGACCGGCTGTATTGCAAAAGCGAAGGAACTTCTTGAAGAAAACCCCGGTTCGTTTATGCCCGCTCAGTTCAAAAATCCGGCAAATCCCCTTGCACATATCCTTACAACCGGTCCGGAAATGGCCGAGCAAATGGACGGAAAAATCGACATTTTCGTTGCCGGAAGCGGTACCGGCGGAACAGTCAGCGGCTGCGGAAAATATCTTAAAGATAATATTCCCGGAGTTAAAATCGTCGCCGTGGAACCGGCTTCTTCCCCTCTTTTAAGCGGCAAAGGCCCCGCTTCCAAACACAAAATCCAGGGCATCGGCCCCAACTATATTCCGGATAACGTTGATTTTGGCGTTATTGATGAGGTCATTTCCGTTTCCGACGAGGACGCCTACAAATACGGCAGAATGATTGCCGAAAAACAAGGCTATCTTGCGGGAATTTCTTCCGGCGCGGCTCTTTGCGCGGCAATTGAACTTGCCAAACGCCCGGAAAACAAGGACAAAAACATCGTCACAATCTTCCCGGATACGGGCAACCGCTATCTTTCCGGAGATTATCTCGGATAAATAAAAAAACAAAAAGCACCCCGCGGGGTGCTTTTTTAATGCAGAATTCAAAGCGCATAATGCAAAATTGAGAGTCGGATAATATCCGCCCCTACTGCAACGCACCGATATTAGTTTCGGCTGCGTAGGGGCGAACCTATGTGTTCGCCCGAAAAAAGAATTCTCGGAGGGATTCTTACCAGCCTCCCTTGCCTAAATGGAGGTGGATTTCGCCAAAAGCGAAAGACGGAGGGATTCCATTTAGCCTTCCCCTGGAGCAAAGCCTGTGAAGCGCGTCCTGTGGACGATGAAGCGAACAGGGTTTGGCGCCGCGGTCAAAATATTCAAGGCGTATGCCGAAGAATATTTTGGGCACCGCAAGAGTATAGGTGGATTTTTTGCAGCTTGCTGCAAAAAAGACGGATGAGGGATAAACAGGTAACGCGGAGCGCTGACAAAAAATTGTCAGGGATTATCCCTCCTCAGTCAGCTTCGCTGACAGCTATACTCTTGCGGTGCCCAAAATA
>JAZQBJ010000219.1:0-2533 GCA_045545715.1 Oscillospiraceae bacterium
CTTCACCCCCGATCTTGCTTCTCTGGACATCACCGAAGCGGCATCGGCGGTCGGCGAAGTAACGGGACAAACAGTTACAGAAAAAATGATCGATAATATCTTTTCTAAATTCTGTGTAGGAAAATAAGAAACTGATGAGGAGCGTTGCTTCTCAGCAGTTTTTTAATTTTTAGGATTGATAATATAGATCTTCTCTTCGGTGGGAATTAAAATGCCGTTTTTCAATGGAAGGACATTAAAATAAGTTTCATAAGTAGATAAATCTTCTTGAATGGTTTCTCCGTTCTTCAAATGAGCAACAACAGAGTTATTTTCAAACCACAAAATTCCATATTCATTGGATTCCGGACCGCCTGCATTTTGAATAGTTTCGGTCAGTTTTTCGGTCTTTAGGTCATAGATTTGAAGTTCCGGCGCATTCCCGATAATTCCGACATACGCGCAACCGTTCCACATAGCGCAGTTGTCTCCTTCTTTGAAAGAAGCGATCTCACGAACGGCATTTTCCGCAATATTATAGCAAAAGAGCTTATGGGAAACAAAATAATATAATCGGTCTTCTAAAAAGGTAACGGAGCATTTTTCGGTGCCGATATAGCTGAGATCTGCAAGGGATTCGGTGGATTGATCCGAAAGATTGGATTTCAGAAGTTCCCAGTTGGTTCCGCTTCCGCCGATCCAATAGAGATCATTTTCTTGAAGATACGGAGCGGCGAATTGCTTTTCCCCAAGTTCCATTTGATTAATAATTGCGTGGTCTGCCTGGTTGATGAGATATAAGTGGCCGTTGCCGATAAAAAGAACTTTCCCATCAAAGCAACCAAAAAAGGAAATGCCGGCAGTTCCGGAATAAATGCATGGAATGGAATTTCCATATTTATCGTAGGCAAATACTTGGCTATCCTTGAGATAATAAAGCCAACCGTTTGCTTGACCTAAAAGGTTTCCTTCCGTAAGCTCTTTTTCTTCATTTTTGGAAATAAAGTGAATCGTATCGTTGAAACTGTATGCCGTTCCGTCTAAAAATGGAACAAAATACGCAGAGCGTAAGCCAACGGAGCAACCGAATTGCGTGTTTGTTTTGTCAGAATATGTAGATAGATCGGTGAATGAATCCTCAGGTTTGCAGGAAGAGAGCATGAATATGATTATAAAGAAAGCAAAAAATGGAAAAAGATTTTTTTTCATGATTTTATCTCGCAATGTAAAGATTATTTATATGGGCAAAAGGCAACCATATGTGAAGAAACGCCAAAGTTTTTGGCAATTTCCCAACTAATGTAGGTGGGTGTTACGGTTCCTGATTGAATTTCCGAACTTGTATCTGCCCATCCATCGCTGACTTTAACAAATTTAAAAGCATACGTTTCGCTAGTTCTGGAACACGTCATGACATTATAACCAAAAGCAACAACAGCATGATGGTCATAAACAAAGTTATCTCCAAAAAAACCGATGATGACCGGCCAATTGTAATTTTTTATATAGTTTGTGAGAAAAGTCCAATATCCGGAAGAAGCAACAACTGCGCGTCCGTTATAAGAATAGGCACTGTTTACGGCGAGAATGAGATCATCAACATTGCTAGCGGAAACACCGAACCCATAAGATTCCGGTAAAAAAACTCCAATTTGTTTGCCAACTTGGCAAACTTTTGCGAAAAGATCGCCGTATCCAGAAGGATAGTTTGGACAACAGTCGATGCGCCAAAAGCGTAAGACATTTGTAATTGCAGTAATAACGCAGTGATGAGGATTGTTTAAAACAATATCGTTAGGGAGATAAACTCCCGTAGAAAGTGTACTGTTTTGGTGTGAATACATAGGACGAAACGCATCGGCGGCAATCATTTGTGGTTCTAAAGTTCCATAAGTATTGGTTGAGATATTGGTAAAGCCCAGTTGAGACAGATATGTACTTGGATGTTCTGTGAAGACAACTTTTCTGAAATTTCCGGAGGGAGCAGAATCGCCCAAAGCGGAAGTGTCTATGAAATCTCTTAATTGAGCATTATTTTTGTGCTGCCCTTTAATTCGATTTCCTTTGATATTTTTTTTAGAAATTTCTTGTTTATTCTCAGAATAAAATGCTTCCGGTTTGTTTTTTGTCTTTTTCTTCAAAGTATATTTTTGAAGAGGATTATAATAAATGTTCACTAATTCTTCGTTTTGGTTTGAATAGTAAACGGAATTGCCTTCATATGAAAGCTCCGGACACAAAACATAAGATGTGTCCGCAGAAATAACGATATAGCCTTTGCCTTCATCTTTTTCAAAAAAGTCGAAGCAATAGTGTGTTAGTTTTTGATCTTTATCGTATAACGGAGTTAAAACATATGAATCAATGGAAACCGTTTCATCAGGCGGTAGATTTCCGTAATAATACAAAATTGAAAAGGCAAGGGCTTCATCGGAAGAAATTCCGTTGTCTTCTGCAGATGCAGCGAAACAATTTGTTAATAAAAGCGAAATTATAGTCAATAAAAAAATATAACGAATAAAAATTTTTTTCATATGAGTCTCCTTATTTTTCT
>JAZQBJ010000220.1:0-11554 GCA_045545715.1 Oscillospiraceae bacterium
ATCGATTTTGTTGATACAAAGGATTGCCGGAAGACGGAGAGCCTTGAAGCGTTCGATAAGGTCACGTTCCGGCTGGGTGATTTCGCCTTTGGGTTCAACAACAAGAATTGCGATATCAACATCCGCAACGGAATCTCCCACCTGTTTTACCATAAAGTCCGCAAGCTTTGTCTTCGGTTTATGAAGTCCGGGGGTATCGATAAAAACGAACTGGGTAAGTCCTTTTGTAAGGATGCCGGTGATGCGGGTTCTGGTTGTCTGGGGTTTTGCGGAAACTGCGGCAACTTTTTCGCCGATAAGTGCGTTAAGAAGAGAGCTTTTGCCCACGTTGGGTCTTCCGACGATGGCAACAAAAGCGGATTTTGTTTCAAAATTTTTATTATTCATTGACATAACTTGCGTCACGCTGAAGACCGAGCTTCGCGAGGACGGTTTCCTCCCTTTCTCTCATATGTACCTGTTCCATGCCACCGTTGACATGGTCATAACCAAGAAGATGCAAAACGGAATGTACTGTAAGATAAGCAACTTCTCTTTGAAGAGTATGGCCGTAAAGTTCCGCCTGCTGTTCTGCTTTCTGGAGCGAAATTACGATATCTCCGAGAAGAAGCGCACCGCTTTCCGGATTTCTGTCATAGATTCCATCTTCCCCGAGCGGAAAAGAAATTACGTCGGTGACAGCATCGACATTTCTGAATTCCGCATTTATTTTTCTGATTTCCTCGTTGGAAACAAAACTTATGCTTATCTCTCCGGTTTCGGTAAAACCTTCGGTTGCAAGTGTCGCTTCACAGCAGCGACGCATAAGCATTCTTATTCCTGTTGGAATTTTAATTTCTTTCTGTCTGTTTGATATGATAACTTTTGCGATTGCCATTTTCTTTTGCTGTCCTTTCGTAATATTTTTCGTACGCCTTAATAATATTCTGGACAAGGCGATGGCGCACAACGTCTTTTTCGGTGAATTTTATAAGGGAAATATCTTCCACATCTTTGAGAACTTTTACCGCTTCAACAAGGCCGCTTTTCTTAATGGACGGAAGGTCTATCTGTGTGGCGTCGCCGTTGATAACTGCTTTTGAATTGAAGCCGAGCCTTGTTAAGAACATTTTCATCTGCTCCGGAGTTGTGTTCTGTGCTTCATCAAGGATTATGAAAGAATCATCAAGAGTTCTTCCTCGCATATAGGCAAGCGGAGCAACTTCGATGTTTCCGCGTTCAACAAATCTCTGGTAGTTTTCTGCGCCGAGCATTTCGAAAAGCGCATCGTAAAGCGGACGGAGATAGGGGTCAACTTTGTTCTGAAGGTCGCCCGGAAGAAAACCGAGTTTTTCGCCCGCTTCAACAGCCGGACGGGTGAGAATTATTCTGTTGACTTCCTGGTTGCGGAAGGCTTTTACCGCCATTGCAACAGCAAGATAGGTTTTACCGGTTCCTGCGGGGCCGACTCCTATGGTTATGGTGGTGTTTTTAATGGCTTCGATGTATGCTTTCTGGCCAAGAGTCTTTGCTTTGACCGGTTTACCTTTTGAAGTTATACAGATGCAGTCGGAACTGATTTTGTTGACCTGGTCCTCGTTGCCTTCGTTGACCAGATCCATAACGTAGTGAATGTTCTGGTCGTTAAGTTCTTCACCTCTGCTGATGAGGGAAAGAAGGCTTTGAACAGCTTTTCCCGCAAGAGAAACTTTTTCCGGGTCGCCGGAAATTTTTATCTGGGTTCCTCGGCAAAGGATTCCGACTCCGTAGGCTTTTTCTATTTCTTTTATATTTTCGTCGAAGCTTCCGAAAAGAGCGACGGCGTTTTCCATTCTTTCGATATCGACTAACTGTTCCGTAACGTTTTCTCCTTTTTATAGCAAATTAAAACTAAATAAATTTTCACAAATACATAGTATAACAGAAATATTATATAAAATAAAGTAAATTTTGGACATATTCTAATGATTTTTTCAACAAAAATTGTTTTCACATCGTCTTTTCCGGCTGCATAAACTGAAAATATAACAAATTCGGAGGTAATTTTATGCCGATCATATATCTCAGTCCTTCCACACAACAGGCAAACACCTACGTTACCGGGGGAAGCGAAGAATACTGGATGAATCTTCTTGCGGACGAACTTGAACCCTGGCTTATTTCAAGCGGGATACGCTTCAGCAGAAACACTCCCCAGATGACCGCAGGTTCATCGATCCGCGCTTCAAACGCCGGAAACTACGATTTTCATCTTGCGCTCCATTCAAACGCCGCGCCGGAAGGAAGATACGGCGAAGTTCAGGGCATAATCGCTTTTTATGCGCCGAACAGCGTCAACGGAAAAAGAGCCGCGGTGCTGATTTCCGAGAATCTCGGCACGATTTATCCATATCCTGAAGGAGCCCGTGCTCAAAGCACAACTTCTCTCGGCGAAGTCACAAGAACAAGGGCACCGGCGGTGCTCGTCGAAATTGCCTACCACGATAACATCGATGACGCAAACTGGATAACATCAAATCTCGAGCAGATTGCAGAAAAGCTTGCCCTTTCCATGACGGAATATTTTGGACTTCCGCTTGTTCCGCCAATGGCGCCTCAAACAGGAAAAGTGGCTTTATCAAGCGGAAATTTGAACATAAGGAATTTTCCGAGCACCGGAGGGAAAATCCTTTCCTCCGCGCCGAACAATTCCGTGCTCACGGTACTCGGAAGCCGAAACGGCTGGTACACGGTGAACTATAACGGAACCGTCGGTTTTGCAAGTTCGGATTATATCCGGCTCATCTGACCACTTGATTAATCTTCCGGAATGATGTATTATATTGTTATATTCTTTCCGGAGGTGCAAACCCATGTCCCTTGATGAACTTCGTGCTCAATGTCTGAACTGTAAAAAATGCGGGCTTTGTGAAACCCGCAACAACGTTGTTTTCGGAATCGGAAATCCGAAATCGAAAGTTCTTTTCATCGGCGAAGGTCCCGGAGAAAACGAAGACCTTCAGGGCAAGCCTTTTGTCGGAAGAGGCGGAATGCTTCTTGATAAGATGCTTGCGGTGGTCGATCTTTCCCGGGATAAAAACATCTATATTGCAAACATGGTAAAATGCCGTCCGCCCAAAAACCGCGACCCGGAAGAAACTGAAGTTGCCGCCTGCCGTCCCTGGCTTGAGGAACAGATCCGGATCATCGACCCGAAGATAATCGTATGCCTCGGAAGAGTTTCGGCGATCCGTTTTATCGACCCGAATTTTAAGGTTACCAAAGAGCACGGTCAGTTCATCGAAAAAGACGGCCGCCTTGTTATGGGAACTTTTCACCCGGCGGCAATTCTTCGCAACCCGAACCAGAAACCCGCCGCAATGGAAGATTTCTTTGCGCTACAGGAAAAAATCAAGGAAATCTGCCCGGAAACTTATGCATAATAAAAACCTCCCCGGCCGGGGAGGTTTTTTTATATTGTTTTTGCAAAATGAACGGTGCGCTCTATTTCCTTAAAACCGAGCGCCATATGGAAAGCATAGCTTGCTTCGTTGGTCAAAAGGCAATCGCTTCCGAATTCGGTGCAGCCTTTTTCCTTTGCCCAGTCGGCGCAAAATTCAAAAAGCTTTTTTGCAATTCCTTTTCCGCGGAATTCTTCCGAAACGGCAATTCCCTCAAGATATGCCACCGGAGAAGATTTTGTTCCGGCAACATATTCACTGCGTAATCTTATATTTGCAAACCCGACAACTTTTCCGGAAAATTCCGCAACTGCGACCAAATCTTTTTCAGAATCGAGAAGCTGTTCAAAATCCTCACAGAGTTCTTCCTCGTTTCCGCCCCAGACTTCCGGCAAAGAAGCGAGAGAAGCGAGAAAGGCTATATCCCTGTTTTCAGCCTTGCGAATCATTTCTTTTTACCGGTCGCAAAGAAGAAAATTATTCCTCCGACAGCAAGAAGCGCAAGAACTCCCGCTCCGATCATAAGGCCAAGACCTTCGCCGCCGGTGTTGATTATTCCTTCCGGCTGTTCAAAAAGAACCGGTGCACCGGCGAATGCGGTTACGGAAAGCATAAAACTCATCATAAAAGCGCAAAGCGCTGAAAAAACTTTTTTCATAACGGAAAACCTCTCTTCTGTTGAATTGCTATGAAATAATTTTATTCTTTTTTCTTTTGCAAGTCAATGAATTTTCTGTTAAGACTGTTTTAAGATTGCGATACGGAATAATTTAGAGATATATGCCATAAGAAAACTCTTTTATATTTTATCGTTTTATGATAGAATATAATAGATTTAGTATGTTTTGGAGGTATCGGAATGCCTTTTTTGCCCGTTAATAAAGAAGATATGAAAAAACGCGGCTGGGACGAAGTTGATTTTGTCTTCGTAACCGGTGACGCTTATGTTGACCACCCTTCCTTCGGTCCGGCAATTCTTTCCCGCCTGCTTGAAAGCAGAGGTTACAGAGTTGCGATTCTTGCCCAGCCGGATTGGAAAAGCAATTATGATTTCACCCGTTTCGGAAAACCGCGTCTCGGATTCCTTGTTTCCGCAGGTAACATCGACTCCATGGTCGCCCATTACACCGTTGCGAAACGCAAACGCCGCGATGACGCTTATTCCCCGGGCAAAAAAGCGGGACTCCGTCCGGACAGAGCTGTTACCGTTTACAGCAAAAAGATAAAATCCATTTATCCGGACGTCCCGGTCATCATCGGCGGAATCGAAGCTTCGCTCCGTCGCTTTGCCCACTATGATTATTGGGAAAACAAGGTTATGCCTTCGGTTCTTCTTGATTCCGGCGCCGACCTTCTTTCCTACGGCATGGGCGAACACCAGACCCTTGAAATTGCGGAAAGACTTAATAACGGCGAATATCCCGTCACCATGACCGATATTCGCGGAACCTGCTATCTTGTTCCGGTAAACGAATATGAACCGGGTCCTGCGGTCGAATGTCCTTCCTTCGAAAAAGTCTGTGAAAGCAAAACGGATTATGCCGTTGCCACCAGAAAACAGCAGGACGAGCAGGACCATATCCGCGGCAAAAAGATAATCCAGCGCCACGGAAACATGATGCTTGTTCAGAACCCGCCTTCCGCTCCTCTTAATCAGGAAGAACTGGACGAGGTTTTTGCTCTTCCCTATATGCGCGATTATCACCCGATGTATCAGAAAATGGGCGGAGTTCCCGCCATTGAGGAAGTCCTTTTTTCCATCAACCACAACCGCGGCTGCTTCGGCGGCTGCAACTTCTGCGCCCTTGCCTTCCATCAGGGAAGATACGTTACCAGCAGAAGCCGCGAATCCATTATGGAAGAAGCAAAGATCCTTACTGCGGATCCGAGATTCAAAGGATATATCCACGACGTTGGCGGTCCTTCCGCAAACTTCCGCAATCCCGCCTGTGAAAAGCAGAAAAAGCTCGGACTTTGCGCCGGCAAAAAATGCCTTGCGCCCAACCCCTGCCCGAATCTTATTGCGGACCACAGCGAATATCTTGAAATTCTCCGGGAACTTCGTTCCCTTCCGAGAGTTAAAGCTGTTTTTATCCGCAGCGGAATCCGCTATGACTACGTTATGGCGGACAAGGACGACAGGTTTTTCAAAGACCTTGTAAGATATCACGTCAGCGGACACCTTAAAGTTGCACCGGAACATTGCAGTGCCGGCGTTCTTGATATGATGGGCAAGCCGCACATCGACGTTTTTGAAAAATTCCAGAAAAGATTTATGGAACTCACCCGCTCCGCCGGAAAAGAACAGTATCTCGTTCCCTATCTTATGTCCTCCCACCCGGGAAGCACTATTAAAGATGCCGTTGCGGTTGCCCAGTTCCTTAAAAAACACGATATCCGTCCGGAACAGGTACAGGATTTTTATCCCACACCCGGAACTGTTTCCACCTGCATGTTCTACACCGGTCTTGACCCTTACACCATGAAAGAGGTTTACGTTCCGACCAATTCCGAGGACAAGGCTCTTCAGCGCGCTCTTTTGCAATATTATATTCCGGAAAACGCGGATATGGTAAGAAAAGCTCTTCGCAAAGCGCACAAGGAAGAACTTATTGGAAACGGTCCGGATTGCCTTGTTAGGGAAGATTTCCGCGCAAAAAACATTGCGGAGAAAAACGGAACCAAGGTTGTTTACAGCGAAAAGAAACCCCTTGGAAAACACAAAAACCCGAAGCTTTCCGGAAAATCCAAAAAGCCGAAGAGAGTTAAATAACAGAAAGAAGATAATATAATGAATCGTTTTGCCTGGAAAGGCCAGATTTATCATACAAACGAAAAAAGAGAGCTCGAAATTTTTGAAAACAGCTGGATCCTTTGCGAAAACGGAATCTGCAAAGGCGTTTTCACTGAACTTCCGGAAGACTGGAAAAACGCGGAGCTCACCGATTTTGGTGACAAAATAATAATCCCCGGTTTTTCCGATCTTCATGTTCACGCCGCGCAGTATTCCTATATCGGAACCGGAATGGACGAAGAACTTCTGGGCTGGCTTGAAAAATACGCCTTCCCGGAAGAAGCCGCCTTTTCCGACCTTGAATATGCAAAGAAAGCCTATTCCTGTTTTGTCCGCGACCTTAGAAAAAGCGCAACCACCAGAGCTTCGATTTTTGCTTCAAAACACGTTCCCGCAACGGAGCTTTTAATGGAAATGCTCGACAAAACCGGACTTAAAACCTACGTCGGAAAAGTGAATATGGACCGCAACTGCCCGGATTATATCCGTGAAGAAAGCGCGGAAATTTCCGGAAACGATACGGAAAAATGGGTTTCGGAAACCATTGATAAATTCGAAAACACAAAACCGATTCTTACTCCCCGTTTCACTCCGACTTGTTCCGACGAAGTTATGGCGAAGCTTGGAGAGATCCAGAAAAAATACGGCGTTGCCATGCAAAGCCACCTTTCCGAAAACCAGGGAGAAATCGCCTGGGTAAAGGAACTTTGTCCGGATACCGAATTTTACGGTGAAGCTTATGACAAATTCGGACTTTTCGGCGGAGAAAACTGCCCGACCATTATGGCGCACTGCGTTTATTCTTCCGATGAGGAACTTGAACTTATCGAAAAACGCGGAGTCTGGATCTGTCTTTGTCCCCAATCCAACATGAATGTTGCAACCGGAATTGCTCCCGCAAGAAAATATCTTGAAAAAGGTCTTAAAATCGGCCTTGGAAGTGACCTTGCCGGCGGAAGCACCCTTTCGATTTTCCGGGCGATAACCGATTCCGTTGTTGCATCAAAACTCCGCTGGAGACTTGTTGACCAGAATCTCAAACCCCTTTCCGTTGCCGAAGCGTTTTATATGGCAACCCGAGGAGGCGGAAGCTTTTTCGGAAAAGTCGGCGCATTTGAGGAAGGTTTTGAAATGGACGCGGTAGTAATCGACGATTCCGCTCTTTATACCCCGAAAAAGCTTTCCATGCACGACCGTTTTGAAAGACTTTGTTATCTTTATACCGACAGCAAAATCGTCGCAAAATGCGTTGCCGGAAAGAAAATTGAAATCGACTGATTTTTTGCAGCATTTTTTCCTTTTGGCGTACTTATATAGTGAGTCTTAAAAAAGGAGTTATTATTATGTCAAAAAAACATATTATCGGAATCGTTTTTCTTGTTATCTTGTTTTTTGGCGCGATTTGCTGTTTCTCTTATATACACATTACCGGCGCCGATATTGAATTTATTGCAAAACTTGATGAGGCAGATTATGTCAATGCAACCGTTCAGCACGAAGACGCTTTTACCGGAGAAGTTATCTCTTCCGAAACCTATAAACTTGACCGCGAACAAATAAAAGAACTTCACAGCGTCCTTGTTTCTTCCGGATTTTTTCTTGATTTCGGCGACAGATTCAGCCTTTCTCCAAAAGAAATCCGCACGGATATTATCATTTATGGTTCTTTTACCAACGATGAAGAAGGATATTATATTTATTGCGTCAACGGAGATTTTGTTGATGTTCGGCTTAAAAACAGCGCAATGCTTATCCCAATCAACAAAGATTTTCAAAACATTCTTCTCGACATCATTGAAAAATAAAAAATTGGCAGTCTTTTAAGACTGCCGATCAAACTATTTTTTTCGGTAAAGAAGGATTTTTTTCATAAAGAAATTCCAGAAAAGGACGATTATTGCCGCGGCGGCTTTTGAGATCATATAATACCAGCCGAGTTTTTCGGTAAAAGCCCACATAAGAAGCTCTGTCAATCCAAGGCCCATGACCGCGATTATTGCAAAAACTGAAAATTCCTTTGCTTTTTCCGCGCCGGTCGTTTTTTTGCTGAAAACAAGGAGTTTTGAAAGGGCATAGTTTACACAAAGGCCGGCAATAAACGAAATTATTCCGGAAACGAGATAATGGATTCCCGCTTCGGTTATTATATGAAGAATAACGTAATCGGCAACAAAGCTTGCTCCGCCGACAAAAATATAGCGGAAGAACTGGAGAAAACTGTCTTCGGTCGGTTCCAGCAAAAGACCTTTAAGGTCGCCTTTTTTAAGAAGTTCAAAGAATTTTTTTAACATAACATTTCCTTTTTATAAAAATTACTTTTCTATTTTATAACTTATCGTGGCGAAAAGCAAGGGGGGATACGAAATCCCTCCTCCACCGTCTTCGACGGTCCCCCTCCTCCTCTGAGGAGGTATTTTTCCCGAAAGGAGGAACGTTTTTTGGAAAGACTTGACAAAATTATATCGAACCGTACCGGAATCTCACGAAAAGACGCAAAGGCGGCAATTTCCGCAGGAAAAGTTACGGTTTCCGGTAAAATTATACGTTCTTCCGATTTTAAAGTTGGCGAAAACGACGAAATTTTTCTCGGATGCAACAAAATAAGCGGAAATGCACACATATATATTGTGCTCAACAAACCGAAAGGCTATGTTTCCGCAACGGAAGACCCGCAGCAGAAAACCGTTATTGAACTTGTTCCTCCGGAACTTTTCCGAAACGGAATTTTTCCGGCCGGAAGACTGGACAAGGATACCACCGGACTTATGATAATAACCGATGACGGAGATTTTGCCCACCGTATCCTTGCGCCGAGAAAACACGTTCCGAAAAAATACGCGGTCACCATTGACCTTCCGGTAACTGACGAAATGGAAGCGGGTTTTGAAAATGGAATCGAACTTTCCGACGGAATCTGCAAATCTGCAAAACTCCTGAAAACCGGTGATTTTACCTGTGAAGTCACCCTTTCGGAAGGGCGATATCACCAGATCAAAAGAATGTTCGGCTGTTTCGGAGCAAAGGTCACGGAACTTCACCGCCTTTCCATGGGCGGTTTTTCCCTTCCGGAAAATCTGCTCCCGGGAGAATGCCGGGAACTTACCAATGAAGAATTGGCTTTGATTGAAAGCAAGGTGAACGAATGATACTTTATACCGTAATCCCCTGTTACAACGAGGAAAAAGTTTTGCCCGAAACCATTCGGGTCATGACAGAAAAATATGAAAGTCTTATTGAGCGGAAAATGATTTCCGAAAAAAGTAAAGTGCTTCTTGTTGACGACGGTTCCTTTGACGATACATGGAAAACGATCTGCAAAGCTCATAAGAAAAATGAGATTTTCTGCGGAATAAAACTCAGCAGAAACCGCGGACACCAGAATGCCCTTCTTGCGGGACTTATGGAAGCAAAGGAATTTTGCGATGCGGCAATTTCCGTTGATGCGGACCTTCAGGACGATATTGACGCCATTGACGAAATGGTGGAAAAATTCGGCGAAGGCTGCGACATTGTTTACGGAGTCCGCAACAAACGCAGCACCGACCGCTTTATGAAGCGTTTTACCGCCGAAGGTTATTACCGCCTTATGGAGTTTTTCGGAACGCACATCATTTTCAACCATGCGGATTACCGCCTTATGAGCAAAAAAGCTCTTGAAGCGCTTTCTGAATTCGATGAAGTCAACCTTTTTCTTCGGGGAATGGTTCCTATGCTTGGTTTTAAAACCGCAAAAGTTTATTACGAACGCAGGGAACGTTTTGCGGGCGAAAGCAAATACAGCGTTGGAAAGATGATCGATCTTGCATGGAACGGAATCACTTCCTTTAGCGTAAAGCCCGTTGATATGATACTTTTTGCTGGTGTGCTCATTGCGGGATTTTCCGTGCTCGCGATGCTCATTCTTGCAATTCTTGCGATTTTCGGCATGCTCAAAGGAACGACCAGCTGGATTATCGCTTCGGTTTTCCTTTGCACCGGAATAAACCTCACCGCTCTTGGTGTTGTCGGACAGTATGTCTGCAGGGCATATCTTGAAGCGAAACACAGACCGAAATATATTATTGAAGAAAAATTACTTTAAAATCGGACAAGTTTACAATGATATTGCAATTAAAATATCATAGAGATGCAAAATGAAAAAATTTATTGTTTTTTTAATTGTGCTTATGCTGTTTTCTTTTTCCGGATGCGGCCGGAAGGCTGAAATTGTTAACCCGAACGAAGAGATTATTGAATCTGATTCCGAAATCAAAATTGAACCCGACCCGGAAGAATCTTCCGTTCCCGAAAAAAAACCCGAAATCGAACCCCAAACAAATGCTTCCAAAAGCAAATATATTGTAACAGAAATTTGTCCGCATATTGATATCGGACATGACGGCGGAACACTTTTTTCCGGTGGGAAACTTTATATTTCCGCAACGGTTCACAGAGACGAAAACAGTTGTGATGAAAAGCTTATAATCGACCTTGAAACCGGAGAAAGCTCCTCTTTCGGACTGTATCTTCTGTATGACGTTGACTGTTTTACGGACGATTTTAACGGAAACGTTTATCATCTGATTTCGGAAAACGGTTCCGACCTTGAAGGAGATTATGTTTACAGCCTGATTTCTCTTGAAGAAAGCGGGAACACAGGAGATTCGATAAACCTTCATCTTGGCGACGACTTCGGAATAAGCGATATCACCTGTGATATAAAGGGAAACTGGTATCTTGGAAACTGCGACGCAGTCCGCATATTTGACGGCGATTTTGAAGAAATTTTCCGTTTTGAAAGCCAAAATATCCATTCAATGCCTTCAGTTTTGCGCCTTCCGGACGGAAGAGCTGCCGCAATATTTGATGAAAACGGTTTTGAAATCCGGGTTTTTGACCCGGAAACTTTTGAATTTTCCGAAAGCTATCCGCTTTCTCTTACTCCAAACACTCTTTATTCCGGTAATTCCGAATATGATGTTCTTTTCATAGTGCTTGATGAATCTTATCAACATCTGCTTTATGGAATTGATTTTGGAAAAGAGCCGGAATTCATTATCAATCTTAATGAATATATTGAAGGAGATTTTGCGGTTCTCAACGCAAGCATTGATGAAGGCGGAAATATCTTCGCTGTTTTAGGCACCGATAAATTACGCTACGGCGCAACGGAGATTTATAAATTTGAATTAAACAATTAAATACATTCAAAAAGCCGTTTCGTTAGGAAACGGCTTTTTTGCTTTATCGCTTTATTTTGCTGAATTATTTTTATTTCCCAAAAATCTGTATTTTATAAATTATATATTTTAGTATAGTTAAATTTTAGCTTAAATAAAGTATTATTTTGATATTAAGTATA
>JAZQBJ010000221.1:0-1571 GCA_045545715.1 Oscillospiraceae bacterium
AGCGAACTTTTGGCAAACCATATAAGAACCTGCGTTAAAGACGATATCAAAAACGGCGGAGAGGAAACAGTTGAAGAACTTGTTTCCACTTTGCAGAAAATTATGAAATAAAGAGGAAAAAATATGGAACAATATAATGTAACGGGCATGAGCTGTGCCGCATGTTCCGCAAGAGTTGAAAAAGCGGTTTCGGCGGTGGAAGGAGTAACTTCCTGCTCCGTAAGTCTGCTCACCAATTCCATGGGAGTCGAAGGTACTGCTTCTCCGGAAAAAATCATTGCCGCGGTTGAAGAATCGGGTTATGGCGCTTCCCTTAAAACTGCGGAAACAAAAAAATCCGCAAATAATCCTGCGGATTCCCTTGAGGATAAGGAAACCCCGGTCCTCAAAAAACGTCTTATAGCATCCGTCGGTTTTCTTATGGTGCTGATGTATATCTCCATGGGACACACCATGTGGAACTGGCCGCTGCCGGATTTTCTTGCGAAGAACTGCATCGCCATCGGCCTTGCCCAGATGATTCTTGCGGCAATAGTCATGGTCATAAACCAGAAATTCTTCATCAGCGGATTCAAAGGCCTTATCAATAAAGCGCCCAATATGGATACCCTTGTTGCCATGGGTTCCGGAGCTTCCTTTGTTTACAGCGTCTATGCACTCTATGCCATGACCGAGGAAGTCATCGCCGGAAACATCACCGGTGCGCACCATTATCTCCACGAATTCTATTTTGAATCCGCGGCGATGATTCTTGCGCTCATCACCGTCGGCAAGATGCTTGAGGCAAGGAGCAAAGGCAAAACCACCGATGCTCTGCGCAGTCTTATGAACCTTGCGCCCAAAACCGCAACCGTCATCCGTGACGGAGAAGAAGTTGAGGTCGGCATTGAGGAAGTCCGCAAAGGCGATATCTTTGTTGTTCGCCCGGGCGAAAATATCCCCGTGGACGGAATCGTCCTTGAAGGTGAAACCGCAGTAAACGAAGCGGCGCTCACCGGAGAAAGCGTTCCGGTGGATAAAACCGTCGGTTCCGCGGTTTCTGCCGCAACCATAAACCAGAGCGGATTCATAAAATGCGAAGCTTCCAGAGTCGGCGAAGACACCACCCTTTCCCAGATAATCAAAATGGTGGAAGGCGCCGCCGCAACCAAAGCACCCATTGCAAAAGTTGCGGATAAAGTTTCCGGAATTTTTGTTCCGGCGGTTATTTCCGTTGCGGTTATCACCCTTATCGTGTGGCTGATGCTTGGGGAAAGCTTTGGCTTTGCCATTGCAAGAGGAATCTCCGTACTGGTAATCAGCTGTCCCTGCGCATTGGGACTTGCAACTCCCGTTGCGATAATGGTCGGCAGCGGAGTCGGCGCAAAAAGCGGCATCCTTTATAAGACCGCCGCTGCCCTGGAAGAAGCGGGCAGAGCGGAAATCGTCATCATGGACAAACCCGGTACCATTACAAAAAGCGAGCCCACCGTTACGGATATTCTTCCTTCCGGCGAAGCAACCGAAAATGCGCTTATGAAAATCGCTTTCGCTCTTGAGCAAAAGAGCGAACATCCCCTTGCGAAAGCAAT
>JAZQBJ010000222.1:0-1857 GCA_045545715.1 Oscillospiraceae bacterium
CTTCCGGACGGCAGACCTCTTGATATTCTTCTTAACCCCCTCGGTGTTCCTTCCCGTATGAACATCGGTCAGGTTCTTGAAGTTCACCTCGGAAGAGCTGCTGCAGAACTTGGCTGGCACGTTATGACCCCTGTTTTCGACGGTGCTCACGAAGCTGATATCCGCGAACTTCTCGAACAGGCGGGCCTTGACCAGAGCGGTAAAGTATATCTCCGCGACGGCCGTACCGGCGAACTCTTCGATAACCCCGTAACCGTCGGTTACATGTATTACCTCAAACTCCATCACCTCGTTGATGATAAGATCCACGCCCGTTCCACCGGTCCTTACAGCCTTGTAACTCAGCAGCCTCTCGGCGGTAAAGCTCAGTTCGGCGGCCAGAGATTCGGTGAGATGGAAGTTTGGGCTCTTGAAGCTTATGGCGCAGCCTATACTCTTCAGGAAATCCTTACCGTCAAATCCGACGACGTTGTCGGCCGTGTAAAGACTTTCGAGTCCATTGTTAAAGGCCAGAACGTTCCTCCGGCAGGTATTCCCGAATCCTTCAAAGTTCTCATCAAAGAACTCCAGTCCCTCGGACTTGATATTAAAGTTCTTGATAAAAACAACGAAGAGATCGATCTTAAACAGAACTTCGACGATGAAGACGCAGGTCTTATTCCTGCTGATGAAGCCGTTGAGTTCGAAGGCGAAAACGTAGCTTACGAAGGCGACTTCGAAGGCTTCGAAATCGGCGATATGAACGAAGACAGCGATGAATTCGCCGATTATGCAGGCTTCGGTTATTCCGAAGAAGATATGTAATTGAAGGGGAGGTCGTAAATTAATGGAATTTAACGCATTTGATTCTATCAAAATCGGCCTTGCTTCTCCCGAAAAGATCAGAGAATGGTCCTATGGCGAAGTAAAGAAACCCGAAACCATCAACTACAGAACACTCAAACCGGAACGCGACGGTCTTTTCTGCGAAAGAATCTTTGGACCGACCAAGGACTGGGAGTGCTACTGCGGAAAATATAAACGCCTCCGCTTCAAAGGCAAAGTCTGCGAACGCTGCGGCGTTGAAGTTACCAGAGCAAAAGTAAGACGTGAGAGAATGGGCCACATCGAACTTGCGGCTCCCGTTTCCCACATCTGGTATTTCAAAGGTATCCCTTCCAGAATGGGTCTTATCCTTGATATGAGCCCCAGACTTCTTGAAAAGGTACTTTATTTTGCAAGCTATATCGTAACCGATCCCGGTACCACTCCTCTCGAAAAGAAACAGCTTCTTACCGAGAAGGAATACCGCGATATGCGTGAAAAATATGAGGAAGACTTCCAGGCAGGAATGGGCGCCGAAGCTGTTCAGCTTCTCCTCAAGGATATTGACCTTGAAGCCCTTTCTGCACAGCTCCATGAAGAACTTGAGAATGCAGCAGGTCAGAAACGTGTACGCCTTCTCAAACGTCTTGAAGTTGTCGAAGCTTTCCGCCTTTCCGGAAACCGTCCGGAATGGATGATCCTCGATGTTGTTCCTGTAATTCCTCCGGATATCAGACCTATGGTCCAGCTTGACGGCGGCAGATTTGCAACTTCCGACCTCAACGATCTTTACAGAAGAGTTATCAACAGAAACAACCGTCTTAAAAGACTTCTTGAACTCGGTGCTCCGGATATCATCGTCCGCAACGAAAAACGTATGCTTCAGGAAGCAGTTGACGCACTTATCGACAACGGCAGAAAAGGCCGTCCGGTAACCGGACCTTCCAACCGTCCTCTCAAATCCCTTTCCGATATGCTCAAAGGTAAAGAGGGACGTTTCCGCCAGAACCTTCTCGGTAAACGTGTTGACTATTCCGGCCGTTCCGTTATCGT
>JAZQBJ010000223.1:0-9537 GCA_045545715.1 Oscillospiraceae bacterium
TGCAAAATGCAGGTTCACAAATTCCGTGACATAAACAAGGTGAAACACGGCGACCTTGTTCATATAGGTTCCTATGTCTGCGCCGAAGAAGAAAAATATACCCATGCGCTTTTTGTAGTGGATTGTGAGAAAATGGTTTTGGCGCAAAACAGCCCGGCTTGTTTTGTTTATTATTCCGACCTTGTGAACAATTACGCAAGATTTATAAGACCGGTTTCCCTTGACGTATAAAAAGATTGTAATTTTCTTGGGTTGAAGCTATAATATATTGGTAACGATAAACGAAAGGATTGATTTTTTTACCATGACTGACCTTATCAAAATTATGCAGCAGCGCCAGAGCTGCAGAAGCTTTTCCGAAAAAAACATTGAGGCCGAAAAAATTGTTTCCTGCATAAATGCCGCCTGCCTTGCTCCTTCCGCATGCAACACCCAGCCCTATCATTTTTATGTTGCACATGCTCCGGAAGCGGTGGCCGTTGCCGCAGAATATTGCAAAGGCGAAAAAGTAAACAAATGGGTCGGCGAAGCAAAGGCTTTTGTTATCATTACCCAGGAACATGCCGACATCCCCTATAACAACCCCGAAGCACATAAGCGCGATTACCGCCAGTATGACATCGGCCTCATGGTCGAAAACTTCTGCCTCGAAGCGACCGAGCTCGGCCTCGGAACCTGCATTCTCGGCGTTTTCAACGAAGAAAAACTCAAGGCAAATTTCAGGATCCCGAGCCCCAAATCCATCGCTCTTGTTATTGCAATCGGCTATCCCGCAGATTCCGAGATCCGCAAGAAACAGCGCAAACCCCTTGAGGAAATGATAACCTATCTCAGAAATGAATAATATCCGCAGAGCTTTTGGAAAAGACTGGGTAAGGATCGCCGAAATCGAAATTTTTAACTATCGGCTCAATTTCTATCCGATTTTTAAAGACGATGAGTTTTATTTCAAGGAGCTTTCTGTCCCGGAAAAAGCTTCGGAATATTCTGAAGATCCCGAAGAATTTTTCGTCTATGATGACGGCGCAGTAAAAGGTTTCATAAAAATATCCGGAAACGAAGTGAAAAAGCTTTTTGTGGAACCGGTCCTGCAAGGCAATTCCATTGGAAAAAAACTTCTGGATTTTGCAGTTTTTGAAAAAGGCGCAAACTTCCTCTGGGCGCTTGAAAAAAATAAAAAAGCACTCTCTTTTTATGAACGCAACGGTTTTTGCCTTTCCGGCGAAAGAAAATTTGAAGAAGGCACCGCCGAATATCTTGTTAAAATGAAAAGATAATAAAAAAGGCAGGATGCAAAAAACATCCTGCTTTTTGATTTTTTTAAGGAGAACCCAATGATAGAAAATGAAAACACAGTCCAGCGCGCAATTCTTGTTGCGGTGGATTGCGGCGAATGGGATGCGGAAGTTTCCATAGATGAACTTGAGGAACTTGCCAAAAGTGCCGGCGCCGAAGTTGTGGCAAAAGTTATACAGGTAAGAAAAGATTACGATAAGGCGACCCTCATCGGACGCGGAAAAATAGAAGAAGTCCGTGAACTTGCAGAGGCAAATGATGCGGATATCCTTATTTTTGACCACGAACTCACCGCAGCGAATATCCGCAACCTTGAGGAGGCAACAGGTCTCGGAGTGATCGACCGCACAATGCTGATCCTTGATATTTTTGCCGCAAGGGCGCAAACAAGAGCGGGCCGACTCCAGGTTGAACTCGCCCAGTATAAATACCGCCTTCCGCGTCTTGAGGGAATGGGAAAAAATCTTTCCCGTCTGGGCGGCGGAATCGGCACAAGAGGCCCCGGTGAATCAAAGCTTGAAAGTGACCGAAGACATATAAGAAGGCGCATAGAAAGCCTTGAACGCAAGCTGGAAGAGCTTTCTGCAAACCGTGAGCTTATCCGTTCCAGAAGAAAAAAAGAAGGCGTGACTACCGCCGCAATAATCGGCTATACCAATGCGGGAAAATCCACTTTGCTCAATCGCCTTACCAATGCGGGGGTGCTTTCGGAAAACAAGCTTTTTGCAACCCTTGACCCCACCGCAAGAAGTCTTGAACTTCCGGACGGAAGAAGCATCATGCTTATCGATACCGTCGGTTTTGTAAGAAGGCTCCCTCACCATCTTGTCGAAGCGTTCAAATCCACTCTTGAAGAAACCGTACAGGCGGATATTCTTCTCAACGTCTGCGATATTTCCTCCGGCGAAGCGGATTCTCAGACAGAAGTAACAAGGGAACTTCTCCGAAGTCTTAAAGCGGATAAAAGCCCAATGCTCAACGTGCTCAACAAATGCGACCTTGTTGAAGGAGAACTTCCGATTTGCACCGATGACTGCGTGCTCATTTCCGCGGCCACCGGTTACGGAATAGATGAAATGCTCAGAAAACTTTCAAAGCTCCTTCCGCCAAGCCAGATAAGAATGAACCTCCTCATCCCTTATTCTTCCGGGGGACTTTCTGCGGAGATCAGGGAAAGCGGAAGGATATTCAGCGAAGAATTCACCGCCGAAGGAACCCTTATCGATGCCCTTGTTGACGTAAAAATACTCCACAAACTCGAAAAATATCAGGTCGAACCATAAAGAAAGACGGCGCGTGAAAGCGCCGCCTTTTTTTATTTTATTTTATTTTGAACATTCTGAGATATTTCTTCTGTTCATCGGTTATACGGTAACTTTCAGCGGCCTTTTGGATGGCTTTGTTGTGAGTCCATTTTTCAAGCTCTCTGCCTTCGATAAAAGGCAGAACCGAATCGTAATTTTTCGCAAGGGCAGTTGCAAAATACCATGCCTGCATCATCCGGATATAATATTCTTTCGATTCGATTTTTGCAACCGCTTCCGGATATTCCAAAGAAAAATCCTCGCCGAGAAAATGCTCCATAAGCATTTTTATTCCAAATCTTACGGAATATGTGTCCTTTGCGGAAAGCCATTTTTCAATTTCTTCAAGCAGTTCTTTTTTGTGCTTTCCAAAAATTTTTGGCGACATGGAATCGCAGGTTGCCCAGTTATCAACAAAAGGAAGAAATTCCGTGACCCTTTTTGCGGTTTCAGAATAATCGCCCATCAATTCCAAAAGGAAAGCATGGAGGTTGTTTTCTTCGTAATATTCATGGGGAAGGGAGGAAATAAAAATTTCCGCTTCCGGTGTTTTCGAAAAATCCTTCGCAAATTTTCGCAAAATGGGCGTTCTTATCCCGATTATCTTTTCCTTGGGGACGGTGGGTATAAGCTTGCTCTGAAAATTCCGGTATTTTTCATCCGCCATTGAAAAAAGGATCTTTTGTAATTCGGTCATGAAATCACCTCTTTTACAGCCATTATAACACCGAAGGATTGAATTTTCTACCCTGCGGTTTCAAAGAAAAACACCGCGGAGTTTCCGCGGTGTTTTTCCATAAGGTTCTCAAAAAGGCTCAAATTAAGGCAATGGCAGCAAAGCCGCCAATATTATTTTTCTTTGTGTTCACAGCAGCTGCATGCACAGCAGGTGTTTTTTGCGCTGCAGGAGCAGCCTTCAGGACAACCTATACATTTTTTGCCGTTTTTCTTTGCTTTATAGATATACCAGCCGGCAAGTCCGAGGATTACAACAAGAATTACGATGATGATAATATTTTCCATAATGACTGTTCCTTTCTGAAAATATGTTTTTTATGCTTTTTCTTTTGCAAGACGTTTTTCGGCAGTCATGCAGAAAT
Source organism: Oscillospiraceae bacterium (assembly GCA_045545715.1). GTDB lineage: Bacteria > Bacillota > Clostridia > Oscillospirales > Ruminococcaceae > UMGS1668. Next base: position 3,701 of record JAZQBJ010000223.1, read on the forward strand.
AAACAACAACTGCGGCAATCGCTGCAACAGCGATAAAGCCGGGAAGAAAACCTGCGCCAACGGTGCCTTCGGTGATAAGGGTTCCGATCTGATACACGAGGAATCCGACGGTATAACCGGTTCCCATCTGGAGAGCGATTCCTCCCCAGAGCCATTTTGCACTTTTCATTTCGGAGTTCATTGCGCCGATTGCAGCAAAGCAGGGCGGAGTGAAAAGGTTGAACATAAGATATGCAAGAGCGGCGGCTTTGGTGATTGCAAAAACGCCTGCAACTTCAGTGCCGGCACCGGCCATAAGTTCGAGTTCTTCGGTATCGATGAGGTTTTCAAGACCGACGAAGCAAACAGCAAGAGTACCGACAACGTTTTCCTTTGCGATAAATCCGGTAACTGCCGCTGCGGCAAACTGCCAGGAAAGAACGCCGACAATCGGAACAAGAAGATATGCAACGGGGTTTGCGATGGAAGCAAGAATGGAAGAATCCGCGCTTTTTGCAACGTTAAAGCTCCAGTCGAAGGTCTGCATGATCTGAACAGCGGTGTTGCAAAGGAGAATAATGGTTGCGGCTTTTACGATATATGCCCATCCGCGGCTGCACATGGATTTAAATGCACGCATAAGGCTCGGAACTTTATATTCCGGAAGTTCGATGATAAAGAAGGATTTTTTTGCTTTGTATCCGGTAATTTTGTTGATAAGAAGGGCTCCGAAAAAGATGATGAGGATACCCACAAAATACATGAGAGTTCCGACCCAGGAAGCATCTTCAAAGAATGCTCCGGCAAAAAGTGCGATAACGGGAAGCTTTGCACCGCAGGGCATGAAAGGCGCAAGCATTGCGGTGGCTCTTCTTTCACGTTCGTTGCGAATGGTTCTGCAGGCCATAACGCCGGGGATCGCACAGCCGGTTCCGATTACAAAAGGAATTACGGATTTTCCGGAAAGTCCTACTTTTTTGAAGATGGGGTCAAGAACAACGGAAGCTCTTGCCATATATCCGCAGTCTTCAAGAAGGGCGATGAGGAAATACATTACCATAACAAGGGGAAGGAAGCCAACAACCGCGCCGACACCGCCGATTACGCCGTCAACAAGAAGGGCATAAAGAATGGGGCTTGCGCCGGAAAGCATTTCGCCGATCCAGCTTTGGAAAGTTTCTATCCAGCCAACGAGGATATCAGCGATAAGTACACCAAGACCTTTTTCGTGCTGGGAAATCATGAAAACAAGCCACATAACAAGGGCAAAAATCGGAATTCCGAGCCATTTGTTGGTAAGGATATCGTCGATTTTGTCGCAGGCGTTTTTCTGGTTGGTAAAAACTTTTCTGGTTTCAACCTCTTTAACGATTTTGTTAACAAATTCAAAGCGTTTTCTGTCCGCCGCAAGAACTTCTTCCTTGCTGGAAAGGTCGATGTTTCTTTCTTCATAGGGGGCTTTCTGAACTTTGCCGGCGTTGGCAGCGGCGGTTTTTACAACTTCCTTAAGTCCTTCACCGGAGGTGGAGGTCGTGTCGATAACCGGACAGCCGAGTTTTTCGGAAAGAAGTTTTGCATCGATTTTGGTTTCTTTCTTTGCGTTGACGTCCGCCTTATTAAGCGCAACAACAACCGGAATTCCAAGCTCAAGAAGCTGGGTTGTGAAGAAAAGGCTTCTGGAAAGGTTTGTTGCGTCAACAATGTTGATGATGACGTCCGGATTTTCGTTTTTTACGTAATCGCTGGTAACGCTTTCCTCAGAAGTGAAGGGCGACATGGAATATGCGCCGGGAAGGTCAACGGCGATAAGTTCTTCTTCACCATCATAAAAAGATTTTTTTATTGGGTGTTCTTTTTTTTCGACAGTAACGCCGGCCCAGTTTCCGACTTTTTCGTTTCGGCCGGTAATGGCGTTATACATTGTTGTTTTGCCGCTGTTAGGGTTACCTGTAAGCGCAATTCTCATTAACGTGATGCTCCTTTTTATGTTAAATGTCAAAATTAAAAACAAATCAAGTTAGGGAAGGCTAACTCGTCATTATAGGGCGGAATTTTGTTTTCATTCCGCAAGGGGTGTCTATTCAACAATAATAGCTTCAGCAAGCTGGTTATCGATGCTGTATCTTCCGTCTTTTACAGAAACGGTGCAGCCGCTTTTTCGGTGTGCAATTACCGTAATGGGTTCGCCGCTGTAACAACCAAGGGAAAAAAGAAAAGCATCGAGTTCCTCATCATCGGTTTCAATGGCCTTGATAATATATTCTTTGCCTTCTTCCGCAGCTTTCAAATTCATTTTGTATCACCTGACTTATAATTCATACTGGGTTAGTTACGACTAACCGTTTTTCTGAAATAAAAGTTAGGATATCCTAACCAAAAAACAGTTTATCACTCTTATACAAGTTTGTCAATAGTTTTTTGGTAATTTTTTCATTTTGAAAATTCAAAATGAAAAAAAGCCGTCCCAAAAAGGGACGGCTTTTGATATCCGATCAGAAAATTATTCTTCGTCTTCAAGTCTTCCAAGAGCACGCATTACTTTGTCATAAGCTGCTTTGGTGTTGAAATCGAAGCAAACCATGCGAACGTCTTCAAGGCAGGTATCCTGTTCAAGATATTCAAGAATGGTGTTGATTGCAATTTCGGCAGCTTTTGCAAGGGGGAAACGGTAAGCTCCGGTGGAAATGGAGGGGAAGCAAACGGTTTTGCAGTTATATTCAACAGCAAGATCAAGGGATTTGATGTAGCACTGACGAAGAAGTTCCGCTTCGTTGGTAAGGCCGTTGTTCCAAACGGGGCCAACGGTGTGGATGATATATTTTGCATCAAGCTTGAATCCGGGGGTAATAACAGCGTCGCCGGTTTTGCAACCGCCGATTCTTCTGCAGCAGCTGAGAAGTTCTGCGCCTGCGGCAGCATGGATTGCGCCGTCAACACCTTCGCCGCCCATAAGGCTGGTGTTTGCCGCGTTTACGATGGCGTCAACTTTCATGTTGACGATATTGCCTTTAACAACAGAAAAATTGGTCATTTAAGAATCGTTCCTTTCTTTTTATCAAAGCTCGCCGTCAATATCGCCGTCAACGTCGGCATCAATATTAAGCGTGTTGATGGTTCTTCTTTTAAGGCGTTGTTCCTCAGAACATTCAACAATAAAATCCTTGATCGTTTTTGCGTTTTTGATGTTTTTAAGAACAAGCTGGCCATGGGTAACGTCGCTTGTTTTACAAACAACGGTGGCGATCCCGAAAATCCTCTGTAAAAGAGAAACAGAAAGAACCGTATCCTGAATCTTATACATATAGCAGTCATTTTCAATGCGGGTAAAAAGTCCGGAATTGATGGTTATCTGCTCTTCGGTGATAGTATACTTGGTAAAAGTAAAGGGAAGACCGAAAAAGAGCCATCTTTTCTTTTCAACAAAAGCCATAAATAACACCACCCTTTCCATCATATTATACCATCTTTCGGACAAATATCAAGGCTTTTTAACTTTTATAAAGGAGTTTCTAAATGATATTTATAAAAATATTTTCATTAAAATAAGATCAAAAAAGTCCGGAAAGAAAATTTATAACAAAACAAAGAGAAAGTCCGGTAACAAGCGGAACAAGAACGGAAAGAAAAGTCCATTTAAAGCTTTTCGTTTCTTTAAAAACAGTGATTACAGTCGTTGCGCAGGGCCAGTGAAAAAGAAAGAAAACAATGGTGCAAAGGGCCGTGACCGGAGTAAACCCGTTCGCGGAAAAAAGAAGGGCGGTTTCCGAAAGGGAACCCAGTTCCGAAAGTCCTCCGCCGGAATATCCCATAGCCATTATCGGAAGAGCAATTTCGTTTGCCGGAAGCGAAAGAACGAACCCGAAAAGAACGTTTCCGTCAAGTCCGAAAAACCTTGCAAAAGGGTCAAGAAAAACCGCCGCTGCTTCAAAAAGGCTTTTTCCTTCAAAAACAAAATTTGAGCACGCCCAGATTATTATTCCGGCGGGAATGGCAACAACTGCAGCTCTTCCGAGAATTTTAAGGGTTCTGTCAAAAACCGAACGTATTATAACTTTTCCGATTTTTGGGATTCGGTATGGCGGAAGTTCAAGGGTGAAACTTGCCGGAACGCCTTTGAGCACGGTTTTTGAAAGGATTTTTGAAACGATAAAAGTCATAAGTACGGAAAACGCGACGGTAAGCGTAAGGATGACCGCTCCGAGCACGGAAGAATCCGTGAAGAACATTGAGATAAGTGCGATTATGGCCGGAAGTTTCCCGTTGCAAGGCATAAAGCTGTTTGTAATGATGGCAATAAGTCTTTCCCGCGAAGAATCAATGATCCTTGCACCGGTAACGCCAACCGCTCCGCAGCCGATACCCATGCACATGGTCAGAGCCTGTTTTCCGCAGGCGCCGGAAGTTTTGAAACCTCTGTCAAGGTTAAAAGCAACCCGAGGAAGATATCCGACGTCTTCAAGAAGTGTAAAAAGCGGAAAGAAAATTGCCATGGGCGGAAGCATAACCGCAACCACCCAGCTCAGAACGTTCCATATTCCGTCAATAAACAAACTTTTGAGCACGGGAGGAAAATTTATCGAAAAAAGAACTTTTTCAAGCCAAAAACCCACTTTTTCAAAAAGATTCGAAAGAAGCTCCGAAGGATAATTTGCCCCGGAAACGGTAAGCCAGAATATGAATCCGAAAAGGATGAGCATGATCGGTATTCCCAAAATCCTTCCGGTGAGTACCGAATCTATTCTTGAATCCTTTGAAAAACTCTTTCTTTCGGAAAAACTCACCGCCGAAATACAGATTTCCTCTGCACGAAGAACAGAGCAGGCCGCAATAGTATCCATAATATTATCCGAAAGTCCGTTTTCTTCAAGGATCTGCCGACATTCTTTCAATGCGATGCTCAGGTTTTTATGTTCGGAAATTTTACCGAAACGGTGCTCAAACTCCGAAATGAATCCGTGCTCATTCTCAATAAAACAAAGGGAAGGATAGATTCCGCAAAAGCCGAAATCATTTTTAAGAACCGGAATAACCTTTTCCAAAGCAAGAAAAACAGCGTTGGGATATCTCACAGGAACAAAATCTGTTTTAAGCTTTCCCTCCGCAAGAAGAAATATCATTTTTTCCAGCTCATCAAGGCCTTCGCCGCGGGCGGCGGAAATTCCTATGGCGGGAAGCCCCGTTTCTTTTGAAAGAGAGGGAATATCGATTTTTATTCCCTTCTTTTCGGCGTCATCGAGCATGTTGACGCAAAGAAGAGTGTTCGGAACAAGCTGCGCCACTTGAAGCGCAAAAATAAGGTTACGTTCAAGACAGCAGGCATCACATACCACAACCGCTCCGGAAAAATCGCCGAAACAAAGAAAATCCCGGGTAATTTCTTCCTCGGCGGAATCCGTTGCAAGGGAATATGTACCCGGAAGATCGATAAGCTTTATTTCTTTTCCTTTTTTACGAAGGGTACCCTCCGCAAGGCCGACTGTTTTTCCCGACCAGTTTCCGGTATGCTGTTTCATTCCGGTCAAAGCGTTGAAAACGGTGCTTTTTCCAACGTTTGGATTCCCGCAAAGAGCAATTTTTTCGGATATCATGGTTCCGTCACCCCCAAAATCGTTTCTGCATCTTCTTTTCGCAAAGCAATCACCGCGCCCCGGACGTAATAAGCTTTCGGATCACCGAAAGGACTTATCCTTACACATTCGACCTTCGTTCCGGGAACAAATCCGATATCCATGAGCCTTTTTCGAAGGTCTCCGGTTGTCTTGAGTTTTTTGATCATAATCCTGTCACCTTTCTCCATATCTGAAAGCGAAAAAATCCGCATAAAATCTTCCTTTCAAGAAAAATAATGGGCAATCCCC
>JAZQBJ010000224.1:0-2965 GCA_045545715.1 Oscillospiraceae bacterium
CCGGCTTTGCCGGCATTTTTTTATTCTTCTTCGATTCTGTATCCGTCGATATGAACGAATCTTACGGCGGAAATTGCATAGCTCGAAAGAGGTCTGCAGGCGCAATCGTAAGAATGCGCGGCGATTTTTACCGAATCAAAAGTCGGTCTGTCGCCGTCAACGGAGGTTATAACCGGGGTGTGCTGCCAGTCCTGTGTATCAATAATCAACTGCGCTATGTCACCGGGTTCAATTTCATCAATTCCGACTTCGTGACCGAAAGGACCGATCCCTTTGTTGTTGATAAGAAAATTGAAAAGGAACTTAACTCCGGTCCAGGCGGGCGCTCTGTCATTAAGGTTTCTGTAATACCAGCCGAAATCCGGAGTAAAATTCATAGGTGCGCCGCCGGCAAGGATACATTGGCTTGCAAAGGAAGTGCAATCGCCTCCGATGGGACTGAAATCATAATATTTCGGGTTGCGGAAATATGCCCAGCGGTTTGCATATTCAACTGCGGCAAAGCGGTCATAGTTTTTTTCAATAAGCGCCATGGTTTCCTCCAAAAGTTTTTTTAATTATATGAAAAAACCTTTCTGAAAAAGAATAAAATTTTATAAAAGCGGTGCTCAAAATCGTTGAAGAAAAACTTTTCCCATGCTATAATATATATTGTCATATTATGACGAATGGGAGGAAATTTTGGTATGGTTAATAAAATTAAAATAGAAGTTGCAGGAGCAAGCTATACTGTTGCAACAACCGAGCAGGAAGGCTATGTTCGTGATCTTGCAAAAGAAATGAGCGACGATATCGATTCCCTTATGGTAAGAAACCCCACTCTTTCCATGAACGATGCACTTGTTCTCTGCTCCATAGCATATCTCAGCGAATATAAAAAGGAAGCGGCAAACTGTGATCACATCCGCTCCCAGCTCAAAGAATATCTCGGCGATACCGCAAGAGCAAGAATGGAAGTTGACGAAGCAAACCGCCGCGCAGACAAGCTTGCAAGAGAACTTGAGGAGCTTCGCAAACGCCATGGCCTTTGAGATAAAAGTTAAAAAAATCCGCGAAAACGCCGTTGTCCCGAAAATCGCAACTTCCGGTTCCGCTGCCGCGGATCTTTATGCCTGCACCGATGAACCGCTTATCGTTCCCGCAAGAGGGAGCGCAGTTGTTCCGACCGGAATTGCAATCGCCGTTCCGGAAGGTTACGGCGCCTTTATCTTTGCAAGAAGCGGTCTTGGAATAAAGCACGGAATTGCGCCGCGAAACTGCGTCGGAGTTATCGATTCCGATTACCGGGGCGAAATCTGCGTCGGACTTATGAACAATTCCGATGCGGATTACGTTATTCAGCCGAACGACAGAATTGCCCAGATGGCGATTATGCCGGTTATGCCGGCGGAATATGTCCTTTCGGAAGAACTTTCGGAAACCGAAAGAGGAACCGGTGGATTCGGTTCAACAGGAAAATAATAAAAAAGCCGGCACTGCCGGCTTTTTTTGTTTGCTTTTTATTAAACAAGTCCTAAAAATCTTGCGGTTTCCGCAACCGGAAGACCCATTACGTTGAAGTAATCTCCAACAATTCCTTTTACGAGCGCGCTTCCTTTTCCCTGGATTCCGTAAGCGCCTGCTTTGTCCATGGGTTCGCCGGTGGCGATATATTTTTCAATGGTTTCGTCGGAAAGTTCATAAAATTCCACCTCTGTTTTCTGAACAAAGGAGCGGACCTCGCCTTTTTCCGCAACCGCAACGCCGGTATAAACGAAGTGTTTTTTGCCGGAAAGAGCTTTGAGCATGGCGTGAGCATGGGCTTTGTCCTTCGGCTTTCCGAAAATCTCATTGTTGAGCACGACAACTGTATCGGAACCGATCACGGTATCTTCCGGGCGGAGTTTTGCAACCGCAAGAGCCTTTTGTTCCGCAAGAATTGCCGGAACTTTTTCGGCGGGGGTTCCTTTTGGAACAAATTCATCGCAGCCGGAAACAAGAATTTCAAATTCATCGGTAATAAGGCTTAAAAGTTCCTTTCTTCTTGGGGAACCGGAAGCTAAAATCAACATATAAAAACCTCGCTTTTCGGCTTATCCAAGCAGTTTTTCAATTGCCGCAAGTTTTGCGGAAAGACAGAAAATTTCCATTGCGTCCGGAAGTTCCGAAACCGGAGCAAAGGTCGGCGCAATTCGAAGAATGCTGTCCTCGGGGTCTTTTCCATAGGGATAAACGGCTCCGGCACCGGTAAGAACAAGTCCTGCTTCCTTGCAGAGGGCAACGGTGCGTTTTGCGGTACCTTCCAAAAGCTCTGCGGAAACAAAATATCCGCCTTTCGGGCTGTTCCATTTTGCAATTCCGGTTCCGGAAAGTTCGGCTTTGAGCACGCTGAGCACCGTTTTGAATTTCGGGCGGATTATATCCGCCTGTTTTCTCATATGGCTGAGCACGCCTTCGAGATTTTTGAAGAAAAGGACGTGGCGCATCTGGTTTATTTTATCCGGGCCGATGTTCTGGAAGGAAAGAGTGCGCTTAATATCCGCGGTGTTGCGGTCGGAAGAAGCAACCGCCGCAAGTCCTGCGGTAGGGAAGGTCACCTTGCTGGTGGAACCGAGCATATAGACCATATCTTCGTTTCCGCTTTCTTTTGCAAGCCTGAGAAGAGATGGAATATCGTCATTTTCACCATCGAAATCAAGATGATGAACAACATAAGCGTTGTCCCAGAAAATTCTGAAATCCGGCGCGGCGGGAGAAAGTTTTGCAAAGCGTTCGACAACCTCCGGGGAATAAGAGATTCCCTGGGGGTTGGAATATTTAGGAACGCAGATGATTCCTTTTACGTTTTCGTCTTTTATGAGTTCTTCGACCAGATCCATACCCGGACCAACGGAATTCATAGGAACGGTTATGAGTTCAAAACCGAAAAGTTCGCCAACAGCAAAATGACGGTCATAACCCGGAGCGGGACAAAGGAGCTTGCGTT
>JAZQBJ010000225.1:0-9886 GCA_045545715.1 Oscillospiraceae bacterium
TGATTTTATGATCCAAAAACACTTTTTAAAACAATTTTTCTTTTTCCGGAATAGAATGGACTGCATACCTTAAAAGGAGGTGTTTTGTTGAACAGATATAATTGTTCAGAAAATCAATCTTTTGATTTTCAATGCGGTTTCAACCGCTATCGCCCATATCCCCAGCCTTATCCGGTAGGATGCTGCTGCAATACAGGTGAATCCTATCCCGTTCCGGGTCCTCAGGGACAAATCGGTCCGAGAGGACCCCAGGGTATTCCCGGTGCGGTAGGTCCGGAAGGCCCTCAGGGAATTGCCGGTCTTCAGGGACCGGTTGGTCCGGCGGGTCCCCAGGGCCCTGCCGGTGAACAGGGTCCTCAGGGTCCCATTGGTCTTACAGGTCCTGCCGGTCCTCAGGGACCTATCGGATTAACCGGACCTGCGGGTCCTCAGGGTCCTGCAGGTGAACAAGGTCCTCAGGGTCCCATTGGTCTTACAGGTCCTGCGGGAGCAACCGGCGCCACTGGTGCAACCGGTGCAACCGGGCCTCAGGGTCCTATCGGTCCGACCGGACCACAAGGCCCCGCCGGAACTGTTCTTGGCTTTGCGGATTTTTATGCTCTTATGCCGCCGGATAACACCGCAACGATCGGTGCAGGAGAAGATATTTCCTTTCCTTCGGAAACCACTATCGGCGGAACCGGAATTTCAAGAGCTTCCGATTCTTCTTTTTTCCTTTCCGAAGTCGGCGTTTACCAGGTGTTTTTCCAGGTAAGCGTTACCGAAGCGGGTCAGCTTGTTCTTACTCTTAACGGAACCGAACTTCCTTATACTGTTACCGGAAGAGCAACCGGAACTTCCCAGATTATCGGAATGGCACTTGTTGAAAATAACATTGCCAACTCCGTTCTCACTGTTCGCAACCCGGAAGGAACCGCCACCGCTCTTACTATTACTCCTTCCGCCGGCGGAACCCAACCCGTTTCCGCGCATCTTGTTATTACAAGGCTGCAGTAAACGGTTTTTAGTGAAATTTTTATCGTTTTCGGGTTGACAATATTTAATTAAAGTGCTAAAGTAATTCTTATATTGTAAAAGGCGTTGACGAAGACGGTCGGAACGACAAACGCGCAGAGAGCCGGTGGTTGGTGTAAACCGGCGGTTGCCGAACCATGGACTTATCCCTTCTGAGCCGGAACCCGAAAGGTTTTGTTCCAAGTAGGCGTTTCCCGTTTTTCCGCGTTAAGGAATAGGGCTTGTTGGAGCCTGAAGGCGGCAGTATTACTGCAATTTGAGTGGTACCGCGGATAAAGTTATTTTTACCCGTCTCAAGATTTTTCTTGGGACGGGTTTTTATTTTACAAAAAAGACCCTTTATGTGGTCGGAAAGGACAGACATTTTATGAAAAAGCAGACAGAAACCTCTCTTATGGAGATAGCCCAGCGAATTCGTGAAATGCGTGAAATTGTAGGATTTTCTCCTGCACAGCTTGCTGAACGCACCGAAGTTTCGGAGGAACAGTATCGAATTTATGAGAGCGGAAAAGTCGATCTTCCTTTCTCTTTCCTTCATAAATGTTCCCTTGCATTCGGACTTGAACTTACCGAACTTCTTGAAGGACATGCTTCCAATCTTTCTCATTATACCGTAACCAGAAAAGGTGAAGGTCTTGTTACCGCTGAAGAAGACGGAATCTGCATTCAGAACCTTGCGCCCCTTTTCCAGAGAAAACTCGGTGCGCCCTATTGGGTAACTTATAAATATTCTGAAGAACTTCAGGACAAGCCCATTCATACCGCAACCCACGCCGGACAGGAATTTGACCTTGTTATAAAAGGTTCTCTTAAAGTTCAGGTCGGCGACCATTATGAAATTCTCAATGAAGGCGACTCCATTTTCTATAAATCCTCAACCCCTCACGGAATGATTGCCGTCGGCGGAAGCGACTGCACTTTCCTTGCAATGGTAATGGCGGATAAAAAACCGGAAAAAGCAGATTATATCATTCCGAAAAAGCCGACCCACGAAAACGACCTTATCAGCAACTCTTTTGTAAAAGCAGATACCGACGAAAACGGTTATCCGGTAAAACTTCATTTTTCCAACACCGATCAGTTCAACTTTGCCTTTGATATCGTTGACGAACTCGGCCGCCAGCAGCCGGATAAAGTTGCAATGGTTCATGTTTCCAACGACCTTACCGAAAACATTTACACTTTCCGTGATATGAAGGAACGTTCCGCCCAGGCGGCAAACTATTTCACCTCTCTCGGAATCAAAAAAGGCGATACCGTTATGCTTGTTCTCAAGCGCCACGCCGAATTCTGGTTCGCCATCCTCGGACTTCATAAAATCGGCGCAATCGCAATTCCGGCAACGGATCAGCTTCTTCAGCATGACTTTGAATATCGTTATAAAGCAGCGGACGTAAAAGCGATTGTCTGCACTTCTGTCGGCGATGCTGCGCATCAGGCTGAGCTTGCGGCGGAAAATTACGATAAGCCAATCACCAAAATCATCGTAGGCGAACCGAGAGAAGGCTGGCACGATTTCCGTGGCGAATATGAACTTTTCAGCCGACGCCTTCACAGAAACGAAGATACTCCCTGCGGCGACGACCCCATGCTTATGTTCTTCACTTCCGGAACCACCGGATATCCCAAAATCGCAACCCACAGCTACAAATATGTTCTCGGTCATTACGTTACCGCAAAATACTGGCACTGGGTACGCCGTGACGGACTTCATTTCACAATTTCCGATACCGGCTGGGGAAAAGCCCTTTGGGGAAAACTTTACGGACAGTGGCTCTGCGAGAGCGCAGTCTTCACCTATGACTTTGACAGATTTGATGCTTCGAAGATCCTTCCGATGTTCGCGAAATATCATATCACCACCTTCTGCGCACCGCCCACCATGTACCGTATGCTCATAAAGCAGGATCTTTCCAAATATGATCTTTCCTCCATTGAGCACGCAACCACCGCCGGCGAAGCGCTTAACCCGGAAGTTTTCTATCAGTTTGAAAAAGCAACCGGTCTTCGCATTGCGGAAGGTTTTGGCCAGACCGAAACCACCCTTACCCTTGCAAACCTTACCGGCGGACTTCTTAAACCGGGTTCCATGGGAAAACCCACTCCTGGTTATAATATCGATATCGTTGACAGCGAAGGAAATTCCGTTCCCACCGGTGAAAACGGCGAAATCGTTGTCAGAACCGACGAATCCGTTCCCTGCGGACTTTTCCTCGGCTATCATAAAGATCAGGAAAAAACCGATGCAGCATGGCACGACGGAATGTACCATACCGGCGACGTTGCCTGGCGTGATGAGGACGGTTATTTCTGGTATGTGGGCAGAGCGGACGACGTTATCAAGTCTTCCGGCTACCGCATCGGACCGTTCGAAATCGAAAACGTTATTATGGAACTCCCCTATGTTCTTGAATGCGGAGTTTGCGCCGCGCCGGATGAAGTCCGCGGACAGGTTGTAAAAGCCTGCATCGTTCTCGTTAAAGGCGTTGAGGGCACTGATGAACTCAAAAAAGAGATCCAGGATTACGTAAAAACCCATACGGCTCCTTATAAATACCCAAGAATTGTTGAATTCCGCGAAGAACTTCCGAAGACTATAAGCGGAAAAATTCAGAGAAACAAGCTTTGATTTAAGATGACTCTGAAGAAGGATGTGTCTGATTAAACGCTCCGCGTTCTTTTGTAATCCCTCATCCGTCATTTGCTTCGCAAATGCCACCTTCCCCTTTGGGAAGGCTTAATCGGAATATTTATTCAAAATTTTGAATTTAGCTTGACAACAAAATAATCAAGTGATATGATTCTTTTATTAATAAAGGCCTTGACGAAGAGTGTGCAAAGCTTTTCCCGCCTCCAGAGAATCGGCGCTTAGGTGAAAGCCGATGACGGGTGTTTTGTGCTGTAGCTTCCGAGCCGAAGAGAAGAAAGCGTTTTTTCGTAAGTAGAACTCTTCCGCGTCAGCTGCGTTAGTGCTTAGGGTTTGTCGGAACCCGATGAGAGGCGTTTTTTGCAATAGCAAACGCAATTTGAGTGGTACCGCGGGTATGTTGTTTTTAAACAGCTCGTCTCAAAGAATCATTTCTTTGGGACGGGCTTTTTTGTTTGTTCCCAAAAGGAACGGAGGAAAAACAAATGGAAAAACAGCTTACGGGACTTGAATATAAGATTCAGGAGATGGCGGAACGTATTCGCGCCCTTCGTGAAATCACCGGACTTTCCACAGCCGAAATGGCCCAGAGAACCGGCGTTTCCGAAGAGGAATATATCGAATGTGAATCCGGACAGCGCGACCTCAACTTTGCGTTCCTTTATCGCTGTTCTTTAAGTCTCGGCGTCGATATCACCGATATTATCGAAGGCCAGAGCCCTAAGCTTCGCGGATATACCGTTACCAGAGCGGGACAGGGCCAGAAAATTGAACAGGCTCATGGAATGATTTATTACAACATGGCTTCCGACTTCCGCAACAGGATTTCCGAACCGCTTTTTGTTGTAAATAAATACAGCGAAGAAGCCGAACACAGCCCTATCGCCCTCACTTCCCACGAAGGTCAGGAATTCGACCTTATCATCGAAGGAAGCCTTAAAATCCAGATCGGCGAACACACCGAAACCCTCAACAAAGGCGACTGCATTTATTTTGACAGCTCCACCCCTCACGGAATGGTTGCCGTCGGTGGGGCGGACTGCATTTTCTATGCGATAGTTCTTACTCCGCAGAAGGAAACTTCCACCCACAAAGCCGCAATCATGCCAAACGCTCCCCATCGTTCCGACGATACCGAGCGTGTTTATAACAAATTCATCACCACTGAAAAAGACAAAAACGGTCTTTGCACCAAAATTTCTTTCAGAAACGAAGAAAACTTCAACTTTGCCTATGACGTTGTTGATGCTCTTGGAAGAGAACAGCCGGATAAGCTCGCAATGCTCCATATTTCCAACGACGGAACGGAAAGACGCTTTACTTTCCGCGATATAAAGAAGGAATCCGGCAGAGCGGCAAACTATTTCAAATCCCTCGGAATCAAAAAGGGCGACAGAGTTATGCTCGTCCTCAAGCGTCATTATCAGTTCTGGTTTGCAATACTTGCGCTCCACAAAATCGGTGCAATTGCGATTCCTGCAACAAACCAGCTTCTTGAGCACGACTTTGAATATCGTTTCAATTCCGCCGGAATCAGCGCGATCATCTGCACCGCAGACGGCGAAACAGCAGATGCTGTTGACAGAGCTGCCGCAAACAGCCCTTCCCTTACAACTAAAATCATAGTTAACGGAAGCCGCGAAGGCTGGTTCAATTTTGATGAAGATTACACTATGTTCTCGAGTTCTTTCCGCAGAAACGAAGAAACCGCCTGCGGAAACGACCCGATGCTCATGTTCTTCACAAGCGGAACTTCCGGTTATCCGAAAATTGCCGCCCACAACTATAAATATCCTCTCGGACATTTTATTACCGCAAAATATTGGCACTGCGTTGATCCGGAAGGACTTCATCTTACAATTTCCGACACCGGCTGGGCAAAATCCCTTTGGGGAAAACTTTACGGCCAATGGCTTTGCGAAGCGCCGATTTTTGTCTATGACTTTGACCGCTTTGATGCGGAAAAGATTTTGCCGATGTTCGCAAAATATCATATTACCACTTTTTGCGCACCGCCCACCATGTACCGTATGCTTATCAAACAGGACCTGAGCCGTTTTGACCTTTCTTCAATCAAGCATGCTTCAATCGCCGGCGAAGCCCTTAACCCGGAAGTTTTCCGCCAGTTTGAAAACGCGACCGGACTTCAGATCATGGAAGGTTTCGGACAGAGCGAATCCACCCTTATCATCGGCAACCTTTCCGGCGGAAGCCACAAGATCGGTTCCATGGGAAAACCTTCTCCCCTTTATGACGTTCATCTTCTTGATGCGGACGGAAACGAAGTCGCCGCAGGCGACACCGGCGAAATCTGCATCAACATCAGCAAAGGTCTTCCCTGCGGACTCAGCTATCAATATTATGCAAGCCCCGAAAAAACCGCGGAAACCTGGCGCGACGGATTTTATCACACCGGCGACCTTGCATGGAAGGACGAGGACGGTTTCTTCTGGTATGTCGGCAGAGCCGATGACCTTATCAAATCTTCCGGCTACCGCATAGGACCGTTCGAAATCGAAAACGTAATCATGGAGCTTCCCTATGTTCTTGAATGCGGCGTTTGCGCAGCTCCGGACGAAGTCCGCGGACAGGTTGTAAAAGCCTGCATAGTCCTTACCAAAGGCACCGAACCCACCGATGAACTCAAAAAAGAGATTCAGAATTACGTTAAAACCCACACTGCTCCTTATAAATATCCGAGAATCGTTGAGTTCCGCACCGAACTTCCGAAAACGACCAGCGGAAAAATTATAAGAAGCAAGCTTTGATATAAACGGCGGGAGCAAGCCCCCGCCCTACTGTAAATTTAGTATTTCATATTTACGGAGGTGATTTCCTCTGGAATTCAAAAGACTTACACTTTTTGCCGGTCATTACGGAAGCGGAAAAACCAATATTGCCGTAAACTATGCCTTGCTTTTGCGTGAGCACGGATTTCCGGTAACGGTTGCCGACCTTGATATCGTAAACCCATATTTCCGCACCCTTGACAGCGAAGAAGTTTTCCGTGAGCACGGAATAAAACTTATATGCTCAAAGTTCGCCAACAGCAACGTTGATGCTCCGGCAATGCCTAAAGAAGTTTATGAACTTATCGACAGCCGAAGCGAATACGGCGTTCTTGATATCGGAGGAGATGACCGGGGTGCTCTTGCTCTTGGAAGATACGTCCCTTCGATTATCGAAGAAAACGATTATGAAATGCTTCTTGTTGTCAACAAGGCGCGTCCTCTCACCCGGAACGTTTCCGATACTCTTGAGGTGGTTTCCGAAATGGTAAAAGCCTGCGGGCTTCCTTTCACCGGAATAGTCAACAACACAAACCTTGGTCCGGAAACGACTGTTGAAGACGTTCTTTCAAGCATTGCTTATGCTGATGAAATATCAAAAGCTCTTGGTATTCCGGTCAAAATGACCTGCTGTGACGAAAAACTTTATGAACAGCTGAAAGACAGGGTGGAAAACCTTTTTCCCCTTTCCCTTCAGAAGCTATATTACCATTTAAATAATTAATATGGAGGTGTCCTTATTTTGGCAAAACTTACTTTTAAAGAAGAACTTTGCAAGGGCTGCGGCCTTTGCGTAAATGCCTGTCCAAAACATATTCTCCAGCTTTCGAGAGAAAGACTTAATCAGAAAGGCCATTCTCCCGTTGAAATCATCGATCAGGATAAATGCATTGCCTGCGCTTTCTGTGCCACAATGTGCCCGGACTGCGTAATCACTGTTGAAAAATAAGGAGGCGGAAACATGCAGGAAAAAGTACTTATGAAGGGCAACGAAGCCCTTGCCGAAGCGGCTATCCTTGCCGGATGCCGTCATTATTTCGGATATCCCATCACTCCCCAGACCGAAGTAGCGGCCTATATGTCCAAAAAAATGCCTAAAATCGGCGGAGTTTTCCTTCAGGCGGAAAGCGAAATCGCCGCAATCAACATGGTCTATGGCGTTGCCGCAACCGGAAAACGCGCAATGACCTCTTCTTCCAGCCCGGGTATTGCTCTTAAATGCGAAGGAATTTCCTATCTTGCAGGTTCTGACCTTCCCGCACTTATCGTTAACGTACAGCGCGGCGGTCCCGGCCTTGGCGGAATCCAGCCTTCCCAGTCCGATTATTTCCTTGCAACCCGCGGACCCGGTCACGGCGACTTCCATGTAATCGTTCTTGCTCCGGCTTCCGTTCAGGAAATGGCGGACATGACCCTTAAAGGTTTTGAACTCGCCGATAAATACCGCATGCCCTGCATGCTTCTTGCAGACGGCACCATGGGCCAGATGATGGAACCGGTTGTTCTTCCTGATCCTGTTGAAATCGATAGCACTCCCAAAGACTGGGCCGTTACCGGTACCGAATGCAAACGCGAACACCACATTGTAAACTCCCTTTATCTTTCCCCGAAAAAACTCGAGGACATCAACCTTGAGCGTTATGAAAGATATAAAAAAATCGAAGAAGAGGAATGCCTTTGGGAAGAATTCATGATGGAGGATGCGGAAATCTGCATTGTTTCCTGCGGAATTACCGCCCGTGTTTCAAGAAACGCAATTCTTGAGGCCAGAAAACAGGGCATCAAAGTCGGTATGATAAGACCCATCACCCTTTGGCCCTTCCCGAAAAAGCCCCTTCTTGCCGCTGCGGACAAAGTAAAATCCTTTATCTCCGTTGAACTTAACATGGGACAGATGAAAGAGGATATTGAACTTGCAATTCGCTGCAAAAAACCCGTTTACGGCTGCACCAGAGTCGGCGGCATGATCACCACCGTTGACGATATTCTTGCTTCCATCAAAGAAGCAGAGAAAGGAGAGGAATAATCATGGCAGTTGTTTTTGAAAAACCGAAGGCACTCACCGATGCTGTTCTTCATTATTGCCCCGGCTGCACCCACGGTATAGTTCACCGCCTTGTTGCGGAAGTTATCGACGAACTCGGAATTGAAGGCAGAACCATCGGTATTGCTCCCGTTGGCTGTTCTGTAATGGCTTATGATTACTTCACCGTTGATATGGTCGAAGCCGCACACGGAAGAGCCCCGGCTGTTGCAACCGGCGTTAAACGTTCCGACCCCAGCAAAATCGTATTCACTTACCAGGGCGACGGCGACCTTGCTTCCATCGGTATGTGCGAAACCGTTCATTCCGCCGCAAGAGGTGAAAACATCACCATTATCTTTATCAACAACGCAATTTACGGAATGACCGGCGGCCAGATGGCTCCGACTTCCCTTCCCGGACAGGTAACCCAGACTTGTCCTTACGGAAGAAACACCGAAACCCAGGGCTTCCCCATCCGTGTTTGCGAACTTCTCAGCGAACTTGACGGTCCGGCATATCTTGAACGCGTTACCGTAAACAACGTTAAAAACGTCCGCAACGCGAAAAAAGCTATCAAAAAAGCTTTCCAGAACCAGATCGACGGAAAAGGCTTCTCCCTTGTTGAAGTCCTTTCTTCCTGCCCTACCAACTGGGGCATGACTCCTCAAAAGGCTCTTGAATGGATCGACGAAAAAATGATCCCTTATTATCCTCTCGGAGTATATCGTGACAAGGACGGTGAAAACAATGGCTGATCATCAGATTATCATTGCCGGTTTCGGCGGTCAGGGACTTCTTTTCTCCGGAAAAGTTCTTGCTTATGCAGGTCTTGCAGAAGACAGACAGCTCAGCTGGCTTCCCTCCTATGGTCCCGAAATGCGCGGCGGCACGGCTAACTGCACCGTAATCCTCTCCGATGAACCTATCGGTTCCCCTATCGTTGACCACCCGAACGTCGTTATGGTAATGAACAACCCTTCTCTTGATAAATATGAGAACATGGTTGCTCCCGGCGGAAAACTTTTCGTTGATTCCGCTCTTATCAGCAGAAAAGTTGACCGCGACGACATCGACGTTTATTATATCCCCGCAACCCAGCTTGCAAAGGATATGGGCGCACCCACCCTTGCAAACATGATCCTTCTCGGCGCAATCGTTAAGGAAACCGGCTGTGTTTCCCCGGAGCACCTTGAAGAAGGTCTTCGCCATGCTGTTCCCCCGAGACACGCCGATCTTATAGACCTCAACCTTCAGGCTCTTGAAATCGGAAAAAATTATACTCAGGCTTAATTGAAAGAAGGCTTTTGAAAAATGGAATTCACTTTTCCTGTAACATATACCGAAAATCCAAAAAACAGACCTGCCGATGAAAGCAAACTCGGCTTTGGACGCACCTTCAGCGACCACATG
>JAZQBJ010000226.1:0-15958 GCA_045545715.1 Oscillospiraceae bacterium
AAGGCGAAAACCTTCCCGAAATACCCTGGAACACATATCCCCGCCCGCAGATGAAAAGAGATTCTTTCTTTTGCCTTAACGGAGAATGGGAATTTTGCACCGCAAAAAACAGCGTTATTCCCGGATTTTTCGGCGAAAAAATAATCGTTCCCTTCCCTCCCCAATCGCTTCTTTCCGGTTTGCACAGAGAAATTCCCGAAAGCGATTATCTTTTTTACAGAAAAACTTTCAGCCTTCCTGAAAGCTTCAACTGTGGAAGAGTAATTCTCCATTTCGGCGCAGTTGACCAATTGACCGAAGTCTGGCTTAACGGAAAAACAATCGGTGAGCACAAGGGCGGATATGAGCATTTTTCTTTTGATATAACTTCCGTGCTCAAGGAAGAAAACGTGCTCATTGTTAAAGCAAAGGACGAAATGAGTTCATTTATTCTTCCTTACGGAAAACAAAGCGCAAATCGCGGCGGAATGTGGTACACTCCCGTTTCTGGAATCTGGCAGACGGTATGGATCGAATCTGTTCCGGAAGAATATATCACTTCGGTCAATATCAAGACCGGAAAAGATTTTGCCGAATTTTCAATCGAAGGAATTTCCGAAGGAACAATTTCCATAAAAACATCGAAAAAGATAATTAAAGAGAATTTTTTCGAAGGAAAAGCAAGAATTGAAATCAAAAACCCAAAAATCTGGTCGCCAAAACACCCGTATCTTTATGAATGTGAAATCTCCGCCGGCGAAGATAAAATCGAAACGTATTTTGCGCTCCGCACTCTTTCCATCGAAGATTTCGGCGGAATAAAGCGGCTTTGTCTTAACGGAAAACCGTATTTTTTCCACGGACTTCTTGACCAGGGTTATTGGAGCGACGGAATTTTAACTCCCGCCTCCCCCAAATGTTATGAAAAAGATATTCTTGCGGCAAAATCCATTGGATTCAACACTCTCAGGAAACATATCAAAATTGAACCGG
The DNA here is from genome assembly GCA_045545715.1 of Oscillospiraceae bacterium. Taxonomy (GTDB): domain Bacteria; phylum Bacillota; class Clostridia; order Oscillospirales; family Ruminococcaceae; genus UMGS1668. Next base: position 973 of record JAZQBJ010000226.1, read on the forward strand.
AGCAGTTCTATTATGACTGCGACAGACTTGGAATGGTTGTTTTCCAGGATATGGTCAACAACGGCGATTACAATTTTTTCCGTGATACTGCTCTCCCGACAGTTGGCTTCAAGCATAGAAACGACAAAAAGCTCCACCTTGACCAAAAGACAAGAAAAGCTTTTCTCGAAGCTATGGAACAGACCGTCCTGCAGCTTAAAAATCATCCATGCATTTGTTACTGGACGATTTTCAACGAAGGCTGGGGGCAGTTTGACAGCACAGAAGCTTACCGCATAATGAAAGAAATTGATGACAGCAGATTCATCGGTTCAACTTCCGGCTGGTTCAAAGGCGGAGAAAGCGATGTTTCAAGCGAACATTGCTACTTCAAGCCTTTTAAAATTAAGAAAAGCAAACTGCCCGTTGTTCTGACTGAATTCGGCGGATACGCTTTTGCTCCCGAAGAACATCGTTTCAACGTCGGCGAAGAATACGGCTATAAAAAATTCAAAAGCCGCGAAGAACTTGCTTCTGCCGTTTCGGAACTCTATGAACGCGATATAATTCCGGCGATTAAAAAAGGGCTTTGTGCCGCAATTTATACCCAGGTTTCGGACGTTGAGGACGAAACAAACGGAATTTTGAGCTATGACAGAAAAATTCTTAAAATTAAACCGGAAGAATTTCTTCCGGTTTCCGAAAAAATTTATGAAGAAATAAAAAACGCAGGTCAGTGACCTGCGTTTTTTGTTTTGCTGGATTATTTTTTTCCTCCGGCCATCTTTGCATTTTTGAATGCGCCGATAGCCATAACCGCGGAACCGCCCATTGTGATACCCGCTGCAACAACTCCCCAGAACTCTTCATCAAAGTTGCTGAACTGGAGCATGAACGCAACGGCAATTACAAAAGCACAGATTGCTTTTACCACTATGCCTCTTGCTTTGCTGGGATGGTTGCGGTGGTTGATTCCGTCAACCGCAACAAGAAACGCAACGGCTACCATAAGGCAGGTTACAATTGCGGAACTGAGAACATCTCCCAGCTCAACAGCACCGAGATAGGTACCGACTACAAACACCCAGGAGAAAAATGCATTGATAACTCCGGCAATCATAAGAAGGATTGCGCCGTAGAAAATCATTTTTGCTCCGGGAAGTCTTGGATCAAAAAGTTGTTTTTTTGCTTTCTTTTTCATTGGATCTTTGCCTTTCTATTATTTTGCGGCAACCGCTTTTTTTGCCGCTTCGATAACGTCTTTTTCGGTCATTTCGAATTTTTCTGCAAGAACATCAAGTTTGCCGACCTCGCCGAAAACATCTTTTACGCCGACGGGGATGATAGTTGCAGGACAATTTTGAACCGCAACTTCGGAAACCGCAGAGAAAAGACCGCCGATTACGTTGTGGTTTTCCGCAACAACGGCACATTTGGTCTTTTTAAGGGATTCGATGACTGTTTCCGCATCAATTGGTTTTATGGTATGTACATTGATAACTTCGGCGTCGATTCCTTCTGCTTTAAGTTTTTCCGCGGCATCAAGAGAAGTTTTTACCATAATTCCGGAAGCGAAAATGGTAAGGTCTTTTCCCTCTTTGATTTTATCAGCTTTGAAAAGATCGAATTTATAATCTTTTCCGAAAATATCCGGACATTCTTTTCTGAACATACGGATATAAACGGGACCGTTGTAATCAACGATCTGGGGCAGAGCCTGGATCATCTGTTCATTATCAACCGGTTCAAAAATAACCATGGTAGGAATAGAACGGAGGACGCCGATATCTTCCATGCTCATATGGGTACCGCCGTTAAGCTGTGCGGAAATTCCGGGGTCGGAACCGACGATTTTTACGTTCTGTTTTGCATAAGCGATAGAAATGGTTATCTGGTCGCAAATTCTTCTTGTTGCAAAAGGAGTGAAAGAAGAAATAAAGGGAATGAATCCATAGGAAGAAAGGCCTGCTGCAACAGAAGCCATGTTCTGTTCCGCAATACCGACGTCGAAGGCTCTTTCAGGAAATTCATTTCTGAGACCTGCAGTTCCGTTGCAGTTTGCGAGGTCGGCATCAAGAACGCAGATGCGTTCATCTTTTCTCATAAGTTCAGCGATAGTGCTTCCGAAAGCTTCTCTCATCATCATAACAAAATCCGCCTCCCTTTCACTGAAGTTCCGCAAGCGCGGCTTCTACGTTTTCTTTATTCATGGTCATGCTGTGGCATTTGTAACCGGCGGCTTCAACAAAGCTGATACCTTTGCCTTTTACAGTTTTCAGAATGATCATGGAAGGCTGGCCTTTTTTTGCCTTTGCCCGATCGATGGCTGCGGAAATTGCTCCACAATCGTGACCGTCGATCTCCTGGGTATACCAGCCGAATGCTTTCCATTTGGACTTGAGATTTCCGAGGGAGTTGATGTCCTCTACGTTACCATCAAGCTGCATTCCGTTATAATCGGTAAAACCGATAAGGTTATCGACTTTTTTGCTTGCTGCAAGCATTGCTGCTTCCCAGATCTGGCCTTCCTGGGATTCTCCGTCACCGATAACGGTATAAATGGTTGCTCCATCTTTTTTGATTTTAGAACCGATTGCGATACCTACCGCACAGGAAAATCCCTGTCCGAGAGAACCGGCAGTCATATCAACGCCGGGAGTTTTATTCATATCGCAATGGCTTGGAAGATTGGTTCCGAATTTGTTGAGGGTATAGAGCCATTCCATAGGGAAAAATCCTTTGAGAGCAAGGGTTGCATAAACAACGGGGCCTGCGTGGCCTTTGGATACAACAAGTCTGTCGCGTCCCTCCATTTTAGGGTTTGCGGGATCGATATTCATCTTGTCGAAATAGAGCACTTTCATAAGCTCCGCAATCGACATGGAGCCGCCGATATGGCCGCTTCCGATGCTTCCGATACATTCAACTGTCATTCTGCGAATTTGTTTGCAGATTTCGTCCATTCTTTTCACTCCTTCCAGTTATATACAACTAGACGGATATATTATAGCACAAAATCCGCTTATGCGACATATTTTTTTATAATTATTTATTTTTTTTGAAAACTAATTATAGAAATCCCCTCTTCATAAATAAAAAAGAGGGGATAATTTTGTGTATCATATTAAAGTTTGTTTTCTTCCACCCATTTTTTCGCCATTTCAACCGCATCCTCAAGCGTTTTTTCTGTTCCTTTTTCTCCTTCGGCAATTGGGTGGGTTTCAAAAATCGGGATAATTATTTTTTCTTTTTTCTTTTTAAACATACTTTTCTCCTTCGGTGTATAAACACTCTTTGTTTTTCGTATAATTTTTCCGGAGGTGTTTTTATGTTCAGAAAATATATTCCATATATTTTTTCCGTTGCTTTGTCTCTTGGTATCGGCGGTCTTTCCGCCTTTCTGACAAAAGACAGTATGCCCATTTATTCTGCAATAAACCGTCCGGCACTTTCTCCTCCGGGAGAACTTTTTCCGATAGTCTGGAGCGTTCTCTTTGTGCTCATGGGAATTTCCGCAGGAATCGTTTGGTGCTCAAACGGGAGACAAATTGATTCCGCGCTTTTGTTTTACGGCGCACAGCTTGTTTTCAATTTCTGCTGGACGCTTATCTTTTTCAACTTCCGGGAATATTTTGCGGCATTTATATGGCTTCTCATTCTTCTCGTGCTCATCGGAATAACAATGGTTAAATTTTTCCGGATAAACAAAATTGCCGGATGGCTTCTTCTTCCCTATTTTTTGTGGGTATGTTTTGCCGGATATCTCAATTTTATGGTCTGGCAGCTTAATCCCTAATCAGAACATCGCGGTTTTTTCAAGTTCCTTTTTAAGTTTTGAAATAATCTTTTTTTCAAGACGGGAAATATATGACTGACTTATCCCTATCATATCGGCAACTTCTTTCTGTGTGTGCTCCTTTTCGCCTTTTAGTCCGAAACGGAGCACCATTATTTTATGCTCTCTTTCTCCAAGCCTGTCAACAGCCTCGTTAAGCACCGCTTTTTCCGCATCCTGTTCTATTCCCCTGTTCACGCAATCGTTTTCTGTTCCCAGAACGTCCGACAGAAGGAGTTCGTTTCCGTCCCAATCCACGTTAAGCGGTTCATCTATGGAAACTTCGTTCTTCTGAGGCTGAGTTTTCCGGATAAACATCAGTATTTCATTCTCAATGCAGCGGGAAGCATATGTGGCAAGTTTTATACCTTTACACGGTGCAAAAGTATTTACCGCTTTTATAAGACCTATGGTACCTATGGAAACAAGGTCCTCTATACCTATTCCGGTGGATTCAAACTTTTTTGCAATATACACCACAAGTCTTAAATTATGCTCGATAAGCAGATTTTTGGCCTTTGGGTCATTATTTTCCAAAAGTAAAAAAGCTTTTTCCTCCTCTTCCTTCGAAAGCGGCGGCGGAAGATTATCCGGCCCGTTTATGTAAAATACATTTTTAGAAAACAGTTTCTGCGTAAGTTTTTCGAAAAACCTCGTTATTTTTTCAAATGCCATAGTTTATCATACCTCCGAAAAAAATTTTCCTTTTTCTTTATAAATTACGTTGTCACCGATTATCAGCATATTTTCCGGAACGTTTTCCGAAAAAGCTATAAGAATATCTTCCGTTTCAAAAACGCCTTTTTCATTTTCAATTATCAGTTTTTCCGGTCTTATTGCCGGGATGAGCATTGAACCGGAAACGGTTTTGCATGGGATCAATCTTATTCTGTATTCCGTGCTCAGGCTTTTGTTTTCTATCTCAGAAAGCATTTTTTGCGGCAGGATTTTTGAAAAAGATCCCGGCGAAGCCACCGCTGCGGGAGTTCCTGTCAAAGGGTCAGAAAGTTCATTCCCCGTATCCATAAATCCTTTGAGCACGGCGATTTTGTTTTCAAAATAAATTCTGGCAACAAAATTTTTTTCGTTCGAACCTCTTTTGAAAAATCTTCGGAAAATTTCTGTTACCAGAAAAGCCGCCGTTCCGGAAAGCACTATTCCCGCGGCTGAAAATTCAAAATAAACCACTCCGCCTTTCATAAAAAACGTATCCGCCTGCACCACAGAATTTATGAGCATCATAAATCCCGAAAAAATAAAACCGCATATGTAGAAAATTATCAGCAAACGAAAAAAATCTTTTATGTTTCTTCTTCCAAACGTTACTGCAACCATAAAAATCGAAACAGCAAGTTTACTTATCACAAAAAACATCTTTGGCATATCCAACAGAATTACCATCGAATAAACCGCGCCTATTAGCGCCGATGATATCCCCCTAAGCCTTACAAAACGTTCTCCGGAAAGTCTTGCCGTTCCAAAAAGAACAAGATAATCAACAATGAGATTAAGTACGAGGAGGATATCAATATATATAACTTTCAAAAACTTTCCCCCTTCCGAAAAAATAATACTATTTTCAGAATGTTTTTTCGGTCGAAACATATACCTTTGAAAATTAATGTGGTACAATGTACCCAGTAGTTTTCCGGAGGTTATTAAAATGGTATACATAAGAGAGTTTTTGAAAGATGACGCAAAAGATGCCGCGGCAATATGGAACAGAGTCGTTGAGGACGGGATCGCTTTTCCGCAGCTTGAAACCCTTTCCCCTTCCGAAGCGAAAAAGTTTTTTGGAGCGCAGGATTTTACCGGCGTTGCTTTTGATACCGAAACCGGGGAACTTGTAGGTCTTTATATTCTTCATCCCAACAACATCGGAAGATGCGGACATATTGCCAACGCAAGCTATGCCGTAAGGGCTGATTTTCGGGGAAGACATGTGGGAGAAGCCATTGTCACCCATTCTTTAAAAAAAGCCTCTGAGCTTGGCTTCAAACTTATGCAATTCAACGCCGTTGTTGCTGCCAACCATCCGGCTCTTCACCTTTATGAAAAGCTCGGTTTTATAAAAATCGGAACGATTCCCGGAGGTTTTCATATGAAGGACGGACATTATGAAGATATCGTCCTTTTCTACCACACTCTTTGATTAAAGGCGCTCTTTCAAGGGCGCTTTTTTGTTTTTCGGCATAGAATGTTCCGGAGGTGATTTTTTTGAAAAATACAAAATTTTTCCGTTATTCCGACGAGATCTTCGGAAAGGAAACAGAGGATTACATAGGTGAATTCAGTCCTCACCGACTCAGCACCATTCGTTTTGAGGAAGATTCGGATGTGATTTTTGATGCGGATGAGGATAAAATCGTTTTTGAACCGTGATGATTCTGTGATTTTGCTTCCATTATTTTGCACAAAAGCCCGGCTTTTTTGAGCACGGGCTTTGTTTTTTAAGCCGAATCGGCATTTTTTTAAAAAAATTACGTTTTGCACAAATAAAATATTCCCCTTTTATGCAAACAGACATGTTAACTGGTAAACAGGCATAAAAATAAATATGAATTTTTATGAAATTTTTACTAATTTGTCTTGAAAAAAATATTAATATCTATTAAAATATGTAATGGACATTTTTAATTAATATGTTCTATTGAAAGAGGGGTACTAATGTCAAACAGATTATTTCAAGGTATAATACACCAGATGCATGACAGTATCGGTCGTACTGTCGGCGTTGTTGATGACAGCGCTTCTGTTGTTGCTTGCAGCGACCTTGCGCGCACCGGCGAAAGAAATGATTTTCTTCTTACCGATTTTGGTTCCACCGAAGAATGTCACGTTCGCGACGGATTTACATATAAAACTTTTGGTTCCGATGAAAAACCCGAATTTGCAGTTTTTGTTGCAGGAACCGATGAACTTGCCGCACAGTTCTGCTCTCTTATGGCAGTTTCTCTTGCCGGAATCAAACAATACTATGATGAAAAATACGACCGCGCAAACTTTATCAAAAACGTAATTCTTGACAACATCCTTCCCGGCGATATTTATATCAAAGCAAGGGAGCTTCGCTTCCCCACCGATGTTTCAAGGGTCGTTCTTTTTATCCGTGTTCTTACTATTAACGATATTTCCGTTTTCGATATCGTTCAGAACCTTTTCCCGGATAAATCCAAAGATTTTGTCTTCAGCGTAAGCGAATCCGACGTTGTTCTTGTTAAAGAAATCAGACCCGGCATTGAAACCGCCGATCTTGAAAAGCTCGCACGTTCCATCGTTGATACCCTTGGAAGCGAATTCTTCACCAGAGTAAACGTCGGTATCGGTACTGCCGCAACCGGAATCAAAGATCTTGCAAAAAGCTTTAAGGAAGCTCAGGTTGCCCTTGAAGTCGGCAAAGTTTTTGATACCGACAAATCCATCGTAAGCTACAATAATCTTGGAATCGCAAGACTTATTTATCAGCTTCCCACCACTCTTTGCGAAATGTTCCTTAAGGAAGTTTTCAAAAAAGGTTCCATCGAAAGTCTCGACCAGGAAACTCTTTTCACCATTCAGAAATTCTTTGAAAACAACCTCAACGTTTCCGAAACCAGCCGTAAACTTTTTGTTCACAGAAACACCCTTGTTTACCGTCTTGAAAAAATCAAAAAGCTTACCGGTCTTGATCTCCGCGAATTTGACCACGCAATCATTTTTAAAGTTGCCCTCATGGTCAAAAAATATCTTTCCGCAAATCCTGTAAAATACTAAACCAAAAAACCGTTTTATTGTGAGGTACAACCTTGATAGAATTTCAAAATGTTACCAAAAAATATCCAAACGGCACCGTTGCTCTTGATAATGTAAGTTTAAGGATTGATGATGGGGAATTTGTTTTTATAGTTGGTGTTTCCGGCGCGGGAAAATCCACTCTTATTAAACTTATGCTCCGTGAAGAAACCGCAAACTCCGGAATTGTTAAAGTAAACGGAAAAAATCTTGGAAAAATGGCAAGATATAAAATCCCGAAATTCCGCCGTTCCATCGGCATTGTTTTCCAGGATTTGCGCCTTATTCCCAACATGAACGCTTATGACAACGTTGCTTTCGCTCTTCGCGTTACCAACGTCCGTCCCAAGGAAATCAAGCGCAAAGTTCCTTATATGCTCAATCTTGTGGGACTTGCTTCCAAAATGAAATGCAAACCTGAAGAACTTTCCGGCGGTGAACAGCAGCGCGTTGCGCTTGCCCGCGCTCTTGTAAACTCCCCCTCCCTTATTATTGCTGACGAGCCCACCGGAAACATCGACCCGGAACTTTCTTACGAAATAGTCGATCTTCTCAACGAAATCAACAAGCTGGGCGTAACCATTGTTATGGTAACCCATGAGCATGATCTTGTTGAAAAGTTCAATCACCGCGTTATCACTATCGATAAGGGCGCTGTTATTCGTGATACCGGAGAAACGGAGGCGAATTTATGCTGAACAGTTTCTTCTATCTTGTAAAACAGGGTTTTAAAAACCTTTGGAACAACCGGCTTATGTCCCTTGCTTCCGTCGGCGTTCTTGTTTCATGCATGCTTCTTATCGGTGCGGCCGCTCTTCTTTCTGTAAACATCTCCAGCATTGTTGAAGCTGTTGAGGACCAGAGCGAAGCTATTGTTTATCTCGAAGACGGGCTTGACGATGCTGCCATTGAAGAAGTACGCGACGGACTTATTGCCACCGGAAAAATTTCCACAATTGAGTTTATCTCGAAAGAAGACGCCCTTCTTTCCATGATGGAATCCATGGGTGATGACGGAATGCTTTTTGAAGCATATTCCAAGGAAAACAACCTTCCGGATTCTTTCCGCGTTACTTTTGACGATGTTTCTAATCTTGAAAACACCGTTATTCATATCGAAGCGCTTCTTGGTGTTGATTCCGTTTCCGCACTTACTGAAGTTGCAAGTGTAATCACCGGAATCAAAAACATGGCTTATGTCGGAGGAACCATCATCATCGGACTTTTGATTGCGGTTTCTCTTATGATTATCGGAAACACCATCAAAATTACCGTTTTCAGCAGAAAACGCGAAGTCAACATAATGAAATACGTTGGCGCAACCAACGGTTTTATTCGCCTTCCTTTTATTGTTGAAGGCATCAGCCTTGGTGTTATTTCCAGCGCTCTTTCCTACGGAATAATCTATTTTGCATACGATTATCTTGTAAAATGGGTTTCTTCCCAAAGCGCCACCTGGTTCAGCCAAATTATTTCCGATCTTGTTCCTTTTTCCGCTGTTTCTCAATATCTCCTTGTCGGTTTTATCGGCGGCGGTGCATTCATAGGTCTTTTCGGCTGTGTTGCCTTTATCGGCAAACATCTTAAAGTTTAATTTAAGGAGGACGCCATGACTGAAAACAGATTTAAACGGATTTTTGTTTCCCTGATCGGCTTTGTTCTCTGCGCAGCAATCGTTGTTTCCGCTTCTGTTGTCGTTTTTGCAAACGAAGGTAAATCCGAAAAGAATGCCGCACCGGCTTCCGACCCTTCCGAAGAAGAATACAGAAACCAGATTTCCGACCTTCAGGATGAACAGATAAAAATCCAGGAGGAAATGAAGGAATATAATAATAAAATCAATAACATCAAGGACGACAAGAAAAAACAGCAGGCAATTGCAAACACCATTGATGAAAAAATAAGCATCACTCAGAAAGCAATTGACGTAGGCCTTGAAAAAATCCAGCTTACAAACAAATATATTTTTGAAAAGAAGCAGGAAATTGCCGCAAAAGAAAAAGATATTGAAGAAACCCTTCAGCTTTTCCGTGACAGAGTAAAGGCCATTTATATGACCGGCGGATACTCCGATTCCGCAAACTCTCTTATCATGCTTCTTTCTTCCGACAGCATTTCCGAATTCCTTACAAGAAGCGAATATCTTGAAAGAATTGCCGAGCACGACAAACAGATAGTCGCAGAACTCAAAGAAGAACTTGTTGCTCTTGAAGAGGAAAAAGCTGTTCTTGAAGCCGAAAAAGCTGCCCTTGAAGAAGAAAAAGCCGCCCTTGAAAAAGAGCAGGAAGAACTTGAAAAACAGCTTAAAGAAGCCAAAAGTTCCATTCAGGACCTTAATGCGCTTCAGAAAGAATATCAGGCAAACTATGAAGAACTTTCCGCAATGCAAAAACAGATCCAGGCGGAACTTCTTGATATTTATAAAAACCTTAAAACTTCCGACGAAGCTTACGTCGGCGGCGAAATGATGTGGCCCGTTCCCGGATATTCCAAAATTTCCAGTTATTACGGCTGGAGATTCAACAATACCGACTTCCACACCGGAATCGATATAACCGGAGCCGGAGTTCACGGAGCACCCATTGTTGCGGCGAACACCGGAACCGTTGTTCATACCAAAACCTGCCCTTATAACGGTTACTCCTATGGTTACGGAACATACATAATCGTTGACCACGGCGGCGGCATCACAACCCTTTATGCTCACCTCAGCGCTATCACCGTTAACGTCGGCGATATCGTTGTTATGGGCGAACAGATAGGAAAAGTCGGCAACACCGGCTGGAGCACCGGCGCTCATCTTCATTTTGAAGTTCGAATCGACGGCGAAGCGGTCAACCCCATTTCCTATGTTACCTAATTCTTACTTAAGGAGAAATTTATGGGTAAAAAAATAAGCCTTGGTACTGCTTTGACGCTTATTATTCTTGCAATTGCTATGACTTTTACCTTTACAATGGTTCTTGCTCTTCGCAATTTCAATACCAAAGTAAACAGCATTACCGAACGCGAAAACATGTTTGCAAAATTCACCGAAATCGATAACTATGTTCGTTATAACCATGGCGAATACATCGACGAGTCCACCCTTATGGACTCTGTTGCAAAAGGTTATCTTTCCGGAATCAATGACCCTTATGCAAAATATATGAACCCTTCCGAGTATGCATCCTTCCTTTCGGATTCCGGAAAAACCGTTTCCGGAATCGGTGTCAGCGTCATCATGGATACCGACGGATATATGCTTGTTGAAAACGTTCACGAAGGTTCCACAGCCGCTTCTGCAGGAATTGTTTCCGGCGACCTTATCGTCAAAGTTGACGATATAAACCTTGGAACCGACACTTTTGAAGAAGCAAAAGCTCTTCTTACCGGTGAAGCGGGAACAAAAGTTACCGTAACCATCCGCCGGGACAGCGAAGACACCGAAATGGAAATAACAAGACGTGTTCTTGTTCCAACCACCGTATATACCACCACTTTTGGTGATTTCCATTATCTTCGCATCAACGATTTTTCTGAAGGAACCCCGGACCAGTTCAGCAAAGCTGTTGAAAAAGCAATTTCCGCCGGAGCGCCCGCACTTATCTTTGATGTTCGCAGCGTAAACACCGGACTTGTTTCCGCCGCAGCCGAAATGATCGATAAATTTGCGGGTTCCGGAGATATTCTTTACGTTGAATACAGCGACGGAACAAGCGAAGTTCTCTATTCTTCCAACTCACGTGATACCGTTATTCCGGTAGTTATTCTTGTTAACGAAATGACCGCCGGTGCAGCAGAATTTTTTGCCGCAGGTTTCCGCGATTTTGGAATCGGAAGTGTTGTCGGAGCCCAGACCAAAGGTTATGGTTCCCTTCAGGAAACATATAAACTTGACGATGGTTCGGCAATTCAGCTTACTGTAGGAAAATATTATCTTGCAAATTCCAAAACCGCCTGGGAAGGAATCGGTATCACTCCGGATTATGTTGTTGCTTTTGACTACACGACCCTTAACTTTACCGATCTTTCTCTTCTTGATGCAACCATGGATATCCAGCTTTCAAAAGCCATCGAGGTTGCTTCCTCTTCCGTTGTTGTTGAAGTTCCGGAAGAAAATACTGAAAATTCTGAAGAATCCTCCTCCGAAGGATGATTACGACATTATTTTTCTTGACTTTTCGCCAAAGCGCGAATATAATTGAAACATTGTGATTCCCTAAGGAGGGTATTTAAAAATGGATAAAAAAGTTGTTGTAACTGCAAGCGGCCTTAAAGCTCTTGAAGATGAGCTTGAAATGCTCAAAACCGTTCGCAGAAAAGAAGTTTCCGAAAAAATCCGTGTTGCACGCGGTTACGGTGACCTTTCCGAAAACAGCGAATATGACGAAGCAAAAAACGAACAGGCTATTGTTGAAGCAAGAATTGCAGACCTTGAAGTTATGCTTAAAAACGTCGTTATTCTTGATGAAAGCGAACTTGTTACCGATGCCGTTTCTCTTGGTTCTTTCGTAAAAGTTTATGACGAAGAATTTGAGGAAGAACTTGAATACACCATAGTCGGTTCCACCGAAGCAGACCTTGACCTTGGAAAAATTTCCGATGAATCCCCTGTTGGAAAGGCTCTTCTCGGAAAAAAAGTCGGTGAAGTTGCTGAAGCAATTCTTCCCGGCGGCGACACCGCAAAATTCAAAGTTCTCAGCATCGGCTGATAAAAAGAAAAAGGTAAAAAAGCCCGCGTTTGCGGGCTTTTTTTTATTTTATTTTTTAAAATTTGCAACAAAAAGACTTTTTTTATGTTACTATTATATTGAAAGAGGTGATTTTATGAAAATTTCCAAGAAAACGAAAAAATTGATTATTATTGCCGCTGCAATTCTGTTCTTCGGAATAATTTATCATTTTATTGATGCATATGAACTCCTCGGAAACCCCATATCCAGTCTGCGTCTTGGAATAAATCTTTATGATTATTCCGGAAGTTATGATTATGATGAACTTAACGGAAATTCAAAAAACGTTTTTGTTACCGCTGCGGATAACCGAGTTTTTCCTGCGGAACACCATTCCGTTTCACCTGAAACTTCTGATGAAATTGAAAAACTTCTTTCCGAATATAAATTTACTATGGAACATTTTGATTCCGAAGGAAAAGGAAACATTTCCATGCCGGAAAATTCTATAATCATTTTTCGATCAAAAGAACTTTCTGCACCGGAATTTACAAGTCTCGGAAACGGAGTTTATTCTTACGGAATCGGATCTGTCGCTGTTCTTGAGGATAAAGTTATCGTAAATAAATATCATACAAAAGAACACTGGTTTGTTAAAACCGGGCCTTCCGACGAAGATATTATTGTTAATACTACCATCACAGTTTCCTATTCCTGTAAGGACCCGGAACTTGTTGAAAAAATCCATCTTATTCTTTCCGATATTGTAAAAAAATATTGATATAAAAAAGCCCGCGTTTGCGGGCTTTTTCTTTGTTTTAACTGTTGTCATTTCAGTTTAAATATGTTAAAATAAGATGTTCTATTATGCAATAAAATAACCTTTTGAAAGGAAGATAAAATAAATGGCTGAACAGATTCAGGAACAGGAACAGCAGGAACTTTCCGCGGAACAGCTTTCCGAACTTTTCCAGATTCGCCGCGATAAACTCACCGCTCTTCGCGAAGCAGGCAAAGACCCTTTTACCATCACCAAATTTAACGTAACCGGTTATTCCGGCACTATCAAAGAAACTTTTGTTGACCCCGCAGAGGGCGAAGAAAGCACCATGACCGTTTCTCTTGCCGGTCGTATTATGAGCAAGCGCGGAATGGGCAAAGCTTCCTTTGCTGACCTTCAGGATAAGGAAGGCAGAATCCAGCTTTATATCCGTAAGGACATGGTCGGCGAAGAAGATTACGCAGATTTTAAAAAATGGGATATCGGCGATATCATCGGCGTTGAAGGTATTGTTTTCCGCACCCATATGGGCGAAATTTCCGTAAAGGCAACCAAAATCGTTCTTCTTGCAAAATCTCTTCTTCCCCTTCCGGAAAAATTCCACGGCCTTAAAGACCAGGAACTCCGTTACAGACAGAGATACGTTGACCTTATCATCAACCCCGAAGTAAAAGATACTTTTATCAAACGCAGCCAGATCATGCGTGAGCTCCGTTCCTTCCTTGACGGACGCGGCTTCCTTGAGGTTGAAACCCCTATTCTTACTCCTTTTGAAATCGGCGCTTCCGCAAGACCTTTCCTTACTCATCACAACACCCTTGATATGGATATGGTTCTCAGAATTGAAACCGAACTTTACCTCAAACGCCTTATCGTCGGCGGTCTTGACAGAGTATATGAAGTAGGCCGTATTTTCCGTAACGAAGGTATGGATACCAAACACAACCCGGAATTCACCTCCATCGAACTTTATCAGGCTTTCACCGATTTCCGCGGAATGATGGACCTTGTTGAAGATATGATGAAAACCGTTGCGATGAACGTTTGCGGAACCCTTAAAATCAATTATCAGGGCACCGAAATCGATCTCGGTCATTGGGAAAGACTTACCATGATCGAAGCGGTCAAAAAATATTCCGGCGTTGACTTTGCTGAAGTTGCTTCCGACGAAGAAGCCATTGAACTTGCCAAAAAGCACAACGTTGAACTTCCGGAAGTTCCCACCAAAGGTGCAATCCTTGCCGAATTCTTCGATGCATTCGTTGAAGAAAACCTTATCCAGCCCACTTTCATCTACGATTATCCTGTTGAAATCAGCCCTCTTGCAAAACGCAAACCGGAAGATCCCGCATTTACCGAGCGTTTTGAATATTTCATCAACGCGACCGAATTCGGCAACGCATTCAGCGAACTTAACGATCCTATCGACCAGAAAGGCCGTTTTGAACGCCAGGTTGCGGAACGTCTTGAACTTGACCCCACCAGCAAAGCGCAGGTTGACTATGACTATGTAACCGCTCTTGAATACGGAATGGCTCCTACCGGCGGACTTGGCTTCGGTGTTGACAGACTCGTTATGCTTCTTACCGACAGCGCTTCCATCCGCGACGTTCTTCTCTTCCCCACCATGAAACCTCAGAACTAAACAAATGGCTTAGTTATGCGGTTTTCTGGCTACTGACAAGCGAGAAATACGCCAATCATACGCCAATTGTACGCCAATCGATGCAAAAAGTTTACATAAGTTCACATATCTTATTATTTCTATAACATATCTCTTTAAAACTTAAGCGTATCATTTTAAAAATGATACGCTTATTTTTTTACACATTTGTGATTTTTTCTTAAATATTTATACTAAAAGCAAAGGAGGGATTTCTATGAAAGAAAAAAAATTTTGTCATTATCTTAATGATTCAGAAACAGATATTATAATTAGAAGTCTTGTAGATCTTCGTAATTTCC
>JAZQBJ010000227.1:0-12213 GCA_045545715.1 Oscillospiraceae bacterium
CCGTGCTCAAAACGACCACGGGATTTTTTGTTTGAGCACGGGGAGTATCACTCAAGATTTTTTTCAAGTTTTTCAAGCTCTGCCATAAGTTCTTTCGGGAGCTTTTCACCGAATTTTTTATAGAACTCACGAATTCCTTCAGCTTCTGTTTTCCAAAGCTCTTTATCCACAGAAAGAAGGCCGGCAAGAGTTTCTCTGTCGATATCAAGACCTTCGAGGTCGATATCTTCGGGTCTGGGCTCGAATCCGATTGCGGTTTCGTCAGCTTCCGCTGTTCCGTCGCAACGTCCGAGGATCCACATAAGGACTCTCATATTGTCGCCGAATCCGGGCCAGATGAAATGGCCTTCGTCATCGGTTCTGAACCAGTTTACGTTGAAGATCTTCGGTGCTTTGTCGCCGAGTTTTTCGCCCATATCGAGCCAATGCTGGAAATAATCAGCCATATGATATCCGCAGAAAGGAAGCATTGCCATAGGATCCCGGCGAACAACGCCGACTGCGCCTGCGGCGGCTGCGGTTGTTTCGGAAGCCATTGTTGAACCTACGAAAACGCCGTGTTTCCAATCCCGGGACTGATATACCAGCGGTGCGGTTTTTGCTCTTCTTCCGCCGAAGATCATTGCGGAAATCGGAACACCTTCCGGATCATCAAATTTCGGGCTTACGCAGGGGCAGTTTTTAGCCGGTGCGGTAAAGCGGCTGTTGGGGTGTGCGGCTTTTTCCGTTGCGGTGGAACCGCTCCAGGGGTTGCCTTTCCAGTCTATCGCGTTTTCCGGCGGGTTTTTATCAAGACCTTCCCACCAGACGGTATTGTCATCAAGATTATGCGCAACGTTGGTAAAAATTGTGTTCTTCATAGTCGCGGCAAGGGCGTTGGGGTTGGATTTTTTGTTGGTGCCGGGAGCTACGCCGAAGAAGCCGTTTTCCGGGTTGACTGCCCAGAGGCGACCGTCTTTTCCGATTCGGAGCCATGCGATATCATCGCCCACGCACCAGACTTTATAACCTTTTTTCTGATAAAGTTCCGGAGGAATGAGCATTGCAAGGTTTGTTTTTCCGCAGGCAGAAGGGAATGCCGCAGTTACGTATTTGATTTCACCTTCGGGATTTTCGATTCCGAGGATGAGCATATGCTCGGCCATCCAGCCTTCTTTCCAGCCCTGCCAGGAAGCGATTCGAAGCGCAAAGCATTTTTTGCCCTGGAGGACGTTTCCGCCATAGTTGGAGTTGAGGGACCAGATTGTGTTGTCTTCCGGGAACTGGACTATGTATCTCTGTTCCTCGTCAACGTCGAGGGAACAATGAAGGCCTTTTACAAAATCGGCGGAATCACCGAGCTGGTCGAGAGCTTCCTGACCCATTCTGGTCATGATTTCCATATTGAGGACAACGTAGATGCTGTCGGTGAGTTCGATTCCGATTTTTGCAAAGGGAGAACCGAGCTGACCCATGGAATAGGGAACGACATACATGGTTCTGCCTTTCATTGCGCCGTCTGCAAGAGGGCGAAGGCGGGCATACATTTCGTCTTTTTCGACCCAGTTATTGGTGGGACCTGCCATTTCTTTTTTGGTTGTGCAGATGAAGGTTCTTGCTTCGACCCTTGCAACGTCGTTGGGTTTTGTTCTGTGGAGAAGACAGCCCGGAAGTTTTTCGGGGTTTAATTCTTCCATAAGTCCGGTGGCAATTGCTTCGGCTCTTAAGGCCTTTATCTGCTCTTCGCCTCCGGTTACCCAGACGACCTTGTCGGGCTTAACAAGGGCTTTCATTTCTTCGATCCATTCAAGTACGTGAGAGTTGTTGGTCATTTTTTGTGACAGCTCCTTTCCGGAAAAGACTTTTTATGGGTTTTATTATATACCAAAACAAAAATTTTGCAATAGCTTTCTGCAAGTTTTTAAACTAAAAACTGCAAATTTATCTATTATTTAATATTTAAAAAAAGGATATTTGCAACAATTTGAATTTAAAATTGCAAACATCCTTTTTAAAAACATATTTTATTCAAAATCCTCGTCAATGGGCATGGTGGGTCTTGCATTAAGGGAAAGATCCGCAAAATGTCCCGCAAGAGCTTCGTAATAAGCCTGGGAACCGATCATTGCCGCATTATCTCCGCAGAGTTCCAGCGGAGGAACAAAAAGTTCAAGATGGCGGCGTTTACATTCTCTTTCAAGCAGAGAACGCAAACCGCTGTTTGCGGAAACACCGCCGGCGGCAACGATTGTTTTATATCCGCCTTCCTTCGCCGCAAGCATCACCCTATCCACAAGGGCATGGCAAATAACGTCCTGATAGGACGCACAAAGGTCAGGTATATTTATCTCTTCGCCGCGCTGCTCTGCATTATGCAGTATATTCACGACTGCGGTTTTAAGTCCCGAAAAGCTCATATCAAGGGGACAGCCTTCAACTCTCGGTTTCGGAAGCCTGAATGCTTTCGGATCGCCTTCCCTGGCTTTTTTATCGAGAAAAACGCCTCCGGGATAAGGAAGGCCCATTGCTCTTGCGGCTTTGTCAAAAGCTTCGCCCGCGGCATCATCCCTTGTTTTTCCGAGAATTCTGAATTTTGTATAGTCGGAAACTTCAACGATGTGGCTGTGTCCGCCGGAAACAACAAGGCAGAGGAACGGAGGTTTAAGCTGCGGATGCGCAAGATAGTTTGCGGCAATATGGCCTTTGAGATGATGAACCGGGATAAGTTTTTTTCCGGTCGCAAGGGAAAGGCCTTTTGCAAAGTTGACTCCCACAAGCAAAGCACCGATAAGACCGGGTGCGGCGGTCACCGCAATATGGTCCACCTCTTCAAGGCTCATATCCGCGTCTGAAAGAGCTTTTTCTGCAACGGCAACTATATTTTCGGCATGGCGGCGGGAAGCTATTTCGGGCACTACGCCGCCGTAAAGACCGTGCTCGGCAACCTGGGTGTTGATCACCGAGGAAATTATTTTTCTTCCGTCTTCAATTATCGCAACAGCGGTTTCGTCGCAGGAAGATTCTATCGCTAAAATTCTCATATATTCATCGCCTTATCTAACGTATAAATTTCTATGATAATTATAGCGCATGGAGTTTGTTTTTACAATATTTTGTTCAGTTTTTGGGCGGAGTGTTTTCAAGAACGGCTTTTACTGAAATTTCTCCGGCAAAGCGGAAAAGGGTCGAAGCCATCAGTTTTTCCGGGGTAACTCCTGTTCTTCTTGCTATGGTTTCATAAAATTTTGCGGCAACGGGATCGATTTCTATAAGATATTTTTTCAAAACATTTTTCTCCTTTTCGGTTTTCTATTTAGTTTCCGATTTTTATAAAAAAATATAACAAAGCCAAATTTTGGCTTTGTTATGCCATAATTTGGACTGTTCCCCCGCTTTGTGATGAATGGTATAATCGATTTTGTAATTTTAAATCAAACCGAGGTGAACAAATGAAAAAAATACTTTCAATAACACTTTCAGCAATTCTTGCGGCCGGTATGGTCGTTTCTTCCCCTTCCGCCTATGCAATAAATGCAGATTCCATGGCGGGGCTTGTTTCCACCGAAAGCGGAAGGCTAAATGTCCGCAATTCCGCTTCTTCCGGCGGTTATGTTTTAACTTCTCTCAGCAAGGGAAGCTACGTTGCCCTTATTGAAAAAACCGGAAACTGGTGGAAGGTGGAATATGCCGACGGAAAATTCGGTTACTGTCATTCGGATTATATTGACGTTGTTTCCGACACCGCCGCAAGGGTTTCCACCGAAAGCGGAAATCTCAACGTCCGAAGCGGCGCAGGAAAAAGCTATCCCGTGATCGGAACCATTTCAAAGGACGAAAACGTAATTATTCTTTCTTCCAACGGATATTGGAGCCGGGTTCTTTATGACGGGAATAAAACCGGCGTTGTGAGCGCGGATTATCTTTCCGTTATTCAAAACGGATATCCTGCCGTCCGCCTTTCTGTTCCGGATTTTAAACAGACCGACAGCCGATGGTCCGGAGTAAAAATCGGTTATTCCGGAAAAACCATCGGCCAGATAGGCTGTGTGACCACGGGTATCGCCATGATGGAATCCTTCCGCACCGGAGAAACCATCTATCCGGATTCGATGATGAAAAGACTTTCCTATGATTCCCGCGGAAACGTTTACTGGCCGGAGGATTATTCCGTCGGCTACTGGAGCGACGGTTATCTCAAAGATATCTATAACAGACTTCGGGAAGGAAAACCGGTTCTTATCGGGGCAAAAGCTCCCGCCGGAAACCAGCACTGGGTAGTTATAACCGGATATTCCGGCGGAACTTCCCTTTCTGCTTCAAAATTTTATATCAACGATCCGGGCTCGAAAACAAACACGAACCTTCAGCAGTTTTTCAATTCCTTCCCCACTCTTTATAAATTTTTCTGGTATTGATTTTTTCAAAACAAAAAAGCCGCTGCATCTGCAGCGGCTTTTTTATGTAATTTCTATTAAAGATTATTCTTCAACAGGAGCTTCTTCAGCAGCTTCTTCTTTTACGGGCGGTTCAAGAAGAGCTTTCATGGAGAAGGAAACGCGATGTTTGTCAAAATCGATATCGGTGATCTTAACGTCAACTTCCTGGCCAACGGAAAGAACATCTTCGGGTTTCGCAACGCGGTCATAAGAGATCTGAGAAATGTGGATGAGGCCATCGATGCCGGGGATAAGGTTTGCAAATGCGCCGAAAGTGGTCATGCTGACGATTTTTGCTTTTGCAACGGTTCCGACAGGATAATCTCTCTTAAGGATTTCCCAGGGATTGTCTTCTTCTTTTTTGTAGCCGAGGCTGATTTTCTTGGCTTCTTTGTCAACGTCTTTTACGAATACTTCAAGAGTATCGCCAACGCTTACAACGTCTGCAGGTTTTGCAACGCGGAGCCAGGAAAGTTCGGAAACGTGGACCATGCCGTCTACGCCGCCGAGGTCAACGAATGCGCCGTAGGAAGTGAGGGATTTGACTTTTCCTTCAAATACCTGGCCGACTTCAACGTTTTCCCAGAAAGCAGCCTGTTTTGCTTTTCTTTCTTCGTTAAGAACGGATTTGATGGAACCGATTGCGCGTTTGCGCTGTGCGATTACTTCAAGAACGCGGAATTTAACGTTCTGTTTGAGAAGACCTTCGAGAGCTTCGTTTCTGGAGGCAGTTGCCTGAGAAGCAGGGATGAATACGCGAACACCATCAGTTACAACGATAACGCCGCCTTTGACGACTTCGACAACAGTTCCTTCCAAAATTTCGTCAGTTCCGGCTGCTTCTTCAACAACCTGGAAGTTTTTCTCTGCATCGACTTTCTTTTTGGAAAGGGTCATGGTGCCGTCGGCATCATTTACGTGCAGAACTTTGAGGGTGATCTCGTCGCCTACTTTGACGATATCGGCAGGCTTTACGCTGGGATCTTCGGAAAGTTCTTCGGAAGAAACGAATCCGGTGTGTTTGCTGCCAACGCTGACAACAATTTCGGTGTCTTTAACAACCATAACGGTTGCCTGGACTTTTTCGCCGTTTCTTACATATTTGGATTCTTCCTTTTCAAAGGACTGTTCCAGCATTTCCTCAAAGCTGATTTCTTTGTTTTCACTCATGGTTTGTAGTACCTCCTTAATTATGCCGTATGGGGTTGATGCACCGGCAGTGACGCCTATTACTTCGCAATTTTTCCAATCATTCGGCTTTAGTTCTGATGGATACTCAATCAAAACAGTCGGACAGTTGGCCGCACAGGTCTCCCATAACCTTGCGGTGTTGGAACTATTCCGCCCACCAACAACAATCATCCCATTGCATCGGCGCGAAAGAGCGTCCGCCTCGCTTTGTTTAGTACAGGCATCATTACATATTGTATCAAAAATTAATAAATTTGTATATACCTTTTTTGCAAATTTTTCGCATTTTTCCCATTCCGCCCGCAAAAAAGTGGTTTGCGAAACAATTGTGATACATTTTGCACAAAGATTTTCTTCGTTTTTGGAAAGTTCTTCCAATTCTGCCAAATTACGCACCACGCGGACATCACCTTTGGCATGTCCTATGATGCCTTTTACCTCGGCGTGATTGGGATTTCCCGTGATAATTACAGTATCTCCGGCGGCTGTTCTCTCCGCAACAATGCGGTGGATCCTTGCAACAAACGGACATGTGGCGTCCGCGTAGGGAATACACTTTTCTTCAAGTTCCTCTATCACCGAAAGAGGGACTCCGTGGGAACGGAGGATCAGCGTTGCGCCTTTCGGAACTTCGGAAACATCCCCGACGGGATAAACTCCTTTTTTACGAAGATCCTCAACCACAGTCGGATTGTGTATTATCTCTCCGAGGGTAACGGCAGGGATCCCCTTTTCCGCAAAATCCTCCGCAATTCCGACCGCGCGTTTTACCCCGAAGCAAAAACCGGCGGAATCCGCAACGATTATTTTTCTGTTCAAGCCATGCGCTCCTTTGCCATTGCAATTATCTTTTCAACGGTTTCTTCAAGAGGAAATTCGGTGTTGTCAAGAAGGATTCCGTCTTCCGCAAGTTTAAGCGGACGGAAATCCCTGTGGGAATCGTTATAGTCCCTCTGGATAACGTCCTCGAGAACGTCGTTATAATCTGCTTCAATTCCTTTTTCCGCAAGCTGTTTTACCCTGCGCTGTGCTCTCACTTCCGGTTTTGCGGTAAGGAAAAGCTTTAGTTCTGCATCAGGAAGAACAACGGTACCGATATCTCTTCCGTCCATTACAACGTCGTTTTTTTCGGCAATGTCGCGCTGCATATCAAAAAGAAAGTCGCGCACCGCGGGAATTGCGGAAACGTCGGAAGCCGCAGCGGAAACGGATTCGGTGCGGATAAGTCCGGAAACGTCCTCTCCGTTGAGGAAAATATGCTGTTCGCCTTCTATATGGCGCATTTCGATTTTTATTTCGGCAAGAAGCGGAACAACTTCCTCAATAGAGGAAGGTTTTGCACCTTTTCTCAAAACATAAAGTCCTATGCCGCGGTAAAGAGCACCGGTATCGACATAGATAAAACCGAGTTCTTTCGCTATTGCTTTTGCTGTGGCGCTTTTTCCCGCGCCGGCAGGGCCGTCTATTGCAATTTTCATAAAAATTTCCTCCTTAAATTGCCGTTCCGGCGGCATAGCCGGTGGCAAAAGCTATCTGGAGATTATATCCTCCGGTTTCGGCATCAAGATCCAGAACTTCGCCGGCAAAATAAAGCCCCGGACAAAGTTTGGATTCCATTGTTTTCGGGTCAACTTCTTTTACGGAAACTCCTCCGGCGGTTATTACCGCCCCTTCGATATCACCAAGCTCCACCGGTTTTATCGGGAAGGATTTTATTGCGGAAACAAGATCCGCACGCTGGGCTTTTGTTATCTGGTTGACCTTTGTTTCCGGGGCGATACCGCTTTTTTCAACAATATAGGGAATGAAACTTCTCGGAAGAAGTTCATCAAGAGAATTTGCAAAATCGCGGTTTATTTTTGCGGAAAAATCCCGTAGGATCCTTGTGTCAAGTTCCTCGGCGGAAAGGCCGGGTTTCAAATCAAGTTCAAGGCGATAGTTCGAAAGTTCCGTGCTCATAAAGGAACTTGCGCTGAGCACCAGGGGTCCGGAGATTCCTTCATGGGTGATAAGCATTTCGCCGAGTTCTTCATATATCGGCTTTTTCTTTTTGGCGTCAAAAAGCCGCAAAGTTACGTTTTTAAGGGAAAGCCCCGCCGCTTCCGATAGGTTTTCGGCGGTGTAAATTCCGACCAGCGAAGCCCTTGTGGGAACGATTGTGTGCCCGGCCTGTTTTGCAAGTTCATAACCGTCGCCGCTGGAACCGGTTGCGGAATAGCTGAGTCCTCCGGTGGAAACGAGCACCTTTTGAGCACAAAAAAACTCTCCTTCTTCCGTGAGCACCCCTTTGAGCACGCCATCCTCGAAAACAAGTTTTTTTGCTCTTCCCTGCCTTATTTCAACGTTTTTATTTTTAATAAAAAGCTGAAGAGCATCGGCAATATCGAGTGCTTTATCCGAAACCGGAAAAACTCTTCTTCCCCTTTCGGTTTTAAGGGGAACTCCCAGCTTTTCAAAAAGTTCCATGGTATGTTTCGGTTCAAAACGGCTGAGAGCACTGTAAAGAAAACGGGGATTGCTTCGCACATGGCGGAAAAATTCTTCCGGTTCACAGTTGTTGGTGACGTTGCAGCGGCCTTTTCCCGTAACAAGTATTTTTCTTGCGGGGCGGCGGTTGCGTTCAAGAATAAGAACGCTTTTTCCGTTCTGGGCGGCATATCCGGCGGCAACACATCCGGCTGCTCCGCCGCCGACAATTATAACATCATAAATTTTCATTGTCGTCGCTCTTTTCATAAACTTCATATTCAGACCAGATCCGTTCAAGTTGGTTGAAGGTAGCGGAAATTTCGCTTCTGCGGCGGATTCCGATCGCAACTATAAGCGCGTTGATGAGAGAAAGAGGTGCAACAAGGGAATCCGCGAAGGAAGCCATATCGCTTCTTGCAAGCAGAACTCTGTCGCTGTATTCGATTATCGGCGCGCTGTGGCTGTCGGTAAGGGCAATTACGGTCGCACCTTTATCGTGGGCGTATTTTGCCGCTTTGATAGTTCTCTTGCTGTATCTGGGGAATGTTATGGCGATGAAAACGTCCCCTTCTCCGATATTCATTATCTGTTCGAAAACCTCGCTTGTGCTGGAAGTTGCAACGTTGCGGACATTATCGAAAATTTTATAAAAATAAAAGCTGAGAAAGCTCGCAAGAGAAGCGGAGCTTCTTACGCCGAGTATGTAAATATGTTTTGCGGAAACAATGGTATCCGCAACCTTGTTGAATTCTTCGCTGGAAGTATCCTCGAGGGTACGGCGGATCTTTTCGATATCCATATTGAGAATTTTGGTGAGAACATCCGAATTGCTCATGCGGTCGCTGGTGATCTCGATACGCTGGACTGTGGTAAGGCGGTTGCGGATCATTTCCTGAAGAGCATGCTGAAGTTCAGGATAACCGTCATAACCGAGTTCCGACGCGAAACGGACAACGGTGGATTCGGAAACTCCTACGGATTCGCCAAGTTTTGCGGCGGTCATAAAAGCTGCTTTATCATAATGGGAAAGGATAAAGTTTCCGATTCTTTTTTGGCCTTTTGAAAAGCTGTGCATATTTTCGGAAATTTTATGAAGAAAATCTTTGTTCATCTGAACATCCCCTTTATATAAAATAGGATTTTAGAAATTCATTTTATCAGCAGTTCCTGCAAAAATCAATATAAAGCCAAATAAAAAAGGCGTTTTTTCTTAAAATTTGCAAGTTATTAACAAATTTGGCGGTTTTTATGCAAAAATTCATTTTCAAAAACAAAAAAACGGCGGGGCAAATCCCCGCCATGCTTCTTTTTATTCAGGAAACTCAAGTCCCAGAACGTCGTAATATTCTTCGGTAAAGCTGATTTTCGAATAATCAAAATCACTCTGGATTTTTTTGACATACTCAAAAGGATTTTTCATCGGTTTTATCCCGAGTTCCTTTTCGATTTTATCCAGAACCGGCCGCCTTTTTGCGGTAAAATCCGGGTCGTCGTTTTTCAAAAATTCCGCAAACTGCGTTTTATTCCAGCCGCTTATCTGTTCCGCGGCTGTTGTTCCGCCGCAGGCAAGAACAAGGCTTATAAAATCTTCGAAATTTTTTGCAAGAGGGCGGACATAGTGTTCTTCGGCTGTTTCCGGATTGACGGCAAAAACCGTTTCGCCAAAGCCTTCGATGAAACAATAGTGGATCCCTTCACATTCCCAGCCGATGACTTTTGCGCCGACCGGAGTGCAGAAATATCCCCCTTCGGAATCGCCTTTTTCAAGACCGATAAGACTTTTATCTATATCAAGTTTTTCAAAATTTTCAAAAAGAACCATGTTTTCACCTTCTTTATAAATTATAGTATCACAATATTTTTTTATTGCAAACAAAACTGCCTTCCGGTGTGGTCTATGGTATAGTTTTCCGTATAAATAAGATCCGAAACTTTGGCGAATTCATATCCGCCGTTTTTAAGGATTTCGAGTATCTGCGGAAGGGCTTCAAGGGTATTTTTCTTTCCGGAATGAAAAAGGATTATGCTCCCCCTCCTGACGTTTTTGGTTACGCTTTCGACCATTTCCGCCGCAGTTTTATTTTTCCAGTCCCGGCTGTCAACGTCCCACTGGATTGTTATAAAACCCATTTCTGAAGCGGTTTTTATAAGTTCGCTTGAATATGATCCACTTGGCGCACGAAAAAGCTTTGGTTTTTCTCCGCAGGCTTTTTCAATATGTTCGCAGGAACGCAGCAGTTCCTCCCTTGCTTCTTCCATTGTTGTTTTTGCCATATCCGGGTGGGTGTTGCTGTGTGTACCGATTTCGTGGCCAGCCTCAAAAATCATTTTTACCGAATCCGGGTTTTCCTTTGCCCATTGGCCGAGAATAAAAAAAGTCGCCTTTGCTTCATATTTTTTCAAAAGAGCAAGGATTTCCGGAATATCATCAGCTTCCCAGGCGCAATTAAAAGTCACTGCCACTTTTTTCTCCGGAGTTTCCACGGAATAGATTGGCAAAAGCCTGCTGCCTTCGCCCATTGCCACACAGTTCACCGCAAAAAAAACAAGGGCAAAAAAAATTATCAGCGAAGCAAAAATTGCCCAAAGGGGCCTTTTCCCTATTTCATATTCTTTCATATCAAAAGCCATTTTATCAAAACCTCCGCATTCTGTTTCTCATAAACTTTATGCGTCGGAAAACGATTAAATGTTGAAGAAAAGAAAAAAGCATTTCCGCTTTGCGGAAAGGCCGGTTTTATTCATTTCTGTTTATTGATTTTTCCGAAGAAAATCCTTCGGGATATCTTCTTCTGAGTTTTTCGATATTGCGTTCAAAAACTTCTTCAAGGGGGATTCCAAGAGCTTCGGCGCCTTCCGCAAGATACCATGCAACGTCGCCCAGTTCTTTTATCAGCGATTCACGGTCGAGTTCGTGACCGTGAAAAAGATGTTTTTTAACAATGTCGCAGGCTTCGCCGCTTTCGCCGCAAAGACCCATCACCGAATTTGTGAGCATTTCTTTTTCATCTAGTTCCCTGTTAAGAGTCACCATTGCAAGCTTCTGATATTCGTTTATCTCCATTTTTAAAACCCGCCTTTTTTTAGAAGTATCGCTGACTGAATTATAATATCCGAAGAGAAAAATTGCAACAAAAGCACCGATTTTTACATTTTGTTATTTTAAATTATTATACTTATATTTATATAATATGTGGGACGATTTTTAAAAAACGGCTTTTTCATGCGGTTTTTCAGCCCGGATACATTGAATCATACCAGACAAAGAAGGGAAAGAAGCGATAATAAACGCCGATGTGGCGGGTTGTTCCCATTTCACCGGAAGGGTTTGGCCCGCCGCTGAAATAGACAAAATAGGAATCATGGGCGGGAGAATATTCAACATATTCCGCATCGTAAAATTCGCCGTAAAGCTGTTCGTTCATATATTTTTCCGCTGCGGATTTTGCGAATTGTTTCGGAAGGATTCCGGAAAACCAAAGGACAAGAATTGCTGTGCAAAGCACACCGAGGATCAACGAGATTTTTTTCTTTTTCATAAAAAAGCCACCGCCTTTCCTATATCTGAAGTTTAGCAGATGTATCGGCATAGGGCAAGCTTTTCGGTTTATTCTTAATTAAATATTAAGAATCGGCGATAAAAAAAGAAGCCTCCCTTTTGGGAGGCTTCTTTAGTCAGGAAAAGATGCTGGGTTGATATAATCACTATCGTAATTTCCATTGCTTTGCAAAATAAGTTCTATTGTATGTCCATAGTAATAATAATATCCGTCATCTTCAAGGCCTTCGGTAAAATCAAGATAACCATCTCCTTTGTAGTAATAAGTATCTTCACCAAACTTATCTTTTTCACCATACCATGTTTCACCACAAGCATAATATAGCTCATATCTACCCAAAGGTACGAGTTTCTCAATATTGTCTCCTTTACTTACATAAAAAGAAAGATCATTAAGGCCATTATTTTTTATGTCCTTTAAATAAATATAATAATTTGAATTTGAAGACACAATTATCTCAAAAGGAGCAACTCCTTCTTCAGACGATGTTTTAAATTCCATACCAGTATAGGCATAAACTGGTGAAAGTGAGGAAGAAAATTTACTAGAAGAGGAAGAAGACTTACTTGAAGAGGAAG
>JAZQBJ010000228.1:0-36245 GCA_045545715.1 Oscillospiraceae bacterium
TGGAAAGGATACCGCCGCGGACGGTTTCCGCCATATATGCACCGGTATTGATGGAAACAATGAGAAGTGCGGCGAAATAGATATCCATTTTGTAATCGAAAATCATGATAACACCGTAATAGATGAAAACGGACTGAACTATCATCGGGGTTCCGCGGAAAAGTTCAACATAGCCTTTGAGAAGAAGGTTGACTATGGTAAGGATTATTCTTTTCCAGAGAGGATCTTTTTTCTCGATCGGAACAGTCTGGACAACGCCGACTCCGAAACCGATTATGCAGCCGACTGCGGTTCCTATGAACGAAACAATAAGGGTGTTAAGCGCGCCATCGAGAAAAGCGGAACCGTATCCGCTCCAGACCTTGATAACGCCATCAATAAATTCTGCAAAGGTTATTCTCCTTTTTTATTACATTATAAACCGCCCGGGGGTTGTTCCGGGCGGCATTTTTAATAAATTTCGATGATTATTCGCTGAGAGGCTGAACAGCGATTGCTTCCTGCATCATTGCTTCATAATCTTCAACAGTCATGGTGGCAAGAACGCCGTTAACTGCTTCGAGAAGCTCGGTGTTGCCTTTCTTCATGGAGATTCCGAGGTTGATTTCTTCTTCGGAAACTTCAAATTCGCCTTCGGTGCCGGTGAAATCGAGAAGGACCATATCGGAATAAACAGCGGTTGCTGCCATTGCGGTGGGCATATCGGTTACAACGAGGTCAACTGCGCCGGAATCAAGAGCAACGAGCATTGCGGGTGCGGTTTCCTGTGCGTTCTGGATATCAGCATCCGGAATCTGCGGGAGGCAGATATCATACCAGATGGTTCCGAGCTGGGAAGTGCAGACAGCGCCTGCAAGGTCTGCTACAGAGGTTGCGGAAGCATAAGCGGAATCTGCTTTGGTAAGGGTTACGATGGAAGCATAGAAATAAGGATCGGAGAAATCCACTACTTCAAGTCTTTCTGCGGTGATGGACTGACCAGCGATTACGAGGTCAACGTCGCCGGAATCAACTGCGGGAACAAGTGCGTCCCAGTCGAGTTTTACGATTTCAAGTTCTTTGCCCATGGATTCGGCAATAAGTTTTGCCATCATTACGTCATAGCCGTAAGCGTAGCTGTTGGTTCCTGCGATCGGAACAGCGCCGTTGGAATCATCGTTCTGAGTCCAGTTATAAGGTGCGTAAGCACATTCCATTGCAACGCGGAGAACGTTGTCATTTTCGGGTTCGCTGCCGCAGGCTGCAAGGCCCAGGCACATTACCATTGCGAGTACGAGTGCGATAATCTTTCTTGTCATTTTTGTTTCCTTCTTTCCTAAGAATTCATTTTTTTGCGGCTTTTTTTGAAAAATAAAAAAAGCCATGAATACTTTCGGATGAAGATTCATGGTACATTCTTACACAAAATGCTTTGCGGAATATTCTTTATCAATAAACCGCTAACCAATGATAGCTCTCCACCGAAGTGACAGTCCAAAGGATATTTTCCCTTGGCCCAGCAAACGGAAAACAAGGCCTTTTTCCGAAAGCTTCGGCGAAAGTTCCTTTCTCACAAAACCGGGAGCCTTCCCTTAATCTGCTTTGCGTTACTGATAGCTTTCGCGCCTCTACCATTGTTTATGGCAAAGCCAAAAACAATATGTATTTTGTTTTCACATAGTTTTTAAAAACTATGTGACACAGTATAGCAGACTAAAGCGCTAAAGTCAACACCTTTTTCTGAAAATTTTATTCTTTATTTTATAATTGAAAAAAACATTGGTGCATGTTATTATAAAATGTAATCCATTTATTTTAAAGGGAGGATTTTTTGATGAAAAGACCCGAACTTCTTGCTCCCGCCGGGGATATGGAATGTCTTGAAACAGCGGTGCATTTCGGCGCGGATGCTGTTTATATCGGCGGACCCCTTCTTCAGCTTCGCGCAGACAACGTCGGTTTTGACCGCGAAGGCATTGCCGAAGCTGTAAAATATGCCCATGAGCACGGCGTTAAGCTTTACGTTACCGTAAACTGCTTTGCAAAAAACGAAGAAATCGATGCC
Source organism: Oscillospiraceae bacterium (assembly GCA_045545715.1). Classification (GTDB taxonomy): domain Bacteria; phylum Bacillota; class Clostridia; order Oscillospirales; family Ruminococcaceae; genus UMGS1668. The sequence goes on from JAZQBJ010000228.1 coordinate 2,045, forward strand.
GCGGAAGATTATGCAAAATTTCTCTATTCCGTCGGGGTCGATGCGGTAATCGTTTCCGATATCGGACTTATTGCCGCCATCCATAAAGCAGAACCAAGACTTGAGATCCATGTTTCCACCCAGGCAAACTGCCAGAACTTCAGCAGCGCAAGGGTTTATTGGGAAATGGGCGCAAAGCGCGTTGTTCTCGGCCGCGAAATGACCCTTGATGAAATAATCGAATTCCGCAAAAGAATTCCGGAGGAAATGGAAATCGAAGCATTTGTCCACGGCGCAATGTGCATGGCATATTCCGGCCGCTGCATGATATCCTCCTATCTTGTTAACCGAAGCGGAAACCGCGGAGGCTGCGCACAGCCCTGCCGCTGGAGCTACCACCTTGTTGAAATGAAACGCCCGGGCGAATTCTTTCCGGTGGTCGAGGACGAAAAAGGCACCGCGATACTCAGTTCCCACGACATGTGCGCAGTAGGTTTCCTCGATAAACTCGAGGCTGCCGGGATCTGTTCCTATAAAATCGAAGGACGCATGAAAACTCCTTTTTATGTCGCAACGGCGGTCAACGCTTATCGCCACGCAATTGACGGTGACGTTCCCATGGAAGTTATCGAGCGCGAACTCGACAGCATAAGCCACCGTCCCTATTCCAGCGCCTTCTATTTCGGAGAAATGAAGATGAGCCACGGAAATTCCGGCGCATATATCCAGAAATGCACCTTTGTGGGAAAAGTTCTTGATTATTCGGACGGAACGGTTACCATTGAACAGCGCAACAACTTCAAACCCGGGGACGAGCTTGAAGTTATTGCACCGGAAAGCATCGGCGAAAAATTCACCGTCACAAAGATTTTTGACGAGGAAGGAAACGAAAGAGAGGACGCAAGACTTATCAAACAGATACTCCGTCTTCCCTGCCCGATAAAACTTCAAAAAGGCGACCTTTTAAGAAAGAGGATCGAAGAATAATATGTACGAAATCATCACCACCTGCGGAAAAGCCCGCAGAGCAAGGCTCGAAACTCCCCACGGCGTTATTGAAACCCCTGTTTTTATGAACGTGGGAACCGCTGCCGCAATCCGCGGCGGAGCTTCCACCGATGACCTTCGGGAAATCGGCACCCTTGTTGAACTTTCAAACACCTATCATCTCCATATGCAGCCCGGAGAAGATCTTATCGCAAGGTTCGGGGGACTTCATAAGTTTATGAACTGGGACAAACCCATTCTCACGGATTCCGGCGGTTTTCAGGTTTTTTCGCTCCATAATCTCCGCCGCATAAAGGAAGAGGGGGCATATTTCACTTCCTATATCGACGGCCGAAAAATTTTCATGGGCCCGGAAGAATCCATGCAGATCCAGTCCAAACTCGGAAGCGACATTGCCATGGCTTTTGACGAATGCATCGAAAACCCCGCTCCCCGGGATTACGTCGAAAAATCCGTTGCAAGAACCACCCGCTGGCTCCGCCGCTGTATCGATGAGCACCGCAGACTTTCTCTTGAGCAGGAAACCATAAACCCCGGCCAGCTTCTTTTCGGAATAAACCAGGGCGGAACTTATGACGATATCCGAATCGAGCATATGAAAGAGATAGCAAAAATCGAGGGACTTGACGGTTATGCCATCGGCGGACTTTCCGTCGGCGAAAGCGCCGAGGAAATGTACCGCATAATCGATGCTGTTGAACCTTTTATGCCGAAAGATAAACCAAGATACCTTATGGGCGTAGGAACTCCTCTCAACATTCTTGAAGGAGTTCACCGGGGAATCGACTTTTTCGACTGTGTTCTTCCTTTAAGAAACGCCCAGCACGGCAACGTTTTCACCTGGAACGGAAAAGTCAGAATCCTTGCGGAAAAATTCAAATATGACGGCACGCCCATTGATGAAAACTGTGGCTGTCCCGCCTGCCGCAGTTACAGCAAAGGTTATATCCGCCACCTTTTAAAAGCGGACGAACGCCTTGGAATGCGCCTTTGCGTTCTCCACAACCTTTGGTTCTATAACGAAATGATGGCGAAAATCCGCGAAGAAATCGAAAACGGAACTTTTGAGGAATTTTATCAGAAATACAGAGAAATTCTGGATAAACAGGTTTAAAAAAATGCTCCCGAAAAGGGAGCATTTTTTGTGTTGACGGATATTATCAGGTGGCCCTTTCCTCCCTTGGTCGGAACAAAGCCTGTGAAGCGCGTCCTGCGGACGATTCAGCGAACAGGGTTTGGCGCTGCGGTCAAAATATTCAAGGCGTTACGCCGCAGAATATTTTGGGCACCGCAAGAATGGTATGCTCCTGATGTCAAATCAAGCCCCGCGTTCCTCTCTCGGCCGGAAGAGAAGAGTAATTCCCCAGGCGGCGCCGATTCCCACAAGGGTATAGACAATTCGGCTGAGGATCATTTCGGAACCGCCGAAAAGCCAGGCAACAAGGTCAAAATCCAAAAGACCGACAAGTCCCCAGTTAAGACCGCCGATTATGATAAGCGCAAGGGCAATTCTGTCGACCCATGTAATGGCGCTCATATTCATAAAAACATCTCCTTTTTCTTTTTGAACCTATTTTTCCCCGATTTTTTGAAAAATATTCCGAAAAGGATTTTACTTTATAAGTGTTTATATGTTATGATATTATAAATACGGAAATTTTTCACCCTTTCCGAAAAAAATGAAAAGGATGTTAACTGAAAATATGTTCAAAAAAATCGTTTCTATTCTTCTTTGCATAATAACGGTGCTTTCAGTCTGTGTTCCGGCTTTTGCCGCCGTTCCGTCTTCCGAAATAATTTCCGAAACCTGGTGCGTAATGGACGCAAAAACCGGCCAGATCCTTATCGGCGGAAACGAAAATAAAAAAATGGAACCTGCTTCCATAACAAAAATACTTACCTGTGCAATGGCGCTTGAACGCCTTGACCCGAAGGCCGAATATACTTTTTCAAAAGAAGCTGCAAGCTATGACAAAGCCAGCACTCACCTTGCTTTTACCGAAGGTGAAACCTGCACCGTTGAGGATCTTCTTTACGGCGCAATGGTCGAATCCGCAAACGACTGCGCAATGGCCCTTGCGGAAGCTTCCGCCGGAAGCCAGCTTGCTTTTGTCCGCCTTATGAATGAAAAACTTGCGGAACTTGGCTGCAGCGGTTCCCATTTTTCCAACGCCACCGGAATGCCGGAAATGAATCATTACACAACCGCAAGGGATATGGCTGTCATCACCAAATACGCCCTTTCCGTTCCCGGATTCATGACCTATTTTTCCGCTTGGGAATGGACTATTCCCGCGACCAACAAAAACAGCGAACGCACCTTCGGAACTCACCACAGCATGATAGTCGGAAGCCAGTATAACGCAACTTTCGGTTACGATTACGCCACCGGCGGAAAGCTCGGCTGGACCGAAGAAGCCATGCACACCGCCGTTACCACCGCAAAAAACGACGAAATGGAACTTATCTGCGTTGTTATGAAAAGCAAACACAAAAACGCAAAATATAAGGATTCCACTCTTCTTCTGGATTATTGCTTCAACAACTTCAAAAGCGTTGAGATTCCGGTAACGGTCAAAAAATCCAAGCTCGACGTTTATGACGGCGACGCTTTTTACGGTGAAATGACAGTTTATCCCATGGCGGCTATAAACATTCTCCTCACCGCCGATATGAGTTCTTCCGATATCACCGCAAAGGCGAACATTCCCGAATCCTGCCAGCTTTCGGAAGTGAGCAGCGTTGCGCTTGAAATTTCCTTTGATAAAACAAGCGAAAACATGTCCACGTCCTCTTTTACCCTTTCTCCGGAATATCATATTGTAAAAGAATCCTCCGTTATTTCTTCCGATGCGGAATTTGAAAACGAAGGAAAAACTTTCCGCTGGTGGATATTCATTCTTATCCCCGTTTGTGTTCTCGGCGCTTTTGTTATTATCATTCTTCTTATCCGCGCATATAATATTAGAAAATATACCCGCCTTCGCAAGCACAGACATTACAGAAGGCTCGGCCACGATAAATAAAGTATTAAAAAACATCTTGCAATCCGTTTTTTATTATGATATATTAAATTCAATATTATAAATGCAATGACCGGGAGAAGTAACCGAAACCTTCAGACAACAGAGATGTGAACATAAAGCTGAAAGTTCACTTGCCTGAGCACGGCGAAATGCACCCGATGAGCACGGAACGGGAACGCCGCTTTTTATGAGCACGGCAAGTATCGTTTTGCGGCGGCGCCACCGTTAAGCGGCGCGGGATTGACTGATCCGACGAGTTATAAACCGGAGTGGAACCGCGATAAATTTGTTTTTATTACCGCCTCCGTCACAAAGAAATTTGTGGCGGAGGTTTTTTTATTTTATCCCCGGCAATTTTGATTGTAGGGGCGGCTATTAGCCGCCCGCGGACGCATAATATGCGCTCCTACAGTATGGAAAGGAGATAATTTTATGTTTTCCGGCCTTAAAAAAGATATATATGCAGTCCGTGACCGCGACCCGGCGGCACCTTCCGCATTCAAAGTTTTTCTGCTGTATTCCGGCCTTCATGCAATAATGTGGCACCGGCCGGCCTATTGGCTCTGGCACCACGGTTTCAAATTCACCGCCCGTGCCCTTTCGCAGATAGTTCGTTTCTGCACCGGTGTTGAAATCCACCCGGCGGCAAAAATCGGCCGCGGAGTTCTTATCGACCACGGTTCCGGCGTTGTGATAGGCGAAACCGCCGAAGTCGGCGACAACTGCACAATTTATCAGGGCGTCACCCTTGGCGGTACCGGAAAAGAAACCGGAAAGCGCCACCCGACCCTTATGAACAACGTCATTGTCGGCGCCGGCGCAAAAGTTCTCGGCCCTTTCACAGTCGGCGAAGGCGCAAAAATCGCCGCGAACGCCGTTGTCCTGAACGCTATTCCGGAATATTCGACCGCCGTGGGCGTTCCCGCAAGGGTTGTCCGCCAGCACGGGAAAAAGGTTGTTCCCGCGGAAAAACTTGACCAGGTCCACATTCCCGACCCTGTTTCCCAGGAAATCTGCAAGCTCTATATGGAAATCGACCGCCTTAAAGCGGAACTTGCGGAAATAAAAAGCCTTCCCAGAGGGGAAGGTGGCATTTCCGAAGGAAATGACGGATGAGGGATAGCGATGCCGAGAAATTTTGAATCCAATTCAAATCTGTGCGATAAATCACGGGATTTACGCAGAAATATGACGCCGGAAGAAAAACACCTTTGGTATGATTTTTTAAAAACATATCCGGTACAGTTCAACAGACAAAGAGTAATCGGTAACTATATAGTTGATTTTTATTGCAGAAAAGCAAACCTCGTAATTGAAATTGACGGGAAACAGCATTACATTCCCGACGGGTTAAGTTATGATTCGGAACGCACAGATTATCTTAGCAGTGTCGGAATTGAAGTTGTCCGTTTTTTGAATAAAGATATTAATGGAAATTTTGAAAATGTTTGCGCACACATTGACCTGGTCGTGAAACGCAGGTTGGGGTAATCCCTCATCCGCCCGCTTCGCGGCCACCTTCCCCTCCGGGAAGGCTATTTTAATATAAAGGAGACCCAGAAATGAAAGTTTTTAACACAATGACAAGACAGAAAGAGGAACTTGTTCCTCTCGTTCCCGGCGAATTCAAAATCTATGCCTGCGGACCCACCGTTTATAACTTCATCCACATCGGAAACGCAAGACCCATCTGCGTTTTTGACGTTCTCCGCCGCTATCTTGAATTCCTCGGCAACAAAGTAACCTTTGTCCAGAACTTCACCGACGTTGACGACAAAATCATCAAACGCGCCAACGAAGAAGGAATCACTTCCGCGGAAGTAGCAGAAAAATATATTGCCGAATATAAAAAAGATGCGGAAGGACTTGGCGTAAAACCCGCAACCATTCACCCGAAGGCAACCGAAAACATGGCAAAAATCATCGAAATTGTCGAATCCCTTGTTGAAAAAGGCTACGCCTATCCCCTTTCCGACGGATCCGTTTATTTCCGCGTCCGCAAATTTGACGAATACGGAAAACTCTCTCATCAGGACGTTTCCGATCTTGAATCCGGTGCAAGAATTGAAGCAGACTCCGAAAAGGAAGACCCGCTTGATTTCTGCCTTTGGAAAGCCGCAAAACCCGGCGAACCCAGCTGGACTTCTCCCTGGGGCGAAGGCAGACCCGGCTGGCATATCGAATGCACCGCAATGATCAAAAACCACCTTGGCGAAACCATTGATATCCACTGTGGCGGTCAGGACCTTATCTTCCCCCACCACGAAAACGAAATCGCCCAGGGCGAATGCTGCACCGGCCATGAATATGCCCGTTACTGGATGCACAACGGATACATCAACGTCGATAACGTAAAAATGTCCAAATCCCTCGGAAACTTCTTCACCGTCCGTGACGTTGCAGAAAAATACGGCTATGAGCCCATCAAATACATGATGATCCAGGCTCATTACAGAATGCCCCTCAACTATACCCTCACCGTTATTGAATCTGCAAAAGCTTCTCTTGAAAGAATGTACACCTGCCGCGACAACCTCGATTTTGCAATTGAAAACGCACCGGCAGAAAACCAGGGCGGCGAAGAGGAATTCATCGCAATGCTCGGCGAAAAGAAACAGGCTTTCATCACCGCCATGGACGATGACCTCAACACCGCAGACGCCGTTGCCGTAATCTTCGACCTCGTCCGTGAAATCAACACCTTCATCACCGCGCCTCACGCAAAATCCGCTCTTGAAGCTGCAGCAGAGCTTTTTGACGCGCTTACCAATGTTCTTGGAATTCTTTACAACCGCAAGAAAGAAAGCCTTGAGGAAGAGGTTGAACAGCTTATTGCCGCAAGACAGGCCGCAAGAAAAGAACGCAACTGGGCCGAAGCAGACCGCATCCGCGATGAACTCAAAGCCATGGGAATCGTTCTTGAAGATACTCCCCAGGGCGTTAAATGGAAAAAGGCATAAAGAATGGAACTTGAACAAAGCTATATCTTCCGAACCGATACAGGAACACAAAATGAAAACAGAGCGCTCACCCTTTCCGCTCTCCAGCGCATAATTGTCGTTATCTCCGAAGAACATCTTGAAAACATCGGACTTGACGTTCCTCATCTTATGAGGGAATACGGCGTTTCCTGGATTCTTCTTTCCATGAGTGTGGATATAAAATCCCCCATCCGTGACGGTGAAAGACTTTCTGTCAGAACCTGGCACACCGAGAAAAAAGGAGTTTATTTCCGCCGCGAAGTTGAAATTTGCCATCCGGACGGAAGCGTTGCCGCCGTTGCGGCAACTTTTTCTTCCATCTTTGATATGAAGACCCGCCGCCTTTCCACCGACCCGGAAGTTCTTGAAAAAGTCGATCAGCTTGGAAACGGAAAGGAACTTCTTAAAGCGGAAAGCCGTATCCGCATAAAACCCGATGATTTCCCCGTTATTATGACCCAGAAAGTCATGCCCAGCTGGATAGATTCTCTCGGTCACGTTAACAACCTTCGTTACGGTGACCTTATTATGGATGCCCTTCCGGAAGAAGTAAGGGCAAATCTCGGAAATCTTTCCCGTTATGAAATCGGTTTTACCGGTGAACTTCGCCTTGGCGAAAGCGTTGAACTTCGACTTAAAGAAGAAAACGGCGAAATTTTTGTTGCAGGAATCCGTTCCAGCGACGGAAAACCCGCCTTTCTTTCAAAACTTGTTTTCTGATAAAAAAACAAATGAGCACGGCATTTTTGCCGTGCTCATTTTTGTTTATTCGGTGCTCATCAGATTTTCTCGCACTTTTTTACTTTTGCTTTCGGGGAAATTTCAACGTTTTCGGAATACTGAACAAGGTCTATATCACAGCCTTCTCCAATCATAATGTATCTTCCGGTTACATTTTTTGCCCTGGTATGCTCGATCATTATCTCATCGCCCTCAATATATTCGGAAACAACGAAATCGCAGCTTTTTCTTCCGAAAAGCCGGTCGATAATTCCTTTTTCGCGATAGTTTTCAATGATTATTTTGCTTCCGCCGATGCTTTCGGCTTTTGAACCGGTCGAATTGGAAAGTTCCACCCTGAGTTCTTCCGCATTGATAAGTCCGCCGCAGGAAACGCCGCCTTTTATATAGGCTTTTTCCGCTTCGATATCACCGGTTACCCCGAGTCCTCCGGCAACGTCAAGTTCGGCCGCTTTGATGTTTCCCTTAACTTTCATTCCGCCGGAAACTTCGGTTTCTTCGGAAGAAACGCAGTCTCCCTCCACCTTAAAAGCGCCGGAAACTTTTATCTCTTTTGCAAAAACAGTTCCTGTTTTTGCGCTTCCCGCGCTGTGGAATTCCTTTGCGGTGATTTTTCCGCTGTTTGAAAAGGCTCCGGAAATTTTTATATCGTTTTCACATTCAATTTCCGCGTTGCCGGAAAAAGCTCCGGCGCTTCGAAATTCCTTACAGCGAATAAAACCTTCTGCCTTTGCGCTTCCGCTTATTGCAACTTTATCGTATTCTCCGCCGCCTATTACACCGGCACCCGAAATTTTCATATCCATAGTTAATCCTCCTTAAAATCAAGGCCTATATCAGCTGAAATATCTTTTTCTTTTCCGCTTTCGTCAATGATTTTTATTCTTCTGATATCTTTCAGAAGAATACTTTTTTCGCCGAAAACAGTTTCGATAACGATTTTTGCGTTAGCTTTTTCTTCGCCGGAAATTTTTTCGGCAAGTTCATCAAGAAGAACGTCCTCTTTTTTTGCAAGAATAAGCTCGACCCGCTCAAAAATAAGGTCTTTGGGGAAAAAAGTTTCCTGACCGGTGGAAGTTGATTTTTTAATGAACCATTCTTCCGGAATAAGGCCTTTTCTTTTCCATCGGTAAAGCGCGCCATAAGAAATTGAATATTTTTCAAGAAGCTGTTTTTTTGAAACAAGATTTTCTTCTTTTAAATTCACTGAAAAACGCCCTCCCTGTTCGGATTTTGCACATGTGCGTAACAATGTTACGATTGTATTATAGCGTAACATTGTTACGCTTGTCAACCCTTTGTTTTAAAATTTTTCAAAAAAAAATAATGCCCTCCGAAAAAACGGAGGGCATTTTGTTGATTTTACGGCCAATGCTGAACTATTTGATAGCTTTCGGGCATTGAAACAAGTGCGGGGTTAAGATATTTATTGAAAGCGGTGATGTTTTCAATGGTGATACCTGTTCCCTGGTTTATGGTCATTCCGTAAAGAACGGTGTTTTCAAAATAAAAAGTGATGTCGCCGTCGGTGGTTGAATAACGTTCGAAACGGCAGTCTTTTCCGCCGAAAGTTTCGTTTCCGGTTGCGGAAAGCTTGATGTTGGCAACGGAAATTTCGAAAGGAACGGCTTTATAATTTTCCGGATTTACGGTGAAAAGCTTTGCCTGGTTATCGTCAACATAGTAGTAGATACCTTCGAAAAGGACTATGTGTTCATGGGGAATTTCCGGTTCGATCGCGTTTCCGTTTTCATCGTACTGCACTTCGACGTTTTCAAGCTCGGAAGGTTCCGGATAGCTTGTTCCGGTTCTTACTCCGTTGCTTCCGTACATAACTTCGGTTCCGTCCGCAAGAACGTAGGACATATAGAAAGTTCCGCTTTTAAGCATATTGACATAGCCTTCGGAAAAAATTATTTCGTGTTCTTCTTTTTCGGTTTCGGTTCCGATGATCTGGGATATGATCATTTCAACATCGTTCGGGATAAGTGCGCTTGCTTCATCGAGCCAGCCGCTTATTGTTTCCGCCGGCGAACAACCGGAAAAGGAAACAAGCATTATTGCAGAAAGCAAAGCACAGAGAAATCTTTTTGCCATTGTTATCCTCCCAAAATAAAATTTTGTTGCTTTTTATAACAGCTTTTCTGTTGACTGAAAAGTCAAATGGGTTTATATTTATAAGGTGATGTTTTGTAAAAATGATTACAAAGGTAATTATAGCTGATTTCTTTTCTTTTGTCACCACTTTTTACATAAACTTAATATTCTTTTCAAAAATATAGTTTGGGCAATCAGGGGGAAATATGCAGAAAATCGGTTTTGACAGCGCAAAATATTTCAGGATGCAATCCGAAAAAATCAAGGAGCGAATTGAAGAATTCGGCGGAAAGCTTTATCTTGAATTCGGTGGAAAGCTTTTTGACGATTTCCACGCCTCAAGGGTTCTTCCGGGCTTTGCTTATGATTCAAAAGTAAAGCTTCTTTGTGAAATGAAAGACCATGCTGAGATCATAATTGTTATCAACGCCACAGATATCGAAAAGAACAAAATCCGCGGCGACCTTGGAATTACCTATGACCTTGAGGTAATGCGCCTTATCGACGCTTTCTCCTCCCTCGGTCTTTATGTCGGAAGCGTTATTATTGCCCAATATTCCGGCCAGAGAGCCGCCGACGCCTTCCGCGCAAAACTCAATTCCCTCGGAATAAAAAGCTACATTCACTATCCCATCGAGGGATATCCCATGGACGTCAACTTTGTTGTCAGCGACGAAGGCTTCGGCAAAAACGATTATGTTGAAACCACAAGACCCCTTGTTGTGGTAACTGCGCCCGGCCCCGGAAGCGGAAAAATGGCCACCTGCCTTTCCCAGCTTTTCCATGAGAACAAACGCGGAGTTAAAGCCGGCTATGCAAAGTTCGAAACCTTCCCCATCTGGAACCTGCCCCTTGCCCATCCGGTCAACCTTGCTTATGAAGCAGCGACCGCAGACCTTGATGACGTTAATATGATAGACCACTATCATCTTGAAGCCTACGGCGAAATGACCGTTAACTATAACCGCGATATCGAAGTTTTCCCGGTTCTCAACAGAATTTTTGAAACCATTCTCGGCGAAAGCCCCTATAAATCCCCGACGGATATGGGCGTAAATATGGTCGGAAACTGCATCTGTGACGACGAAGTGGTTTGCGAAGCCGCAAAGCAGGAAATTATCCGCCGTTTTTATGAAGCTGCCTGCGAATACCGCCAGGGAAAATGTGACGAAAACCCGATGCTTAAAATCGAGCTTCTTATGGAAAGAGTCGGAGTCGGCGTTGAGGACAGACCGGTTGTTGCGGCCGCCCTTGAAAAAGCGGAAGAAACCGGATTGCCCGCAACGGCCATTGAACTTAAAAACGGAAGGATAATCGTTGGAAAAACCAGTTCCCTCCTCGGTTCCTCCGCGGCGATGCTTCTTAACGCGCTTAAGGAAATTGCCGGAATCGACGATTCCATCGATATAATCGACCCGCTTGTTATGAATCCGGTTGAGGAACTTAAAAAGAAACACCTTGGCCACAACAACGCAAGGCTCCATCTCGACGAAACGCTTCTTGCCCTTGCGGTAAGCGCACCGAAAAACCCGGATGCGGCAAAAGCCCTTGCCTGCCTTGAGGAACTTCGCGGTTGCGAAGCACATTCCACCGTTATCCTTTCCCAGGTCGATACCCAGACTTTCAAAAAGCTTGGACTCAACCTTACCTGCGAACCCAAATATCGCAACAAAAAACTTTATCATGCCTAAGGAGGTTTTTTGATGAAATTCGTATCCTGGAACGTAAACGGGCTTCGTGCCTGTATGGGAAAAGGGTTTATGGATTCCTTCAACGAAATGGACGCGGATTTTTTCTGCCTTCAGGAAACAAAACTTCAGCCGGATCAGATTTCTCTTGAACTTCCCGGATATTATCAATTCTGGAACAGCGCGGAGAAAAAAGGTTATTCCGGAACTGCAATTTTTACAAAGCACGAACCTCTTTCCGTAAATTACGGAATCGACGTTGAGCGCCACGACCACGAAGGCCGCGTTATAACCCTTGAATATCCGGATTTTTACCTTGTTGATGTTTATGTTCCCAACGCAAGGCGCGACCTTGAACGCCTTGATTACAGAATGGACTGGGAAGATTGCTTCCGGGAATACGTAAGTTCCCTCGATAAGCACAAACCGGTGATAATCTGCGGCGATATGAACGTTGCTCACGAAGAAATAGACCTTAAAAACTATAAAACGAACAGAGGCAACGCCGGCTTTACCGACGAGGAACGCTCGAAAATGACCGAACTTCTCGGCGCGGGTTTTGCGGATACTTTCCGCTATCTCTATCCCGAAAAAGGCGATTCTTATTCCTGGTGGAGTTATATGTTCCACGCAAGAGAAAAGAACGCCGGATGGAGGATCGACTATTTCATCTGTTCCGAACGTTTTGCGGAAAAACTTGAGGACAGCCTTATCTATCCGCAATATTACGGAAGCGACCATTGTCCGGTTGCGATCATCACAAAAGACTGATTTAAGAATTAAAACCCGCAAAGGATTTTTCCTTTGCGGGTTTTGTTTTTTGCGATTATTCCGGTTTTAAAATTTCGTCATAAGTTGTTTCGAGGATTTCCTTTATTGCGGAAAGCTGGGAAGCATAGATATGCTGGATCCCTCTTTCGATTTTTACAAGGGTTTCACGGGTCATATCTATTCCGGAAAGCTGGAGCCGGCGGACAAGTTCCGTCTGGCCGATTTTTTTGCTTTTTCGGATATTTCTGATGTTTTTTCCGATTTTTATATTCTGGTCCTGTTTTATCTTTTGTTCTTCCATCAAAAAGCGCCGCCCCTTAATAAATTTTGGACTTAAATCAGTCCATTATGCCTTGATTTTATAATAGCGCTATGTTAAAATGGGACTAATATCAGTCCACTTTTTAAGGAAGGAGGAAAACGGGTTGAAGATTTTTAAGGGTTTTGTTTTTTCTTTTTCGGTTTTGTTTTTGATTTTCGGAAGCGGATTTTTCCGCTGTTCCTCCCCTTTTTTTGAAAAAAGCAGTTTTTGCAGGATCGACGGCGGAAAAACTTTTGTTGAACAGCGGGGATTTTGTCTTTTCTTTTCTGATTATACAAGACCTTTGAGCCGAAAAATCGAGCTTTCTTCCGGTTCTGTCAAAAATCCCGGAAAATGTCTTTTTTACGGAAACCGTGTTTTTCTCCCGGATCGGGATATTTTCATCGGTTTTTCGGAAAAAGGAGAGGCTTTTCTTTTTGGCGGCGCGGTTTTTGACCGAAACGGCAACATTGTTTTTGAATTTCCGCCGGCGGAAGATTTTTACGGAAGCGGAAAGGTCCTTCCCGAAAAAATTTTTCTTTTGGGAGAAGAAAAGCTTGTTTTTGTTTTTGACAACCTTTCTTTTGTTTTTGATACGGAAAGCGGAACATGCGAAGCGCGTGTTCCGCTTTTTGCTTTATTGTTTGCGGCAATTTTCGACATTCCCTTGATTTTGGCCTTATGTTTTTGTATTATTAAAAAGGTATTTATTTTTATAAAACAATTTTTATTTGGCGAGGTAATTTTTGAAAATGATTTCCGTAAAACGCGTTGTTTCAAAATTCAGAAGGATTTATGAAGGAAAATTCCTTTTCCGCTGTTTTGTTCTTGTTGCGACCCTTGCTCTTCTTATAGCCGTTCCGGAAGAGTTCGAAGTTATGAGCGGCTGGAATTTTTTCAGGGAATTTTCTCTTTTCCATATTCTTTGGGTTATCTGGATGGCGGATATGCTTCTCCAGATTTTCCCCAGCAGAAAATTCCTTCCCCTCGGTTCTTCAAAATTCAGCCTTAAGGATTTTATTCCGAGAGAGATAAAGAACATCCGCAACCTTGAAAACCTCCTTGCCTATATCAAAAAATGCAACCGCGACACCATAAAAATCGGAATCGTCTGGTTTTTGCTCACTGCCGCAATCGGCGTTCTCTATTTCAGCGGAATTATCGGAAGAAACATGCTTCTTGTTCTTTCCGTGGCTTTTTATGTCTGCGATCTGATCTGCGTTCTTTTCTGGTGTCCCTTCCGGGTCTGGTTTATGAAAAACCGCTGCTGCACAACCTGCCGAATTTTCAACTGGGACCACATGATGATGTTTTCTCCCATTGTTTTTGTTCCGGGATTTTTCACCTGGAGCCTTTGCGCCGGCGCGCTTATTGTTCTTGCAATCTGGGAAATTTCCTTTGCTCTCCATCCGGAAAGATTTTATGAAGGAACAAACGAAGCCCTTAAATGTTCCAACTGCACCGACGTTCTTTGCGGAAAGCGAAACTGCGCCGCGGATATTCCGGATTTGGACAACATCACGAAAGGTATCTGATTATGGCAATAAAAGCAATCTTATGGGATTATGACGGAACGCTTATGGATTCATCAAAAAAATCCATCGAGGTTAGCCTCGAAGTTCTTTCCCATTTCATTCCCGACATTTATGAAAATATTCCGGAGCCCCTTTCCTCAAGGGAAAATTTCCAGGAAACTTACGGAAGAATTTCCGATTGGGTGGAACTTTATCACTTTTGCTATGGTCTTAACGATGAACAGACCCGGGAAGCAGTTAAAATGTGGGGCGAAGTTCAGCTCCGAAACAAAACCGAAGCGGAACTTTATTCCGGAATCCCCGAAATTCTTGAACATTTTAAAAAAACAAAAATGGGCGTCTGTTCCCAAAACGGCGCCGGAATTATAAAAAGATCTCTTGAGCACCATTCCGTGCTCAAGTATTTCGGAGCGGTCATCGGGGTCGATGACGTTCTTTTTGATGAACAAAAACCCCACCCCTCCGCTTTTATAAAAGCCCTTGAAAAACTCGGAATCGAGGACAGAAACGAAACTTTTGTCTATATCGGCGATCACAGCGTGGACGTTGCCTTCGGCAGAAACGCCGAAGCCATGCTCAAAAAAGATTTTCCAAAAGCAAAAGTTGTCTGCATCGCGATGCACCACCCGGGTGATTACTGCGAAGAGGACGAAAACTTCCTTCCGGACTATATTGCCCACAGTTCTTCCGAGCTTTTTGAGATACTGAACGGAATTTAAACCTTCTTTGCCGTGAAGGAAGATTTAAGTTCTTTAATTGGCGATTTTTCGCCGGAAAGGACTTTGATTCTTATGAAAACCGATTACAGTAAATTAAACGAAAAAATTTTTGAACTTGCCGGAAAATTCGGTGAAAACGGAGCTTTTCTTATAAACCATAAAGGCGAAACCGTTTTGTGCACCGTTTACGGCAAAAATCTTTCCACCGAAGAACCGATAGAGAAGGAAAGCCGTTACCTTTTGCCTCTTGAATGTTCTTCAATGCTCGCACTTTGTGCGTTTATCCTTATTGATGAAGGAAAGCTCCGTCTTTCCGATAAAATTTCGAAATTTATTCCGGAATTTGAGCACGCGGATAAAATCACTATCCGCCATCTCCTTTCCGGAAAAAGCGGAATCCGGGATTTTTATTTCGGAGAGATCCGCAGGACCCTTGATGAGGATAAGGAATATTCTTCTCTTTCCGATTTTGAGCGCAGAAAAAGGGATATGGAGCTTTATCTCCGGGATTATTCTTTCGAAGCGGTGCTCGATTCCATAAAAGGAAAAGAACTTGAGCACGAACCGGGCACTTCCGGCGATTTTTCCTCCAGTAACACCGTTTTCCTCAAGGAAATCATCGAAAGAGTTTCCGGTCTTTCCGCAAGGGAATTCATAAAACTCAATATTTTCGAAAAACTCGGAATGGAAAACACCGAAATCGGAATTTCCGAAAAGGCTCTTCCGCTTTATGCTCTTTTCCGCAACGAGGAATATATTGAATTTTGCACCGAAAACACCGATTATCCGTTCTTCACCACAACCCTTTCCGATCTTGAAAAACTTATGCTGGGAATTTTTGAGCACAGGGTTTTCTCCGAAAAGCTTTTTAGGACCGCAACAAGATTCGATTCGGAAAACATAGGGCTTTGTTTTGAAAATCTTAACGGATATCCCGTTTTCTTCCTTGATTTTGAATCTTTTTCTCCCGTGATTTTCTATTTTGATAAGGAAAACGATTTTTGCTGGATGCTTGTTACCCCCTGCTGTTCAAAATACATTATGGAAGGCGACAACAAATATCTCACTTTTTCCAAGGGAACGAGAATGGAGATCGAACCGATTTTTGTTTTTCCGAAAAACACAAAAATGCTGCCCTACGGAAAGAAAAACTGGCTCCAGGCGACCGCACTTGAAATTCGTCCCGACCAGAGGGAATTTGTTTCCGGCGCTCTTGAAACCATAGCTTATGCCTGCGCCCACAAAAATCACAGACTTTTTGTTGAAACCGAAGGCGGAAAAGCCGTCGGTCTTCTTGAACTTTCCATAGACCGGAAAAAGGGCGATTATAATATCGAAACCGTTATAATCGACCGCCGCTATCAGGGCAGAGGTTTCGGAAAATTCATGCTCCGCTTTGCCGTTGATTATCTTAAAAAAGCCGGCGCAAAAAAACTTTCCATCGGGGTCAACCGCTTCAACATTCCCGCTCAGAAATTATACAGATCCGTAGGATTCAAAGAGGACTGCGTTTATGAGGAAGGAATTTTTATGACCCAGGAGCTTTCCGATTAAAAATATTTAAAAACAAAAAAGCGGTGCTTCAAGATTTTGAAGCACCGCTCATTTTTTATCTGTAATCGAAAGTATGGAGCCAATCGCCTTTGAGGTAATATATAAGGAAAATAATGCAGCTTAAAAGCCAGGTTATGGGATATGCCCAATAGACGGTTTCTATCACCGGATAGAATCGCACCGCAACGGTTATATAGGTAACACGGATTATGCACCAGCAAAGGAGCATTGTGTACATGGGCATTTTTGCTTTTCCGGCGCCGCGCATTACAGCAGAAACCGCATGGGCAAAGGCCAGTGCAAAGAAGAAGATGGATTCTGTTCTCATCTGGTTGACACCGATTTCAACAACCGCAGGATCGCTGTTGAAAAGCGGGATTACCCATGGGCAGATTATCCAAAGAATACCGCCGAGTATCTCCGCGGAAGCCATTGCTGAAAGGATTCCGAAGCGGGAACCTTTGAGGGCGCGTTCGTGATTTCCGGCGCCGAGGTTCTGGCCGATGAAGGTGGTTATGGCCATGGAGAAGGACATTATCGGAATGAAGATGAAGCCTTCGATTTTTGAATAGGAACCGCAGCCGGCCATGGCATCATCGCCGAATGCATTTATGTTGGACTGGACAACAACGTTTGCTATGGAGATAATTGAGTTGTTTATTCCGGAAGGAATTCCCTGATGAAGTATCTCTTTAAGTCTGTCAAAATCAAAGCGGATCTTATTGAGATGAAGCTGATAATAGCCTTCGCTCATAAGCAGTTTTCTGAAACCGAGAACAGCCGAAAGCATCTGGCTTATAACCGTTGCAACAGCCGCACCCGCAACGCCCAAATTGAAAACGCCGACAAAAACAAGGTCAAGAACAATGTTTGTAAGCGAAGCGATTATCAGAAAACGAAGAGGGCTTTTTGAATCGCCCACCGCCTGCAGAATTCCCGCGCAGACGTTATAGGTAAGGGTGAAAAAGCTTCCGAAGAAATAGATCCGGAAATAGGTTGTTGAAAGGGGAAGAACGTTTTCCGGGGTTTTCATAAGTATCAGAAGCTTTGGCGCAAGCCAAAGGCCGAGGATTGAAAGAGTGAGTCCGCAGCAGAGAGCGAAGGCCACGGCGGTGTGGATCGCCTTCTGCATTTTTTCGAAATCCCTTGCACCCAGATAGCGGCTTATGATAACGCCGGCACCCATGCAAAGACCCATGAAAAAGCCGGTCATCATAAAAATAAGGTTTCCGCTGCTGGAAACCGCCGCAAGAGCTTCTTTTCCGACAAAGTTGCCGACGATTATGCTGTCGGCGGTGTTATAAAGCTGTTGGAAAAGATGCCCGATAAAAACAGGTATTGCAAAACTTATCATACACTTCCAGATTGGACCGGAAGTCATATCTATACGTTTTGACGCTTGTTCAGAAGCCAAAAAAACGCCTCCTATTTTTTATTATTTTAAAACCGAAATATATTATATTCTTTAAAAATGTTGCTGTCAATTGTAGCATTTTTCTACAATTTTATTAAAACTTGGTTTTTCCATCTTTTCTTCGGAATAAAAAAACTTTTCGGGGCCAAAATATTGCCAAAAGGATTTTTTTAAAAAAGGTGGTTATAAAATGAAAAACAACAAAAGAAGCGGTCTTGGCGGTTTTCTTGCCGGACGCGGATTTTATGCCGCAATGGCTGTTTGTCTTATCGGCGCGGTAA
Source organism: Oscillospiraceae bacterium (assembly GCA_045545715.1). Taxonomy (GTDB): domain Bacteria; phylum Bacillota; class Clostridia; order Oscillospirales; family Ruminococcaceae; genus UMGS1668. The sequence continues at coordinate 20,140 of JAZQBJ010000228.1, forward strand.
CCGCTGCCTGGGTAACAGCAGACCGCACCATAAGTTCGCTTAACGAAAAAAACAACGTCCCTGTTCCGGAAAACCGGGTGGTTTCCGAAGAAAAATATGATCCGGATGATTCGATTTTTGCTTCTGAAGACGTTGGCGCACCCAAAGAGGATATCAAAATCGAAAAGGAACCTGAAAATTCCGAACCGGAAGAAAACACTTTTAACTTTTTTGGCAAAGGCAACGTTTTTCTGATGCCGGTCGAGGGCAAAACCGCAGCCGGACACAGCGGCGGCGAACTTGTGAAATATGAGGCTCTCGGCGAATGGCGCACCCATGACGGAATTGACATTCTTTGTGAAACCGGAAGCGAAATAAAGGCTTCTTCCGACGGAAAAGTTGTTTCTGTAACAAACGACCCCCTTTGGGGAACGGTTGTTGAAATTTTGCACGACGGAAACGTTGCGACAATTTACAGCGGTCTTGAACCGGAAGTTTTTGTAAAGGCGGAGGACAAGGTAAAAGCCGGCGACGTTATCGGAAAGCTTGGCGAAACGAACCTCGCGGAGGTTGACGGCGAAGCGCATCTTCATTTTGCGATGAAAGAAAACGGCAAATTCATCGACCCCATGACCAAATTGAAATGATTTCAGTTTTTTAAGGCGTAAAATCCCAAATAAAAAAGCACCGCTTTCGCGGTGCTTTTTTATTGTATCGGGTTTTGTTTTTATTTTCCGAGGACGGATTCATAAAGGCGGGTATAGGCGTGAGCGCTTCTGCTCCAGCTGAAATCGCAGGAAAGGGCGTTGAGAACCGCTTCTTTCCAGCGTTCGCCTTTATAATAAAGGGTTTCTGCGCGGCGGATGGCATCGAGCATATCGTCAGCGTTATAGGTCTGGAAAGTGAATCCGTTGCCTTTAATTCCGCCGAGATCCTTGATGGAATCCTTAAGGCCGCCGGTTTCGCGGACTATCGGGATAGTTCCGTAGCGAAGAGCTATCATCTGGGCAAGACCGCAGGGTTCGCTCTTGCTGGGCATAAGAAATGCATCGGAGCCGGCATAAATTCTTCTTGCAAGGGCGGGGATAAATCCGCAGACAAAGCTTATTCTGCCCGGATATTTATCCTGCATATAGCGGAAGAAACTTTCGAAAGCGGATTCTCCGGAACCGAGGATAGCAATCTGGACGTTGTCTTCCATCATTCTGTCACAAACAGCACGCACAAGATCAAGACCCTTGTGGGAAACAAGTCTTCCGACCATGCCTATAAGCATTTTTCCGGAATCGACTTCAAGGCCCATTTCCTTCTGGAGTTCTTCCTTGCATTTTGCTTTTCCGGAAAGATCGAATTTGGAGAAGGTTGCGGGAATCTCTTTATCGGTTACAGGATCGTAGCCTTCGGTATCGATTCCGTTGAGGATTCCGGCAAGTTTATATTTTCTTTCGCGCAAAAGGCGATCCATTCCCCATGCAAACCAGGGATCCTGGATTTCTTCCGCATAGGTGGGGCTTACGGTGGAAATTGCGTCGCACTGGTCGATTCCGGCTTTCATGTAGTTGCAGCGGCCGTCATATTCCACAAAACCGCGGCTGTTTTCGGGGATTCCAAGAACGTCCGCAGCAAAATACATATCATAGTTTCCCTGATACTGGATGTTATGGATGGTATAGACGGTTTTGATTTTTCCGTATTTCGGTTCTCCGCGATAGAAAAGGCGAAGGAAAGTCGGGATAAGTCCGGTCTGCCAATCGTGACAATGGATGATATCCGGTTCAAAATCCATGAATTTAATGGCTTCGAGCACAGCCATGGAAAAATAGCCGAAACGCTCGCCGTCATCAAACTGTCCGTAAATTGCTTCACGCTTGAAATAATATTCGTTATCAATAAAATAGAAAGTTACGCCGTTATAAACGGTTTTTAAAAGGCCGCAATAAAGATTTCTCCAGCCGAGCCAGACTTTGAATTCCGCGATTTTTTCCATTTCTTCACGGTATTTATCCGGAATCTGGGAATAGAACGGAAGAATTACTCTGCAGTCACAGCCTGCGCCAAGAAGTGCTTTCGGAAGAGCGCCGATCACGTCCGCAAGTCCGCCGGATGCTATGAAGGGACGGGCTTCGCTTGCCGCAAAAAGTACGTTCATAAATTTTCCCTCCTTGCTCCCCTTTTGGGGAAGGTTTTTTTAAAGGACCGTATCCTTCGGGATATAGAGCGGGTATTTTTCGGAACCTGCAAGATGGGTTCCGGCGGGGATAACCACGTTTTTATCGGTGATTACGTATTCAAGTTCGCAGTTTTCGCCGACAAAGGTGTTGTGCATGAGCACACAGCCTTTTACTTTTGCGCCTTTTTCGATTGTTGCTCCGCGGAAGAGAACGGATTCTTCAACTTCGCCGTCAACATGGCAGCCGTCGGTTACAAGCGCTTTCGAAACTTTTGCCTTTTCACCGTATTTTGCGGAAACCTGGTCGCGAACGCGGGTATAAATCGGTCTTTCTGCCGGGAAGAGAGATTTTCTTACTTCCGGATCGAGAAGAGCGAGGCTGGAATCAAGATAGTTGCGAAGACCGGTAAGTTTATTGCAATAACCTTCGAAAAGATAGCCTTGGATGTTGAGCACGCCTTTTTTTGCCATGAGCACGGAATGGACAAAGCTGTGCTCATCTTTGCTTGCGCATTCTGCGATAAGCTCATCGAGAAGCGGTTTTTTGATTATTGCGATATCGAGATAGATATTCTGGGTGCCTTCCAGTTCCGGGTTGAGATAAAGGTCGAGGAGCTTTCCGCATTCATCAAAGAAGAGTGCCGCACACTGTTTTTTCTCGCGGAAAACTTCGCTGCGTTTATAAATAAGGGTGATATCCGCGCCGCTTTCTTCGTGCTGTTTTACAACCGGGCGAAGATCGATGTTTGCGACAACGTCGCTGTCGCAAAGAACAACGTTTTTGGCGTCGCTGGCTTTTATGTATTCGCGGATCCCGTAAAGAGCTTCCATTCTTCCGCGATAGACACCGCGTTCACCCGCATAGGGAGGAAGGATCGAAAGTCCGCCGTTTTTTCTGGACATATCCCATTCCTGACCGTTACCGACATGGTTCATAAGGCTCTGGTAATTCTTGCTCGGAACAAGGCCGACGTCATAAATTCCGGAGTTGGTCATATTGGAAAGGGCAAAGTCGATCATGCGGTATCTTCCGCCGAAAGGAATTGAACCGAGGGTCCTGTTTGCGGTAAGCTGGGGAACAAGGTCATCATGCATGTTACATACGATTATACCGAGGATATCTCTCATTTTGCCGCCTCCTTTCCAAAGATTGCGCCGGGTTCGACGGTTGCTTCATCGGCAACGACTGCTTCCGGACCTATAAGGGTTACTTTTCCGCCGTCGGCGCCGATTTTTGCGTTTTCGCCGATAACCGCATTTTCGCCGACGATTGTTTTATAAAGTTTTGCGCCGGCTTTAACGGTTGAACCGGGCATTATAACGCTTTCTTTGATCTCCGCGCCTGCTTCAACGGTTACACCCGCAAAGAGAACGGAACGTTCAACTTTTCCGCCTACGGTGCAGCCTTCGGTTACCATGGAATCTTTGATCTCCGCGCCTGCTTCAACCATATGAGGAGGCATTACCGGGCTGCGGCTGTAAATCTTCCAGCTGTTGTCATAAAGGTCAAGGTCGCTTCCGTCAAGAAGATCCATGTGTGCTTCCCAAAGGGAATCGACGGTACCGACATCTTTCCAATAACCCTCAAAAGCATAAACGGCCATTTTTTCGCCTGCTTCGAGCATATTCGGAAGGACGTTCTTTCCGAAGTCGTTTTCGGATTCCGGATCCGCTTCGTCCTCGGTAAGATATTTGCTGAGTTTATCCGCAGAGAAAATATAGATACCCATGGAAGCAAGGTCGCTTCTGGGGTTAGCCGGTTTTTCCTCAAATTCGGTTATATAGCCTTCATCGTTTGCGATTATTATGCCGAAACGGGAAGCTTCCGAAAGCGGAACTTTAAGAGCGGCAACGGTTACGGCTGCGCCTTTTTCAATATGTTTTTCGAGCATTGCGGCATAATCCATTTTGTAAATATGGTCGCCGGAGAGGATTACTACATATTCAGGATCATAGCGCTCAATGAAGCGGAGGTTCTGATAAATAGCGTTTGCGGTGCCTTTGTACCAATCGCGTCCGGTGTTGCGCTGATAAGGCGGAAGAACAAATGCGCCGCCGCCCATACGGTCAAGGTCCCAGGGCTGTCCGTTTCCGATGTACTGGGCAAGTTCAAACGGTTCATACTGTGTAAGGATTCCGACGGTATCGACCCCGGAGTTTACACAGTTTGAAAGCGGAAAATCGATGATTCGGTATTTTCCGCCGAAGGGCACAGCCGGTTTGGCAAGGTCCTTAGTAAGGGCATAAAGTCTGCTGCCCTGGCCGCCGGCCAGAAGCATTGCTAACATTTTTTTACGCAAGTATATCAACCTCCTTGAGATTTTTAACTGTTTAAAGCTTACCTTCAGGCTTTTCAGACAAGTTCAAAAATAGCTGCGGAAAGGGGCGCCATATCGGTGCTGATAACAACTCTTCCTTCGTCAATATAAGATTCGCGGATTCCGTTTTCATAATTTCCGCTTCCGCCGTAGCATTTTTCATCGGTGGAAAGAATTTCCTTCCAATAGGTTCTGTGTCCAACTTCAACACGGAAGTTGCGGTATTCGTTGGGGCAGAAGTTGAAAACAAAGAGAAGCGCTCTTCCGTCTTTTGCATAGCGGCGGAAAGCAAGAACGTTTCTGTCCGCTTCGTCGCAGCTTGACCATTGGAAACCTTCCCAGTTTTCGTCGTTTTCCCAACAGGCGGGATATGTTTTATAGATCCTGTTGAGTTCCTTTGAAAGAGCCTGGAGATTTCTGTGGCTGTCATATTCGAGAAGGAACCAATCCAGTTCTCTCTTTTCGTCCCATTCGATGAAATGGCCGAATTCCTGGCCCATGAAAAGAAGTTTCTTTCCGGGGAATCCGATCATGTATGCGAGCAGAGCCCGGAGTCCCGCGAATTTCTGGTCATATTCGCCGGGCATTTTATTGATAAGGGAGCATTTTCCGTGAACAACTTCATCATGGGAGAAAGGAAGGATGAAATTTTCGGAGAATGCGTACATCATTCCGAAGGTGAGTTTGTTATGGTGGTGCTGGCGATAGATAGGATCAAGGGACATATAGGAAAGGGTATCGTTCATCCAGCCCATGTTCCATTTGAAATTGAATCCGAGACCGCCGTCTGCCGCCGGGCGGGAAACCATCGGGAAGGAGGTGGATTCTTCCGCAACCATCATAACGCCGGGGTATTCTCTGTTAACAGCGGTGTTGATATCACGGAGCATTCCGATGGCCTCGAGGTTTTCTCTTCCGCCGAACTGGTTGCGTTCCCATTCGTTATCGTTCTTTCCGTAGTCGCGGTAAAGCATGGAGGAAACGGCATCGACGCGGATTCCGTCGATGTGGTATTTTTCAATCCAGTACATTGCGGAGGAAGCGAGGAAGCATCTTACTTCGTTTCTTCCGAAATCGAAAACTTTGGTTCCCCAGTCTTCGCGTTCGCCCATCTGGGGGTTTTTATATTCATAACAGGGTTCGCCGTCGAAATTCATAAGACCTATGGAGTCCTTCGGGAAATGCGCCGGGACCCAGTCCATGATAACGCCGATTCCGTTTTTATGGAGGGTATCCACAAAATACATGAAATCTTCCGGGGTTCCGTAACGGCTTGTGGGTGCAAAATATCCGAGGCACTGGTAACCCCAGGAACCGTCGAAGGGGTGTTCTGTAACGGGAAGAAGCTCGATGTGGGTATAGTTCATTTCCTTGGCATAGGCCGCAAGTTCATCGGCGGATTTTCTGTAATCGAAGAAGTTTCCGTCGTGATATTTCCTCCAGGAGCCGATATGTACTTCATAGATGTTTACCGGGCTGTGGTACATATCCCATTTTTTTCGGTTTTCGAGCCATTTTTTATCTCCCCATTTATATTTCGGGGAACAGACCATTGAAGCTGTGTTCGGTCTTGTTTCGCAATGGAAGGCATAGGGGTCGGCTTTTTCGATGATTTCGCCCCAGGAAGTTTCAATTGCGAATTTATATCTGGTATAATCTTCGAGGTTATCAACGCGGCATTCCCAAACTCCGTCGCTTATTTTATGCATCGGGTCTGCGCCGAAAGACCAGTAGTTCCAGTCGCCGACCACGGAAACGGATTTTGCATTTGGTGCCCAGGTTCTGAACATAACGCCTTTTTTTCTGCTTCCTCTTATCCTATGTGCGCCAAGAAATTCGTATGCGCGATAGTTTGTTCCCTGGTGGAAAAGATATACAGGAAGTTCAAGCGGATTTTGTTTTTTTGTCATAGGTTTCTCCTTTCAAATCGGCCTTCCACAAAAAGGAAGGTGCCCGCAAGGCAGGCGGAAGGGTTTTTGACTGTAATTATATATATAATATTGTAACATCTTTAGCATACCTTTTTCAATGCCGAATGTGTAGAAATAATTACAACATTTTATATTAAAATGACGAAAGCTCCTAATTTTTTTACAAAACTGTCTTTAAATAAAACACATCCTGTGATATACTGTTTTTATATTCCACCACAGGAGGTTTTTTACTTTGTACAGCGGAACTAATGTTGACAAATACAGCTTCAGAAACGATTATTCCGAAGCGGCACATCCCCAGATCATCGAATCCCTTTTAAAACTTGCTTATGAAACAAACACCCCTTACGGAATGGACCGCCATTCCGAAGCGGCTGCCAATATCATCCGCGAGCTTTGCGGAAAACCGGACGCGGAAGTTGCCTTTACTTCCGGCGGAACCGCCACCAACGTTCTTGCTATTTCCGCATTTCTCCGCAACACCTATGAGGCTGTTATCTGCGCGGACACCGGACACATAAACGTTCACGAAACCGGTTCCATTGAATATGCCGGAAGAAAAGCAATAACCATTCCGGTAGGAGTTGACGGAAAACTTACCCCCGAACTTATCGACCCCGTTTTCAAGGGCTTTGAAAGCGAGCACATGGTCGTTCCGAAGCTTGTTTATATCTCCCAGTCCACCGAGCTCGGCACCATTTACAGCAAAGCAGAACTCACCGCTCTTTCCGAATACTGCCATTCCAACGGAATGTGGCTTTTTGTTGACGGCGCAAGACTTGGCAGCGCTCTTATGGCAAAATGCAACGACGTTACCCTTAAAGACATCGGCGAACTTTGCGACGGTTTTTATCTTGGCGGAACCAAAAACGGTCTCCTCTTCGGCGAAGCCCTTGTTCTTACCGATCCCAAAGTTTACGACCATCTTCGCTGGCTTATCAAACAGCGCGGATATATGCTTGCAAAAGGTTTTGTCGTAGGCGCAATGTTTGAGGAAGCTCTTGGCAGCGGACTTTATTTTGAAATGGCAAAATATGAAAACGAAGCCGCCGAAAGAATTGTTGAAGCCATCAAACAGGCGGGATTTGATCTTTACTGCGAATTCCAGACCAACCAGATCTTTGTTCTTCTTCCGGAGGAACTTGGTCAGGAACTTTCCGATACTTACGGCTGCTTTATTCAGGCAAAACTTCCGGACGGAAGATGGGCTGTGCGCATTGTAACTTCCTGCGGAAGCACCGACGCCGCCATTGCGGATATTTCCGAATGGTTCATCAAAAAAGTTTGCGCCGGAATTGTCAAAAACTATATCGGTAAATAATTTTTAAGCTTTTATTAATTTTTGCGCTTGTTTCTTGAAGAAATAAAAAAAGAATGTTAACATGAAGAAAAAAGGAGGTTTTACATATGTTCTGTCCAAAATGCGGAACCCAGGTTCCCGAAAATGACCATTACTGCCCCACCTGCGGAGAACCTGTTGGTATGACCAACATTCCCGACGAAAGCGACCACACCGCAATGTTTGAAGAAGAGGATATCAGAAGAACCAACATTCTTTCGGCTCTTTGCTATCTCAGCTTTCTCTTTGTGATCCTTGGACTTCTTATCGAACCCGGTTCCAAGTTCCTTCGCTATCACATCAACCAGAGCATTATCCTTTACATCTTCGGGATCCTCTGCGGTCTTGTTGCAATAGTTCCTTTCCTCGGCTGGATCGCCGCAGTGATCGGTTCCGTTGCCTGCGTTGTTTTCATGATTATGGGAATCGTCCGTGCCTTTAAAGGTCAGGCAAAAGACCTTCCTGTCATCGGAAAATATATGATCGTTCATTACGACTGATACATCCGCAAAAAAATCAAAGCCGGACTGCAATTTTGCAGCCCGGCCTTTTTATTCTTCATTTTTCGGTTCGCGGATTCCCTTTTCGGATTCCAACAATTTTTCCGCCGCATCGGTCAGTTCATCCGGCCAGACTTTTCCGCTTTTTATAACGTCTGCCCAGGGACAAAGCTTTTCATAATCATCATCGAAAACAATCGTATAAGGAGGTCCGCAGCGGTCATTCACAGACATATACATATGTCTTCCTTCGTGCATAATGCTGCCTGCTTCGCTTTCCCGCATTTTTTTATCGAGCTTTTCAAATATTTCCTTTGTTATCTCGAAAAGATGATAGTCCTGTATTCCTCCGTATTCGCCGAAATATCTTCCGCTATCGCTGTCGAAACAGGCCTTCCAGCCCGAACCTTTTTTGAAAAGCATTGTTCATCCTCCGGGTGATTCAAGTTTGTTTAACCATCTATATGTTATCACAACCCGGCCGGATATACAAGAACAGACAAAACAACGGTCAGTAAGGTATGTTTAAATATTGTGTGGCGGATATATCCGCCTATTTTTTTGCCTTTTTGGATGAGGGATTTTTATTGCGGCGGGAGTTGATGTTGGTTTCCACCCTTCTGTCTTTCGCCTTCGGCGAAATCCACCTCCCCTGATAGGGTAGGCTTTTTTCGGGCGAACACATAGGTTCGCCCCTACGGAGACGGAATTAATATCGGTGTGTTATGGTAGGGGCGGATATTATCCGCCTGTTATTCGTGGAACAGGGTCGACAATTCCTCAGTCAGCTTCGCTGCCAGCTCCCTTTACACAAGGGAGCCTGCCCTCCGGGAAAGAATTTTTTAAAATTTCCTTATGATATTATAAAAAATATTTGATATCTATATTAAAGGGTGGTAAAATATAAACTGGTATAATTTGCACAGGAGGTGCTTTTTTAACAATGCCGAATGAGAACATAAGAAACTTTTGTATAATCGCACATATCGACCACGGCAAATCCACCCTTGCCGACAGAATCCTTGAAAACACCGAAGCCGTCACTCCCCGCGAAATGGAAGAACAGCTTCTGGATAATATGGACATTGAACGTGAACGCGGAATCACCATAAAATCCCGCGCTGTCCGTCTTGATTATAAAGCCGACGACGGAAACAACTATGTCTTCAACCTTATCGATACCCCCGGACACGTTGACTTCAACTATGAAGTTTCCCGTTCTCTTGCCGCCTGCGAGGGAGCTGTTCTTATTGTTGACGCTTCCCAGGGAGTTGAGGCACAGACTCTTGCAAACACATATCTTGCGGTTGACCACAACCTTGAAATCGTTCCGGTAATCAACAAAATCGACCTTCCCGCGGCAGACCCGGACAGAGTTGCCCATGAGATCGAGGATATCATCGGAATTCCCGCTCTTGATGCGCCGCAGATTTCCGCAAAGACCGGCGTTAACATACATTCCGTTCTTGAAGCGATCGTCGAGGGAATTCCCGCTCCGGAAGGAAACGACGAAGCTCCGCTCAAGGCGCTTATCTTCGACTCCATTTATGACAGCTACCGCGGAGTAATCGTTTACGTCCGCGTTGTTGACGGCGAACTCCATTCCGGCGACAGAATCAGAATGATGGCGACCGGCGCGGAATTTGACGTTGTTGAAGTCGGTTATATGGGCGCAACAAGGCTTGTTCCCAGCGGAGTTCTCAAGGCCGGCGAAGTCGGCTACATCACCGCTTCCATCAAAACCGTTGCGGATACCGCAGTCGGCGACACCGTTACCCTTGCGGAAAATCCCACCGACGAACCTCTTGCAGGTTACAAAAAGGTCAATCCGATGGTTTATGCGGGTATTTATCCCCTCGACGGCGCAAAATACGGCGACCTTCGCGAAGCTCTTGAAAAACTTATCCTCAACGACGCTTCTCTCAGCTTTGAGCCGGAAACTTCCGCCGCTCTCGGTTTCGGTTTCCGCTGCGGATTCCTCGGACTTCTTCATATGGAAGTTATCCTCGAGCGTCTTGAAAGAGAATATAACCTCGACCTCATAACCACCGCGCCCAGCGTTGTTTATAAACTTCACCTCACCGACGGACGCACCCTTGAACTTGACAACCCGACCAACTATCCCGACCCGGCTATTATTGATTCCACCGAAGAACCCTACGTCCGGGCTTCCATCTTTACTCCCACCCAATATATCGGAAGCATTATGGAGCTTTGTCAGGAACGCCGCGGAATTTATAAAGATACCAAATATCTTGAGGCAGACCGCTGTGAAGTTCACTATGAACTCCCCCTCGGCGAAATTATCTATGACTTTTTCGATGCTCTCAAGAGCCGAACCAGAGGTTACGCCTCCTTCGACTATGAACCCTGCGGATATAAAGCCAGCAAGCTTGTTAAACTCGACATTCTTCTCAACGGAGAAATGGTCGACGCCCTTTCCATGATGGTTTTCGCAGATAACGCCTATCCCAGAGCGAGAAGAATGGTCGAAAGACTCCGCGACAACATCAGCCGCCAGCTTTTCGAAGTTCCGGTCCAGGCGGCCATCGGCGGAAAGATCATCGCCCGCGAAACCATAAAAGCCCTCCGCAAGGACGTTCTTGCAAAATGTTACGGCGGCGATATTTCCCGAAAGAAAAAACTTCTTGAAAAACAGAAGGAAGGTAAAAAGAAAATGCGCCGCATTGGTTCCGTCGAGCTTCCGAAGGAAGCATTCATGGCGGTGCTCAAGCTGGACGATGACTAAGCCTTCCCAGAGGGGAAGGTGGCACAGCCGGCGGCTGTGACGAAAGAGGGATAACAATGCCAAGGATTTATAAAGCAAATGAAGATCTGCGCAATAATTCCCATGAACTCCGAAAGAATATGACGCCGCAGGAAAAGCATTTGTGGTATGATTTTCTGAATTCATACGAAATTTCCTTCAGACGTCAAGTTGTTATTAGAAATTACATCGTTGATTTCTATTGCAGAAAGGCAAAACTTGCCGTTGAAATTGACGGTACCCAACATTACACTTCCGAATCAATACAATACGATAAAGAACGTACGGAATATCTTGAAAGTTGCGGAATAATGGTTCTTCGTTTTTTAAACAAAGACATTGACCGTAATTTTGAAAATTCCTGCGCTTATATTGACCTAAATGTGAAACAAAGGCTTGGGTAAAATCCCTCTTCCGCCTCGTTTCACTCGGCACCTTCCCCTCTGGGAAGGCTTATTATAAAATAAATTTTCTTTTTATTAATTAAAAAGAAGGTTTTTTGCAAAATTCGGTGTATATAGTATATGTAAGACAAAATTTTTTCAAAAAAGGAGGCGGCAGAAGATGAATATCCGCGAAATTACAGAAAAACTTGAGCGCGAAACCCTTTCGCCAATGGCGACCCTTTCCGCAGAAACAAAAGGCAGACTTTTTCCTCTTGAATCCGACGGGATAAGAACCGATTTTCAGCGGGACAGGGACAGAATCATCCACTGCAAGGCTTTTCGCCGCCTTATGCATAAAACCCAGGTTTTCCTCAGCCCGGAAGGCGACCATTACCGCACCCGTCTCACCCATACTCTTGAAGTTGCACAGATTGCAAGAACAATGGCGGTTGCCCTCCGCCTTAACGAAAACCTGACCGAGGCGATAGCCCTCGGGCACGACCTTGGGCACACCCCTTTCGGTCACGCAGGCGAAAGAGCTCTTAACGAAGTTGCTCCCGGCGGTTTCCGCCATTATGAACAGAGCCTTCGCGTTGTTGATATCCTTGAAAGGGACGGAAACGGTCTTAACCTTACTTATGAAGTAAGGGACGGAATCGTTTGTCACACCAAAGGAAAAGAAGCGGACACCCCGGAAGGAAAACTTGTTAAGCTGGCGGACCATTTTGCCTATGCTCACCACGATTATGAGGACGCAGTCCGCGCAGGAGTTCTTACCGAAGAAGCCGTCCCGGCAGAAGTTAGGGAAATCCTCGGAAACGGCGCAACACCGCGCCTTGCAAAAATGATAACCTCCGTTATCGAAAATTCCGACGGCGACATAAAAATGGCTCCGGAAGTTGCCGCAGCAAGCAAGCTTCTTGAAGAATTCATGTTCTCCGCGGTTTACACAAACCCGGTTGCAAAATCCCAGGAGCACAAGGCGGAAGCTCTTGTTAAAGCGCTTTATGAATTCTTCCTTGAAAACGCAAACGCCCTTCCCTCTGAATATCAGGCGATCGCAATGCGCGACGGGCTCGACAGAGCGGTTTGCGATTACATCAGCGGAATGAGCGACCGCTACGCCATTAAACTCTATAACGATTTCTTTGTTCCCAAAGGCTGGAGCAGGGAATAAAAGGAAGCCTCCCTTGCCTAAAGAGCAAAGCTTGCGAAGCGCGCCCAGTGGGCGAAACAGCGAGCAAGGTTTGGCGCCGCGGTCAAAATATTCAAGATGTTATGCCGCAGAATATTTTGGGCACCGCAAGAGTTGGGTGGCATTTCCGTAAGGAAATGACGGAGGGATTCTTTTTTATGGAAAGGAAACATAATCCAAAGCTTACGGAAAATGCAAAAGAACTTCGGAAAAATATGACCAAAGAAGAAAAACATCTTTGGTACGATTTTTTGAAAGGATATCCCGTCCGTTTTCTTCGCCAGAAAATAATCGATGATTACATTGCCGATTTTTATTGCCACAGAGCAAGGCTTGTAATTGAACTTGACGGAAGTCAGCATTATACAAAGGACGGACTTTTGAAAGACAAAATCCGGACAGAAAGAATTGAAAAACGTAATTTGACCGTTTTTAGAATTCCGAACGGTGAAATAAATCATAATTTCGAGGGAATCTGCAGATTCATTGATGAATTTGTGCAGGAATCCCTCCGTCAGCCTTCGGCTGACACCTCCCTTTAGGCAAGGGAGGCTTATATCCCGGAAAGGAGGAGGACCCATGATTCCCCAGAGTTTTATTGAAGAATTAAAAATGAACTGCGATATCGAATCAGTTGTTTCGAGCTACGTTCAGCTTCGGAAGCGCGGAAGGATTTCAACCGGGCTCTGCCCTTTCCATTCGGAAAAAACCGGTTCCTTCACCGTTTATCCGGAAAGCCAGTCTTTTTATTGTTTCGGCTGCGGAGCCGGCGGCGACGTCATCGGTTTTATCCGCCGGATCGAAAATCTTGAATATGTCGAAGCCATAAAATTCCTTGCACAGCGGGCGGGAATGAACGTTCCGGAAGATGCGGCAGAAGACAAGACCGCACTTTTAAAAACAAAAATCCTTGAAATGAACCGGGAAGCCGCAAGATTTTATTTTTCCGAACTCACAAAACCAAGCGGCAAGGCCGCCCTTGATTATCTTCTCGGGCGCGGACTTGAACCAAAGACCATAAAACATTTCGGGCTCGGCTATGCGCCGAACGACTGGACAAGGCTCACCGATCTTCTTGCATCAAAAGGCTATCGCTATGAGGATATGGTCGCGGCCCAGCTTTCCCGCAAAAGCGAGAAAAGCGGAAGATATTACGACGTTTTCCGTGACAGGGTTATGTTCCCGATAATCGATTTAAGAGGAAACGTAATCGGCTTCGGCGGAAGAAAAATGAGCGGCGACGGCCCGAAATATTATAACTCCCCGGATACTCCGGTTTTCAAGAAAACAAAAAACCTTTTCGCCCTCAATTTTGCGAAAAAGCAAAAGCTCGAGCGGCTTATCCTTTGCGAAGGATATATGGACGTAATCGCCATGCACCAGGCGGGTTTTACCGAAGCGGTCGCCTCCCTCGGAACTTCGCTAACTTCCGACCAATGCAGGCTTGCCTCCTCCTACGTTGAGGAAGCGGTTCTTGCTTATGATTCGGACGAAGCGGGACAGAAAGCAACGAAGAGAGCCATCGGACTTCTTGACGAAGTCGGAATCCGCTCAAAGGTTCTTACCATTCAGGGCGCAAAGGACCCGGACGAATTTATCAAAAAATTCGGCGGAGCAAGATTCAAAAAGCTTATTGAGCAAAGCGCAGGCTCGGTTGAATATGAACTTTCGAAAATCGGCGCGAAATATGACACCGAAACTCCGGAAGGAAAAATTTCCGCACTAAAAGATGCGGTCGGGCTTCTGGCGGATATGAAAAATCCGCTTGAGCGGGAAGTCTGGGCGGCAAAGCTTGCCCGGGATTACGGCACAACAAAAGAAGGTATTCTCACCCAGGTTCAGACAAAGATAAAACGCCGGGCAAGGGCCCAGGGGAACAGAACTGTTCTTGGACAGAACGCCCAAAGCGCAACTTTCGGCGGCGCCGTTCCGGAAAAACTTAAGAATCCGGCTTCCGCGGCGGCTGAAGAAAGGCTTTTGGGCGCAATAATGCGCCACCCGGAAACTTTGAGCACGCTGAGCACGAAAGTTTCCCCGGAAGATTTCGTCTGTGAGCTTTACGGAAATTTTTACCGGAAGCTTCTCGAAACTCTGAGCACCGGAGCCGAAATATCCCTTACCCTTTTCGGGGAGGATTTTACTCTTGAGCAGCAGGGCATAATCGCAAAACTTACCACCCTTGCCCGTGAGCACCAATATTCCGCCGAAGACGCCGCAGAAGCGGCAAAGACCATTCTTCGCCTTAAGGAAAAGAAAACCGACAAGGAAATCGGCGAACTTTCCGGAGAGGAACTTGCGGCTTATATTGATAAAATGAGGAAGGCAAAGAAATAAAAATAGCCTCCCTTGCCTAAAGGGAGGTGGCATTTCCGTAAGGAAATGACGGAGGGATTCTTTTTTATGGAAAGGAAACATAATCCAAAGCTTACGGAAAATGCAAAGGAACTTCGGAAAAATATGACCAAAGAAGAAAAACACCTTTGGTACGATTTTTTGAAGGATTATCCCGAACGTTTTTTGCGGCAAAAGGTAATTGACGATTATATTGCTGATTTTTATTGCCACAAAGCAAGGCTTGTAATCGAACTTGACGGAAGTCAGCATTATACAAAGGACGGACTTTTGAAAGACAAAATCCGGACAGAAAGAATTGAGAAACGTGATTTGACCGTTTTGAGAATTCCACACGGTGAGATAAATCATAATTTTGAGGGAATCTGCAGATTCATCGATGAATTTGTGCAGGAATCCCTCCGTCAGCCTTCGGCTGACACCTCCCTTTAGGCAAGGGAGGCTTAAAAAGTTACCCACAAACTAACATAGATATTTTTTCAGGGGGAATTTTAAAATGGCAGAAAAGAAAATGACTCTTTCCGAACTTATTGAAAACGGAAAGGCAAAAGGCAAGCTTACCACCAAAGAGATAACCGATTTCATCGAAGAGATGGATTTTGAGGTTGAACAGGTCGATAAGCTTTATGACATTCTTGAAAGCAACAACATCGAAATAATCGAGGATTTTTCCGCCGCGGCAGACCTTGATTTTGACCTTTCCGACATCGAAGGCGACAACATCGACGAGGACGGAACCATTATCGAAGGAATCAACATCGACGACCCGGTAAAGGTTTATCTTAAAGAAATCGGCCGCGTTCCGCTTCTTACTCCCGATGAGGAAGTTGAACTTGCGGAACAGATGGCAAGCGGCGAACCCGGAGTTGCCGCAAAAGCAAGAAAACGTCTTTCCGAAGCGAACCTTCGTCTTGTTGTTTCCATTGCAAAACGCTATGTCGGACGCGGAATGCAGTTCCTTGACCTTATCCAGGAGGGCAACCTCGGCCTTATCAAAGCGGTTGAAAAATTCGACCACACCAAAGGCTTCAAATTCTCCACCTATGCAACATGGTGGATCCGTCAGGCTATCACCAGAGCTATTGCCGACCAGGCAGAACCATTCGTATTCCGGTACACATGGTAGAAACCATCAACAAAGTCAAAAAAGTAAGCTCCCAGCTCCT
>JAZQBJ010000229.1:0-2276 GCA_045545715.1 Oscillospiraceae bacterium
AATAAAAAATCCCGGACATAAATGATGATCCGGGATTTAAATAATCAAAAGAAATATTTATATTCGTTTTTTCTTGAATTGATAAGATACAGTTTTAGTAAACCGTTGATTTTAAATTGAAGAGCATTTTCGGGACATTCGGATACACAGCGAAGACAACGGATACAGTTTCTGTTTATCTTGCCATCATCCATAGCACCCATTGGACAATTTTCGGAGCATTTTCCGCAATTTATGCAATTTTCATTTTTGTATATCTTCACACAAATCTGCGTTCTGTTTGCCGGGAAAAAATCTGCATAAAAAGATTTATTGTAATGCTTTGGTTTGGCTGAAATCGGATTCTTAATTCTTTCGATGAACGGTTTAAAAGATTTATAGTCGAAATCATCTTTTTCCAAAAGAAAACTGTGTCCGCAGGGAACGCAAACTCCGCCGATAAAATCTGAGTCGGTAATTTTAACAGCGTCCTCGATAACATTTCCGAAAGATTTCCGTCCATAAAGAGCGACAAAAGAAACTTTTTTCGTCTTAAGTTTCCTAAGAAAAGGGATAACTGGATCGGGAAGATTCTGGCAATAAACCGGAAACACGATTATTGCCAAATCGGCTGTATAATCGCTTGTTTTCGTTAAGTCAAAAACCTCGGCACCAACTTCTTTTCCTAAAAAATTTGCTAATCTTTTACTTTTTCCGCTTCCGGAAAAATAAAATATTTTGTTCATTTTTGCTCCTTTATATATTTGCACATCAAAGAACATTCGGGCAGTTCTTCAAGTGAAAAACCAAGGTGATTTTCGATTTCGTACATAATTTCCTCTTTGGAATTCAGTTTGTTTCTGCTTGCAAGAGAAATTTCCAGAGCACTGAAAGGGATCATTTTGGATTCGCAATTATAAAAACGTATGAATTGAGAATGATCTTTGCATCTTTCAATTTTACAACTTGTGTGAAGAGCTTTTTTATCCGAAGAAGGAGGGACCCATCCACATTCTTCGACAAGAATTTTCTTAATATTTTTCCAATCGTATTTTCCGCCGCATATTTCATCAAAATCAAAATGAACAAATGCGGGAATATTTCCTGTGCGAGAAGAAATTTTTATCGCTTTTTTAAACGGAACAAGAAGTTCGGGAACTTCATTTATGGCGTTTACAATATTTGAAACAAGTGGATTGGAATATCCGAAAAAATCCATAACGAAGCTGTTTTTTCTTGCAAGCTGTTTCATTGTCATCAATGTCTGCAGCTGACCGTTTTTGAAAGAAGGGTGGAAAGTGATAATTCTTCCAAAATTTATAAGCCCCATAAGGCATTTATTACTGTCAAGATGATAAACAAATTTAGGCGACATATGATTATAGTAAAGTCCCAGCATCTGAACAGGTTCGTTTCCGGCCATAAAATAGGGGATTTTATTCGAAACAAGTTCCGGGTAAAATAAAATATATGCAAGGGAAGGGCAGGCGCAGGTGTTTTTACTTAATTCATACAGCTTCTTATATATTTTCTGAAGATCGCTGTCACATATTTTCCTTGTAATAAATTCAACATTTGAAAATTTCTTTTTTGCGTTTTCGATGCTTAATTTAGCACTTTCTGAAATAAACGGGATTTCCCAGGTTAGAGCAAGAACACGAAGTTTTTTAATTTTTGAAAGATAATAAAGCAAAAATGTCGAATCTTTTCCGCCGGTGTAAAACAGAGCAACATCAAAGCGTGATTTGCCGGAACGGGGGATATCGTTAATTATCGGAACTATGCTTTTTAAATTTTCGGTTTCTTTTGAAGTCTGACACATTGGACAAAGTCCGTTTTCATCAAATTCAAGTCCGGGAATTATAAAGTCGTTTGCGCAGCAATTTTTGCAAAAATGAGCTTCATAAATAGATTCAGGGGTTACTTTCAGATAATTTTCTGTAACTATCTGTTCATTTAGAAGGCTGCTGAGAATATTTTTTTCTTTTAAAGAAAGTTCTTTGGGAAGGGAAGAGATGACATCGATCTGTGCTTTTGATAGTTTGATACTGTTTTTAAAAAGATTATTTCCGCTACGCAAACCGTAATAATAAAGCTTTTTACCTTCAAGTTTCCAACGGTTCTGAAGAAAATATTTTTCTGCCAAATCATCACCTCCCGAATCTTATAAAACAATAATACAACGATTCTTTTTTCTTTTCAATGTTAAATACTGAATCGGAATATTCAAACAACAAAAAATCCCCCGAACAAACGTCCGAGGGATTCTTTCTGGTTGCGGGGGAAGGATTTGAACC